>DAHUZM010000115.1 GCA_027306525.1 Acidimicrobiaceae bacterium
CGGCTACGGATTACGTCTCACTGTACCCTGGCCATGGAGTCCGAGAGACCTGGTCGGAGCCCTACGATGGCCCGGTGGAGTTGGCGCTCACGCTCAACTCGAACGGGACCCTGTTCACCGTCGTCGCACTCGCCCTGGCGGTGCTCTTCGGGGTCATGTCCGGGGTGCGCACCTCGCTCTTCAGGCGCCAGTTCGGGCGAAACCCCTGGGGCATCCATCCCAACGTCTGGCTGGCCATCGGGTTCGTGCTGGGCGTGATCGGCATGTGCCTCGCCTTCCTGGCCTGCGCCACGACCCGGGTCGAGCCCGGCTTCTCGCCGCCGCCGGCAGCGCCGAGAAGCCCGAACCCCTACGCGTCAGGGGGCGGCTGGGTGCCCGGCCCCGCCAGCGGGCCGCCCGCAGGCTGGTACCCGGACCCCTCGCGGCGGCACGAGTACCGATTCTTCAACGGGCACGACTGGACCGACGACGTCGTGGACAACGGCGCCCACTCGAGCGAACCGCTTCCCCCGCCGCCAGACGCCACGGCCGTCCCCCGCTGAGTAAGCCGATGGCCAGGCGGGCGCCCACGTCGACCCTCAGCGCAAGACCAGGCCGTCGCCCTCGACATCGACCGTGATCGTCGATCCCTCGGGGTAGCGACCGGCCAGCAAGTCGAGCGCCATGGGGTCCTCGACCTCCCTTTGGATCACCCGCCGCAGCGGGCGAGCCCCGAAGTCGGGGTCGTAGCCGGCGTGGGCGAGCCATGTCTCCGCGGACGCCGTGACGCTCAACGAGAGCCGGCGCGCCGCCAGACGCGTCCGGAGCCTCGCCAGCTGGATACCGACGATCACCTGCAGATCGTCCTCGGTCAGGGACCGGAACCGCACGATCTCGTCGATCCGATTGACAAACTCCGGCTTGAAGAAGTCCGCGGGGTCGCCCGGCAGATTGGAGGTCATGATGAGCACGGTGTTGGTGAAATCGACCGTGCGGCCCTGTCCGTCGGTGAGCCGGCCGTCTTCCAACACCGCGAGGAGGATGTTGAAGACGTCAGGATGGGCCTTCTCGATCTCGTCGAGCAAGACCACCGCATAGGGGCGTCGCCGCACCGACTCGGTGAGCTGGCCTCCCTCCTCGTATCCGACGTAGCCCGGAGGGGCACCCACGAGACGCGAGACGGTGTGCTTCTCCATGTACTCGCTCATATCGATGCGAACCATCGCTCGATCGTCGTCGAAGAGGAACTCGGCAAGAGAGCGGGCGAGTTCGGTCTTGCCCACCCCGGTCGGACCGAGGAAGAGGAACGAACCGATGGGTCGGTTGGGATCGGACAGACCCGCTCTGCTTCGGCGGATGGCATTGGCCACCGCCCTGACGGCTTCGTCCTGCCCCACGACGCGCTGGTGAAGCGAGTCCTCCATCCGGACGAGCTTCTCCACCTCGCCCTCCAAGAGACGGGTCACCGGGACGCCGGTCCAACGGCTCACCACCTCGGCCACGTCCTCGGCGTCCACCTCCTCTTTCAAGAAGCGCTGTCCGCTCTGCAGCTTTGCCAGCTCGTCGGTGGCCTCGTCGACGCGCCGCTCGAGGTCGGGCACCTCGCCGTATCGCACGGCGGACGCCGCCGCGAGGTCCCCATCGCGCTCGAGTCGCTCCGCCCTCCCCTTGGCCTGTTCCAGTTCGTCCTTCAGGTCACCGATCGCCTCGATGGCGGCCTTCTCGGCCTGCCAGTGGGCCGTCATCGCGTTGGACTGCTCGTTCAGCTCGGCCAGCTCGGCTTCGAGCTTGGCGAGGCGCTCGGACGAGGCGTCGTCGGACTCCTTTTGGAGCGCGACGCGTTCGATCTCCAGCTGGCGGATCCTGCGGATGACGACATCGAGCTCGGTGGGCATCGAGTCGATCTCGATCCGCAGACGGCTGGATGCCTCGTCCACGAGGTCGATCGCCTTGTCCGGCAGGAACCGGCCCGTGACGTAGCGGTCGCTCAGCACGGCCGCTGCGACGAGCGCGGCGTCCTGAATGCGCACCCGGTGATGGTTCTCGTAGCGTTCCTTCAGACCACGGAGGATCGCGATGGTGTCCTCGACCGAGGGCTGGTCCACGTAGACCTGCTGAAAACGGCGTTCGAGGGCGGCGTCCTTCTCGATGTACTGGCGGTACTCGTCGAGCGTGGTCGCGCCGATGAGCCGGAGTTCGCCCCGCGCGAGGAGAGGCTTGACCATGTTCCCGGCGTCCATCGCCCCTTCGGCGGCGCCCGCCCCCACCAGGGTGTGCAGCTCGTCGATGAACGTGACCACCTGTCCGTTCGAGTCGGTGATCTCCTTCAGCACGGCCTTCAGGCGCTCCTCGAACTCGCCGCGGTACTTCGCGCCGGCGACCATCGATCCGAGATCAAGGGCGACCACCCGCTTGTTCTTGAGCGTCTCGGGAACGTCACCCTCGACGATCGCCGTCTTTCCGACCCCGGGCTCGCCGATCAGGACCGGGTTGTTCTTTGTGCGACGCGACAAGACCTGGATCACCCGGCGGATCTCCTCGTCACGCCCGATCACCGGGTCGAGCCTCCCGCGCCGCGCCGCTTCTGTGAGGTCGCGTCCGTAGCGCTCGAGCGCCTGGAAGGTCGCCTCGGGGGTCGGGGAGGTCACCCGGTGGCTCCCTCGCACGTCGCGGAGCGCGCTCAGCAGCTGGGTCCGGTCGATGCCGAGCTCATCGGCGAAGGCGAGCAGCAGGTGCTCGATCGACAGGTACTCGTCGCCGAGATCGGCGCGCAGCCCGTCGGCGCGCTCGAGCCCCTCACGGGCATCGCGCCCGAGGGTGGGCTCGGCACCACCCGTTGTTCGGGGCAGTCGACCGAGCGCCTCGGAGAGCCGCCCCGCAATCGCCTCGGCAGCCGATCCGACCCGTGCGATCACCGGCTGTGCGATCGTCTGGGGATCCGACAGCACCGCCGCGAGGAGATGCGCCGGCGTGATCTCGGGATTGCCTCGTGCCGCGGCGTCGCGCGTGGCGGCCGAGAACGCCTCACGCGTCTTCTCCGTCCAGCGTTGCGGGTCAATGGGCAACTGCGTTCATCCTCTCCTTCTTCAACCGTTCAGCCGCGGGCGCGATTACGTGCGCCGCGATAGGGAATGGGCGACTGGTTCAACGGGACCAGCTCGCGTCGGTAGTGGCGATGTGCACGCTCGAGGGCCTCACGGGCCTCTTCGCGCACCTGGTCGATCTGTGCGTGCAGGCGACGAACCTCGGTCTCGAGCTCGAGGACCCGACGCACCCCTTCTAAATTCAAACCCTCTGCGGTCAGCTCCTGGATCCGGCGCAGACGAGCCAGATCGAGATCGCTGAACCGGCGCGAGCCGCCGGGCGTCCTGACCGGGTCGAGGAGACCCTTTCGCTCGTAGATCCGCAACGTCTGGGGATGCATTCCTGCCAGCTCAGCGGCGACGGAGATGACGTACACGGCGCGCTCAGCGTTGGCTCCGGCGTGAGAACCGGGCGCGTCCATCACGTCACACCTCCTCGAGCTGCTCTCGAGGTGCCGGTTCGGTCACCTTGGCCAACGACTCGACCGCCGCACGCAACTCTTGGCTCATCTCGGTGGGCACGAGAACGTCCACCTTGACGAGGAGATCCCCCGGCTTCGCCCCATGCTTGCCGGCCGGGATGCCTCGTCCTCGAACGCGCAGCGTCGTCCCCGGAGCGGTTCCCGGAGCGACCTTCACCTTCACCGGCTCGTCGAGCGTGGGGACGGTAATGACCGTCCCGAGGGCGGCCTCGGGGAAGGTGATGGGCACGCTGTAGGTCAGATTCGGGCCTCGCCGTCCGAACTTCGGATGCGCACCGACGTGCACCGTGACGTAGAGGTCCCCCGGCGGGGCCATTCCCTGGCCCGCCGCGCCGCGGCCCTTCACCCGGATCCGCTGTCCGTCGTCGACACCGGGCGGAATGCGCACCTTCACCTGGCGGTTGCGCCGTTCGGTGCCGGTCCCGTGGCACGTCGCGCACGGCGTGTCGACGAGCGTGCCCCGCCCGTTGCACTTCGGGCAGACGGTCGACAGCGAGAAGAGGCCCTGGTTGTCGTCAAGGACCCCCCTCCCGTTGCACCGATCGCAGACGTGGGTCGTCGTCCCGGGTGCGGCACCGGTGCCGTTGCAGGTCCGGCAACGCTGATCCTGGGGAACGTTGACGGTTGCGGTGGCGCCCCGGACCGCGTCCTCGAAGGACAGGTGCAGCTCGGCCTCCACGTCGGCCCCGCGGCTCGGTCCCGGGGTGCGGCGGCGCCCCCGACCGAAGAGTCCTCCGAAGAGATCACCGAGGTCACCCATGTCCTCCATGCGGAAGGTGCCGCCGGATCCGGGCCGCCCGAAGCCGCCGGCCATCGGGCCCAGGCGTCGCGCCTCGTCGTACTCCTTGCGTGTCGCAGGGTCGCCGAGCACGTCGTGAGCGGCCGAGATCTCCTTGAAGCGGTCCTCGGACCCGGGATTCGCGTCCGGGTGATACTGCTTGGCCAACTTTCGGTAGGCGCGCGCGATGTCCTTGTCGGTTGCCGTCGAAGGCACGCCGAGGACCTGGTAATAGTCCTTCTCGAACCACTCGCGCTGAACTGGCACCTCAGCCCCTCACGCGGACCATGGCAGGGCGTAACGTCTGGCCGCGCCATCGATAACCGGCGCGGAGCACCTCGTCGATCCGGGCGCCGCCTGACTCCCCGTCTTCACCCTCCTCGCCGGGGGCATGCGCGACGGCGTCGTGGACTTCGGGGTCGAAGCCGACCCCGTGCTCGTCGACCCGCTCCAAGCCCTCCTTGGCCAGGGTGTCGAGCAATTGGGCCCTCGCCTGGCGAAGTGCCTCACCCTCGGTCGTCGGCCCGTCGTCGGCGTCCGTCTTGTCGAGATGTGCAACGGCGAGGTCGAAGGTGTCGAGCACCGGCAGCAGCTTGGTCACAAGGTCGATGGCGGCGCGGCTCGTCTGCTCCTCTTGCTGGCGCAGGACTCGCTTGCGGTAGTTCGCGAAGTCGGCCTGGCTGCGCTGGAGCGCGTTCAGATACTCGTCCCGTTCGGAGGTGAGCGCGACGACATCGGTCAGGATCTCCTCGGCGGCGACCTCGACCGGGTTTGGCTGCGCCTCCTCGGGCGCCGTCTCGGTCTCCCCAGAGGCTTCGGCGGTCTCCCCGGCCCCGCCGTCGGGCGGGGTCGAGAGGTCGCGATCTTGCTGCGGGCTCACTTCTCGTCGACGATCTCGGCGTCCACCACCTCTTCGTCGGCACCGCCCTCGCCCTGGGGCTCGGAGCCCCCGGACGTGGTGCCGTCGGTGCTGGATTGGGACGCCTGCTCGTAGAGCCGCTGCGAGAAGCTCTGACTCGCTGTCATGAGGGACTCGGTCGCGCTCTTGATCGCCTCGATGTCCGAGCCGTTCAGTGCGTCCTTCACGCCCTGGAGCGCCCCGGTGACCGCCTCCTTGTCGGAGCCGTCGATCTTCTCGCCCTGTTCGCGGAGTAGCTTCTCGGTCTGGTACACGAGCGTGTCGGCCGTATTGCGAACCTCGGCCTCCTCGCGCCGGCGGCGGTCGTCTTCCGCGTGTGCCTCGGCGTCGCGAACCATCCGTTCGATGTCGTCCTTGCCGAGCGCGGATTGACCGGTGATCGTCATCGACTGCTCTTTGCCCGTCGCCTTGTCCTGTGCCGCCACGTGGACGATCCCGTTGGCATCGATGTCGAAGGTGACCTCGATCTGAGGGATCCCACGGGGAGCGGGCGGAAGGTCGACGAGCTGAAACTTGCCGAGCGTCTTGTTGTACATCGCCATCTCGCGCTCACCCTGGAGCACGTGAATCTCAACCGAAGGCTGACTGTCCTCCGCGGTCGTGAAGATCTCGGACCGCTTGGTCGGGATGGTCGTGTTGCGCTCGATCAGTCGATGCATGACGCCGCCCTTGGTCTCGATACCGAGACTGAGGGGGGTCACGTCCAAGAGAAGCACGTCTTTGACCTCACCCTTCAGCACACCGGCTTGGACTGCTGCGCCGACGGCAACGACCTCGTCGGGGTTCACGCCCTTGTGCGGCTCCTTGCCCGTGAGCGACTGCACGAGCTCCTGGATGGCCGGCATCCGCGTCGATCCACCGACGAGCACGACGTGGTCGACGTCGGAGGTCTTGAGCCCGGCGTCCTTGATGGCGGCCTCGAACGGCCCCCGGCATTGCTCGGTCAGCTCGTGAGTGAGTTCGTTGAACTTGGCCCTCGTCAGCTTCTCGTCGAGGTGCTTGGGCCCCTCGGATGTCGCGGTGATGAACGGCAAGTTGATTTGGGTCTCCTGCACCGAGGAGAGCTCGATCTTGGCCTTCTCTGCGCCTTCCTTCAGGCGTTGCATCGCCATCTTGTCGTTGGAGAGGTCAACGCCCTCCTTGTCCTTGAACGACTTGACCAGCCAGTCCATGACCTTCTGGTCCCAGTCGTCACCGCCGAGATGGGTGTTCCCCGAGGTCGACTTGACCTCAAAGACGCCCTCGCCGATCTCGAGGACCGAAACATCGAAGGTTCCGCCGCCGAGGTCGAAGACGAGCACCGTCTGGTCCTTGTCCTCCTTGTCGAGGCCGT
>DAHUZM010000122.1 GCA_027306525.1 Acidimicrobiaceae bacterium
CCACATCGGCAGGGCGAACTCATCACTTCGCGAACTGACGGCAAGCGATAGACCGCTCCAATCAGGTCGATGTCCAGTCGCCACGTGGGCCATGGCATTGTTCACCCCTCTTCCATTGCCGTCACGTAGTTTCCTGGCATGAAGACCCTCGCTGCACGATCAGCTCGGATGACCGCCGTTGCCTTGATTGCGTCGGTAGTCCTGGCGTCTTGCTCTTCACAGCCTGTCGCCCGATCTGGGAGCCGCAAGCCATCGCCCAGCGCACCGTCGTCAAGCTCTTCGAGCACCACGACCTCGTCCTCAAGCTTTTCATCGATCGATCCCGCTGCAATACCGGTCGGAGACGGCCACGTCTCCACCACGCCCGAGGTTGGCTACGTCGACTCCTGTCGAACGCAATTCAGCGGAAGGTCGGTGACCGGTCCTTGGATCGACAGCGCGACGGGTACCTGGGACTCCCTCACGAAGCCGACCTCGGCGGGCTCGGTCTCATGGTCGAACGCCTCCTACAGCGTCACCACCTCGGGGAACACCAGGATCATCGCTACCAACGACCTTCCGGTCAATCATCCGACGGGCGTGTTCCCGATCGCCTCCACGGATCCCGCCTATCAGTTCGATCACAACCCGAACTCGATCGAGCCACACCCCACAACGATCGACCTCCCGCTCGACCCGACGACTTCGGCGACGCCCGATTGCTTGCAGCTGGGCGCCATCGGGGTCCTCGATGACGGCGTCTTTCTCTTCGACGCACTCGATGCTGCAGGGCATGACGCCGGGGCACATGAAATCCTCGACCAGTGGGGCGAGCACCCCCAACAGAACGACATCCTTCATCACCACTTCGTTCCGAGCTTCATCCTCGACCAAGGCAGTCACGCCCCCAACGCGTCGACTCTTGTCGGGTATGCCGCCGACGGCTACGGGATCTATGCCGAATACGACTCGGGCGGGCATCTCCTGACGAATGCAGATTTGGACGCCTGCCATGGACGGACATCGAAGGTGATGTGGAACGGATCGCTCCAAGACGTCTACCACTACGACGTCACCCTTGAGTACCCATACACGCTCGGCTGCTACCACGGCACCCCCGACGCCTCATTCACGTCCCCGCAGGCGGGTGGGGCGCCCGGAGGGGCAGGCTGAGCCATCCGCTCGGGGGGGTTCCCCAACTCGCGGCCACCGACCGCAACTGTCGGAGCCATCGGGCCATCCCGAGCGCAGTCCGGGCCCTCGCGATCTCCGACCGCCGTCTCTCGGTGGCGCGAGAGCGCCGAGAACCATCCAATCCGCTCGGTGCGCGCGTCGGCGTGCCGTGCGGTGGTGGTGGCGGCGGTGGCGGTGGTGACCGCGTAAGTGCTAGCTTACCGTTAGTGAGGACTTACCAACCCTCGGCCCTGTTGGCGTTGGGCGATCCCACGCGTCTCACCATCTTGGAACGACTGGCGGATCGGCCGCTCGCGGTGGTCGACCTCGCACGTGCGCTTCCCGTGAGCCGTCCCGCAGTGTCGCAACATCTCCGCGTGCTGAAGGAAGCCGGGCTCGTCGTCGACCAGCCAATGGGCAACCGGCGGGTCTACCGGGCAGACCCCGATGGCCTGGCAGCGGTGCGCGATCAGCTCGACGCGTTCTGGGGCAAAGCCCTCGCAACGTTCAAATCCACTGCCGAACAAACCATCGTGGAGGACCGATGAGTCAGATGAACCCAGAGCCACCCGTCACCAGCGTCAGACATGCCGTCGTTGTCGACGCGCCGATCGAGAAGGCTTTCAAGGTCTTCACCGAGGACTTCGGCCAATTCAAACCCCCCGAACACAACATGCTCCAGGTCCAGATTGCCGAGACCGTGTTCGACACCCATGTCGGCGGCTACGTCTATGACCGTGGCGTCGACGGGAGCGAGTGCCGATGGGGTCGCGTCCTGGTTTATGAGCCTCCGCACCGAGTCGTCATCAGCTGGGACATCAGTCCGTACTGGCAGATCGAAACCGGTCTCAACAAGACGAGCGAGGTCGAGGTGCGGTTCACACCCGAAGGCGCCACAAGCACGAGAGTGGAGCTCGAGCACCGCAATCTTGAGCGCCACGGCGACGGCTGGGAGGGCATCCGGCAGGGCGTCGAGGGGGAGTCGGGTTGGCCTCTCTACCTCCACCGATACATGGGTCTCTTTAGGACTGCCTGATGACGTTGGCTGCGAGAACGGGCGCAACACAGCCCTTCCCACCACGAGACAATGCTCCTGGACATCGGTGACCGCAGAGACACCCAATCGCTTGCGATTTGCCGGGCGCACGGAGCTGGGCGTGCCAAGACTCGGCGCTCGAAGCGCCACGACCGAGGCCACTGCGTGGCACCGGGAGTGCCTACACTTCTCACGTGCCAACCCATCGACACCATCGCGATGTGTGGCTGTCTTGAGCGCACTCACCGTGCATCGTGAGGATCTCGTGTGGTGGCTCACACTCGATCGGCCCGAGAAACTCAATGCCTTGAACGAGGATGTCCGCACGGCACTCGATGTCGTTATCGGCGAGTTGGCACAGTCGCCAAGCGTGCGCGTCGTGGTGTTGCGTGGTGCGGGTCGCTCCTTCAGTGCCGGAGCCGATATCAGCGGATGGGGCGCAGTGGCCGACACCGAATGGGCGGTGCGCCGTCACCGAAGTGGCGCGTGGCAACGCACGCTCGACGCATTTGAGGCCCTTCCCCAGGTCACAGTGGGAAGCCTCCATGGCCACTGCATCGGCGGCGCCGCGCTCCTTGCTGTCAGCTGTGATCTGCGCGTCGGCGACACGAGCCTCCAAGTGCGCATCCCCGAGTTGGCCCTTGGCATTCCGCTGACCTGGGCCGGGGTGCCGCGATTGGCTCGCGAGATCGGCCTCCCGTTGGCCAGAGACCTGGTCATGACCGGTCGTGTCTTAGATGCGGACGCCTCCCTTGCGTGCGGATTCGTGCAACGGCTCGCCCCAGTCAATGGTCTTGCCGAGCTCACAGCCGGGGTGGTCCGCGAGCTGCTGGCGATGCCCCCCGGACCCCTGGTCCTGACGAAGGGGTTGACCTCAGCTCTCGGTCGCCGAGAGACGCTCGTCGCGGGGTGGGCGGACGCCGATCTCTTGCTGTGGTCTCGAAGCGAGCAGGAGTCTCGGGCCGCGCTTACCAAGTACCTGGCCAACCGGGACGAGAACCGATAGACCGGGTCGAGGCGTACGTGGCGAGGCCTGACAGCCAGCCGAGCCCCTGACGGAAGGGTCACTTGAGCGGCCATAAGGATTCCGTAGAAGGTCATCACAACACGACGACTACCGGCATGCTCCAACATGTCGGACACTTGACGCGGGAAGGGAACGCCCGTGTCTGCTGTGAACGAGCATGTCGCGAATTGGGCTGGGGCGTCAGCGCCCGGGTTGATCTTCCGGGTGTCCGAACGGATCTTCAGGCTCCTCCCCGGGGTGAGCCTCACCGCAGCGGTCGCGGCCACCGCCACGTTGCTTGGAGGCTTCATCCCCGTCGTGGGTGCCCCGGTGATTGCGATCCTTTTTGGCATCGCGATCTCCCTGATGAGACGGCCTTCGAGTCGGCTCACGCCGGGAATCGCCTTCACCTCCAAGAAGTTGTTGCAAACCTCGATCGTATTGCTCGGTTTCGGGCTGTCGCTCGGCCAGGTGCTGACAACCGGAGCGCAGTCGTTGCCGGTCCTTTTGGGCAGCCTGGCCGGTTCTCTCGGAATGGCTTGGTTCGCCGGTCGGCTCCTCGGACTACCGAACGATTTGCGAACCTTGATCGGTGTTGGAACCGCGATCTGCGGTGCATCGGCCATTGCAGCGACTGATGCCGTCATCGACGCCGATGAAGCCGACGTCAGCTATGCGATTGCGACGATCTTCACCTTCAATGTGGTCGCTGTGCTGCTCTACCCAAGCCTTGGACATGCATTCGGCTTCTCCCAGCACGCATTCGGTCTGTGGGCCGGCACGGCCATCAACGACCTCTCTTCGGTGGTGGCCGCGTCGACGACCTATGGGCATACGGCCGCCGCTTATGGGGTGATCGTCAAGCTCACCCGCACCCTCGCCATCATCCCCATCGCGCTCTTCCTGGCCGGCCGGCGAGGGAGGTGCCGCACGGGAGCACCGGGCGCGGCATCGGCCAAGCGAGGCGATTTCCGACACATCCTGCCGCTCTTCATCGTCGTGTTCGTGCTCGCCGTCGCCCTCAATACGATTGGCCTCGTCCCCGCGGGCTTGCACCATCCCCTGTCGGATGTCTCGTTGTGGATGATCACCGCCGCTCTCGGTGCCATCGGTCTCTCGACGGACATCGGGCATATTCGCCGGGCCGGACTGCGGCCACTGGCACTCGGTGCGATCCTCTGGCTGACGGTCGGACTGGTCAGTCTGGGCCTCCAAGCCATGACCGGAACCATCTGACCGAGACCCAAGGGAGACCCCGCAAGGCATCGTGACGGCGAAGCGATTGTCCAAGCTCGACCAGATCCCACCGGAGAAACGGCTCGAGGACCCGAGATCGACCTCACGTCGTCGGCTCTAATTTGTACTTATGCCGCTTGCCGAGCCCCACCCCGATCTCGTTTCACTCGACCTCCTGGTCAGCGTGGGCGAACTCGGATCGATCAGCGCCGCCGCGGCCGCTCACGGCATCACCCAGCCGGCGGCGAGCATGCGGCTGCGCGCACTTGAGCGACTGCTCCAGATCCCGTTGCTCGAGCGATCGACAAGGGGAGCCCGCCTCACCCCCGGCGGAATGGCGACCGCCGGGTGGGCGGCGGCAGTCCTCGGCGAAATGCGAACGCTGCTGTCCGGTACTGCGGCGTTGCGAGCCGACCGCCATTCCCACCTTCGGCTCGCGGCAAGCCTCACGGTCGCCGAATATCTCGTGCCACGCTGGCTTCATTTGCTCGCCGCCGAGGCACCGAATTTCACCGTGTCCCTGCAAATGGACAACACCACCCACGTGGGCGATCTGGTGGCGAGGGGACAGGTGGACCTCGGCTTCATCGAGGGTGCCCGCCCGCCAGGGCACCTGCGGTCCAAGGGGCTCCTCGCCGACGAGCTCGTCATCGCGGTGGCGGCGACCCACCCCTGGAGCAGGCGGCGGCGACCCATCGGGGCCCACGAGCTGGCGAGCACCCCCTTGATCCTTCGCGAACCGGGCTCTGGCACCCGCAAGGTGCTCACGGACGCTCTCGAAGCGCGTGGTCTCGGCGTGACGACAGCGATGGAGCTCGGCTCCACAACTGCGATCAAGGCCGCTGCCATGGCTGGAACCGCGCCGACCGTCGTCTCAGCCCTTGCCGTCCGAGCGGAGCTGCGGACCGGACAGCTCGTGGCCGTCAGCTGCGAAGATCTTCAGCTCGAGCGAACCATCCGCGCGATCTGGGCGCCGGGTCGTCCGCCCGCTGGGCCTGCGGCGCGTCTGCTCGTGATCGCTGCACGACCCGAGGGCGTCAACTCATCCCCCGCATGATCTTCGACACAGCGGCGAGCACGACGTGGAGATTTGGGCTTCGCAATCGGGTGGGGGCATCCTCATCGGAGCGATCCGGAGCCAATCTGGCCGACTGACATGGGACGATGACAGGCAGGTTCATTGCGTCGGCTGCGGGGCCGCAGTACCCGGCATCACCGGCCTGGCCCACGCCTACGTACCCTCGTCGCGCGGTTGTTGGCATCGTTCAGGCTCCGGTCGACTGCTTCGCCGTCGAACACGAACCTCGCGACACAACCGGCAGTCCGTGCGCTCCATCTGATGCGCCTGCATACCGGCGTGGGGCGATGCGCGGACGAACGCGGCGCGCCAGCATCGGCCGAACGATGCTCGGTGACCCTCCGACCTTCAAGCCCACCCCGAGAGCCCACAGGACCACCGTCGGCGTACTGCCGACTTCCCGCGAGCGCAGCGGTCCGGGGCCATCTGGCGCAGAGCGGCATCGACCTCGGTCACCTGGTCGACCCACCGTGGTCGATTCTGGCACCTTGGATCGTCGATGACCTCCGGGACAGAGTGCACGAGAAACGGTTTGCGAGCGAACCGGCACTGAACGCGATGCGGAGCATGGGCGCAAGCACGAAGAGTCCAAGGGCCCTGTCGAAATTGGCTTGGAACGATGATCCTTGATCCACGTGGCGTTCGATCGCGACGAGGTAGGCATTGCTGCGTCGTACCCAGCGCTGGGAGGCCGCCTCTCGGCTTCTCGCGTCTTGAGATTGTCGATGCGCCCGGGGTGTGACCCCGTTCCAGAACCACGGCAGGAGCCTGACGAGCGCGATTCCCTCTCCCCTGCTGGCGTCTCGCAGCATGCGGGTCATCAAACCGGTCAGGCCAGCCCCGCTCCATCCCACTGCAGTGAACCCTGAGTGCGATGAGCACCCTGATCGCTCTCAACCTGTGGAGTCCGCATCACGGCCTGTCAGTCGGCATGGTGATTGTGACCGCGTTCGTCCTTGGGCTCGTACATGGCGTGACGCCCGATGAGCACACCTGGCCGATCACGTTCTCCTATGCGCTTGGTTCGTTCTCGGCGCGCAAGGGAATGCGATCGGCGGTTGCGTTCTCTCTCTCATTCACGCTCCAACGGGCACTCTTGTCAGAGGCGGCGTACGTCGGACTCATTCACGTCGCCGACAACGCCACCTATAACGCAGCGATCTATGTCGTCGTCGGGGCCGTGATGGCAGCAGCCGCCTTCTACGTGCTGCGCCTCCGATGCGCGCTCCATCTGCACCTCTGGCCACCCAGCATTGGGCGTTGCCACCGCCCCAGCCACGCCGAGACGGCCGAGTGGTCCGGGCGCACCCCACCACCGGCGATGGCGGCCGTGCATGGCTTCGTCGCAGGATGGGGGCTCGGAGCGTTCGCACTGATCATGGCCACCGTCTTGGCACCCGCCATGCCCTCCGCAACCCTTGGCTGGGTTCCGGGTGCTGCCTTCGGTCTCGGCACGACGGCTGTGCTTGCCGGCGCCGGTGCGGTCATCGGCTCGCTCATTCGGCACCAACGCCTTCCCGCTGAGCTTGCGCAACGCGTTGCCCAGGAGGGAGCCGGATGGACGTTGCTCGCCGGCGGTGTGCTCTTCATCGGCGCTGGGATTGCCGGGCTTGCAATCCCTGACGTGATGACGTCGGGGATCCCTACGGGCATCCACGTCCACAACCTTGACAAGCTCGGCATAGGGACTCTCTTGGTGTTCTTTGTGATCATCGTCGCCGTGGTCACGATCACCCACACGGTGCGCGAATTCCGTCGCTTGGCGCCCTCTCGAGGGCCGGCTTCGGGTTTACCCGGAGCTGAGACTGATTCCTCCCGAATGCAGCTCGATCAGAGGCGCGGTCCGGCCGAACCAAGAGATCGCGGCGCATCGGCGAACGAGCCATAGCGCTGGCCACCGGAGACGCTGTCCGTCGGCGGACCGGCTCAACGACCTCCTGGCGACGCGCTATCGAAGGTTTGACGACGCAGCAATACGCGGGAACGGATCACGCTTCGCGATCGTATTCACGAGCCAATTTCCGGTCACCGAGGCTGCTCTCACCCCAAGGAAAGCCTCGGAGCCGGTCGAAGGCGCTGTGGACCCGGACGGCAAAGGGCAGCCGGTCGTACCAACGCGGGCGGTCAGGGTGCGTTGGAGCATGCCGCCGAATGTAGTGGGCGCTGCGCAACTCATCCTTGTGCTCGCCCAGCTGTCGTCGAAGGTGCTCGATCGCCCCGGGGCCCGCCACGGGAGCATGGTCTTGGGCCAACCCAGCCCGCAGGTTATTCACGGCATTCACGAATTCCGGCGAGATAGCGAGGTTGATCGGCTGCACGCCGTGGCTCGAAGTGGCCATGCGATCGATTTCGGGCCTGACCGCTTCGTGGTGTCGGCGTAGCTCGCTTGCAGCGCGATGATGGCCAGCCAAGTCGAGAACCCGGGCCACGTCTTGTCCGGCTGCAAGCCAGACGGCGCTGTGCTCAAGTATCAGCTTCCCGAGCGTCCCGTGGTCCCACTTCGCCGTGACGGCGGCACCTCGGTCTTTGCCTTCGGGGTTGGTCACATCCCATTTGGCAAAGAGCTCACCCAGGAGCTCGGCCTCTTCCGCGAAAAGGTCGAGCGAATCGCCTTCTTGGCGCGTTCCGTGGTGCGTGAAATGGGGAAACTCCATTTGCATCGTCCTCTCTGCGCTCTCGGTGCTCCTTGAACGAACCCTTGCCGAGGTCATACGCGAGGCGACGCCATCTGGGTGAGGTTCTCGTTCCGCTTCGAACCGGGCGGCTTGTGAGCAATGTGCTGAATCCGAACAGAGTTGCGGTCCCCACTCCGAGGGCTGCCGCTCGGCGCCACTTCTCTCGGCGGATCGCGATAGAGGCCAGGCTCAGAGCGTGAAGGCCGTCGACGGCGGCACCCAGGCGGTCGTGTCGCTCATCGATCAGTTGCCACGTTGCCTGTGCGAGGTGCCGCAAGCCGAGGCTGCGCACGATCAGCTTCTCCCGTGGGCCGTTGGGTGCATTGAGGAACCTGAGGAGTCGGGCCGGCAGGACCAAGAGAAGATCCCCCAGGCCGACCGGAGTGCAACCACGACGAGCCGCCCATCGAATGGCTCGTCGGAGAACCGCGCCCGCGCGGGACGCGGCACACTTCGTTCGATGTCACCGATCATCGCGCGGGCCTTCGCTTCTCCGGGCCGCACGCCGGGCGTTCGGCCCGGAAGATCGAACTCGCCTGGGGCTTCTCGGCGGGTCCGAGCTCTTGGCGAGAGTTCGTAGGATCACGATCGCAGGGGTGGTACGCGCAGGCAAGCAAGCGCGGACCGGCCGCACGGGGAAGTCCACCAATGCCGCCGCTGCCTTCCCAGCCGATCACCCCGACGCCTTTGCCACACCCTCCCTCGAGATTGGTACCACCCCTGAGGAGAATCGGCGGCCAATCCCGACGGACCACCACGCCAGGGGTCATTGGATCGTTGCCCGTACGAACGGCTGGCTGCCCGATCCGGAACTCGTCGGTCGCATGGGCCGGGTGGCTGCCCGCATCGGAGAAGATCTCGACGTCGAGATCCGCCCGTGCGATCGCCCCGATCCCAGCGCCCTGATGCACGCGGTTGTCCACCAGGGTGCCTCTAGACAGTGGCGAGACGTGCACTACGTACTTCACCTACCCAGCACGAAACGAGCCGAAACAGCGGACTGTCGTGGCTTCCGAGCCAGTCCCGGCTATGCCACGAGGAACGAGAGGCGGTGCGACTACTTCTTGTTGCACGCCCGAACGGACGCAATCATGCCAGGGCCTTTGCGATCGTGAGCCACCTCGGATACCAGTATTCGATTACGGACTCGCGACGATCGACGTCCTCCTGCAGGTTGTGGTTGGCCACCAGCAATTCTGGTGGATCCAGGGTTTCCGCTGCGGAAGCGACCTTGCCTGGCTCACAGGCTGGCGTCCCCACGGGCTGGCCTCGGCGGGCCAACCGGCTTCGGGCACTGTGACGAACGAACTCGATCTGTCAACGAGACGGCCGCAGCCTGCTCAGATGCCACAGAGCAATCAAGAAGCCGTCGTTTGTGATGTCTCACCGAGCTTGGTCCGCAGGCTGTCGACAAAGGCGGGCGACGTGCGACAGCCCGCGCTTGTGCTGACTGAATCGCACAACCAAGTGTCGGCGCGCGCCGCGCTGACGTCCAGGCGGTCTACACCGAAAGGATCGATGCACCGCCTCCCCCATCGACGACGAACTCTCCTCCAGTCAGGTAGCGAGATTCATCGGCAGCCAGGAACAAGACGACGTTCGCGACATCCTCGGGTTCGGCAATTCGGCCAAGCACGGACATGTCTCGGCCGAAGTCTTCCAAGGTCTTGCCCGCCACGGCGGCGCCATAGTCGGCCATCGCTGTCCTCACGTACGTCGGATGGATCGAATTCACCCGTATGTTCTGAGCGCCGAGCTCCGCTGCCAGGTCCTTCGTGAGGATCCGGACCGCTCCCTTACTCGCCCCGTAACAAGCGTGCCCAGCTGCTCCCAAGAGGCCCGCAACCGACGACAGGTTGATGATGGATCCTCCCCCCCTCTCAACCAGGTAGGAGATCACGTGTTTGGCACCAAGAAACACTCCAGCGACGTTGATTGAGAACAGCCGGTTCCACTGTTCCAGTGTGGTTTCGGTAACCGGGGCAATGAAGTAGATCCCGGCGTTGTTGACGAGAATGTCGATTCCTCCGAAGCGTTGCCGAGTTTCCTCGAGCACCCGCTTCCAATCTTCCTCCGATGCCACGTCGTGGGCATAGAACACGGCCTCTCCACCGTCGGCGCCGATCTTCTCGACAGTCTCACGGCCTTCATCAAGGTCGATGTCGGTAACAACCACCTTCGCCCCTTGCTTCGCCAAGAGCACAGCAGTTGCTCTCCCGATACCGGCTCCAGCGCCGGTAACCACTGCGACCTTTCCTTCGACATTCATCATCGATGCTCCTTCCGTTCAGCGGTTCCGCATTCAGGGCGGGCAGCCCGAGGCAATGTCAGGTCTCAACGACCTGACGCACCTCGCGCAGTATCTCCTCATCGTCACCAAGCGCGAACTGATCGCTCAGCCAGGCCCCCGCGAGCTCGCCGCGGATGCGGCGCAGAGATCCATCGGGCAGATGCACGAGACGATCTAGAAGTCCGTTCCTCACGACAACCTCAAAGGGCTCGGGATCCCATCCCCCGCTCACCACGATTGTTCGGATCTCGTCAATCGAATAGGGAGAATCTGCCCACAAGGAGAGCCAGGTCATCACCTCCCCCGGCTTGCGCCCACCTGCGAGATACCCCATCCGCGCCGCGCTTTCGGTGAAGACTGCCAAGATGTCGATCAGACGCCCACGCCAGTGCTTCTCCGCCGATAGCTCCTTGGCGATGCCGGGCAATACGGCGCCATTCGCGGCCACGTGCTGTGCCAGTGCACTGGCCATGTCCTCGAGGGTTGGCTCGGACCATCCGCGGGTTTCGGTGTCGGCGCCCACTTCCGATTGCATGGCGCTCCTCCTTCCGATGCGTTCGGCTGCGGCGCGGGCCTAGTGCCCGCCGTCATCAGCTTGGTGCCCGGGACACCCCGGCCATAGGGCCGAATGTCACAGCGGAGCAGAGTCCGCCGGCTCTCCGGCGCCGAGAAGGGACCAGCCAGAACGCGCATGACCCTTTGACGGCGCATTTCGACTCCTCTGCTAACGCAAACAGAGCGAATGGGTGGCGCCCCGACCGGCCGAGCCGATCACGATCCACGTCCTGTAGTCGTCGACGACACCGCTTTGACACTTTCGGGCCGGTTCGACGATTTGATGCCTGGCTCGCCTCCGAATCGAAGTTGTGGAAGACACCGCCAGTAAACCGAGAAACGCGAAGAGGTCGGCTCCGGCCGTCATGCCGACCGACGTGAGGATATCAACGAGCGTGACGCCTTTTGCCTCCGAAAACGAGGCGATACAGCGCGGGCCACGTTGACACCGAAGAGCACCGACGCGTTGTAGGCAAATTGGTCCTCGAAGCGCACCGTAGTGGCCTCGACGAGCTGCTCGAGGCGTGAATCGCCATCTACGAGACATGAGCTGTGCAACGGTGGGGATGCCGCTGTGCTCACACCAGCGGCCGACCGCGGACAGCGCAGCGGGTGACGTCGCCTGTGCGGGTCCTTCCTCAGAGCTGATCGCGAACACCCGGTTCGGTGTCCACGGTGGCCTCGGTCCGAAGACCAGGAAGCAGCGCAGCCCGACCGGCGCCACGGCGACCGATCGGGAGGAGGGTTCGGTGGCGAGCCGCTTCGAGATCGATGGCGAGGCCCGCGTAGAGGGCGAGACATGCCAGCACGACACCTTCCCAACCCGCGGCGTGTGCCCAGGCCGAGCCGCCCAACCGCTCGGAGAGGCCAGTGAGCACAAAACGAAGGGCCGTCGCCGCCATCACGAGCGCCGGAACGACCTTGCCAAGTGCAGCGCTGGCGACCGCCGGAAGCAGCGCAGAGGCGGCGGCGAAGAGAAAGATCGAGACGGCATCGCTGCGAACCCCGGGGACCCCTGTCACGAGCAGAAGCCCAATGGTGAGCCATGAGGCGGCCTGGACACCGATCCCAGCGCCGGTTGGGGCATCGCGGGCGAGGAAACAGAAGACGGCTGCGAGTCCCTGGAGAGGGAAGGCGAATCCGATCAGCACGAGGGCAACCTGATGCTGTTGAGCGACCGGGATCCAACCGAGATTGAGACATGCGAGCGTCGAGGTGGCGACGGCGAGACCGACGAACCCGAGCGGCAGGGGGGTGCCGATCGGACGCAGCACGATCCGTTGAACACCGCGGCCCGACCCCGGGGGCCGGACCAGCTCGGGCTGAGTCATACCGGGCGCCGTTCGGGTCGCCGCCCATCATCACCAACATTCTCGGCTGCCTGGCGTCGGCGATCCCCTGCCATCCCGTTCAGCGTGGTCGCTGCGTTGATGAGGGCGAGATGCGAAAGGGCCTGTGGGACATTGCCGAGGAAGGCACCGCTTCGGGGATCGACCTGTTCGGAGAGGAGTCCCACGTCGTTCGCAAGCGCAACCGCTTGCCCCATCAGTTCGCGTGCCTCCTCCAGGCGACCCGTGCGGGCCAAGGCATCGATGGTCCAGAAGCTACAGGCAACGAAGGCCCCCTCCTGCTCCGGCATTCCCGAGTAGCGGTACACGCAGGGCCCCTCCCCGAGCTCAGCGAGGACCGCGTCGATGGTGGAGGCGAGGCGCCACCCCGTGTCGAACCCGGTTCGCCCGGCAAGCAGTACTGCGGCATCCAGGCGGTCGGACCCGGCATAGAAGGTGTACGAGCGCTTCGTTTCGGACCAACAATTTCTAATCACAAAGGAACGGATGTCGTCGGCCTCTGCTCGCCAGCGCTCGGCGTGGCGTCCAGGCAGCTGACCGCTTGCTGCGAGGCGGCATGCCCGATCGAGTGCGACCCAACAACCGATCTTGGAGATCGTGTAGTGCCGGATCTCATCAAGTTCCCAGAGACCAGAGTCGGGCCGCGTCCAGGTATCGCAACAACGGTCGGCGAATTCGGCCAGGAGATCGGCCGTGGCCGGGTCGAGCAAATGGCCCTCACCGACGTAGCGGCCGAGCGTGTCGAACAGGTCGCCGTAAAGGCCGAGCTGCCGCTGCCCGGCCGCAGTGTTCCCGGCGCGCACCGGCCGACTATGCCGGTAACCCGGCGCCTCCAAGGTGGCGACTTCGTCAGCGGTCGTGCCGTCAAGACGGTAGAAGATGTGCAGGTCGGGAGCGCTCCGGCGCAGCGCGCCGAGGAGCCAGGACACCGAGCCGTGGACCTCCTCATGGAGCTGGAGTCCGATCATGGCGTCGAGGGCGAAGGAGAAGTCCCTCACCCAGGCGTAGCGGTAGTCATAGTTCTTCGGTCCACCGATCTGCTCGGGCAGCGAGGTGGTGGCTGCGGCGGCGATGGACCCTTCATGCTCGTAGATCAACGTCTTCAGCGCGAGAGCGGAGCGGACGACAGCGGACCCCCAGGGCCCCTCATTGGGCAAGAGCCCGCTCCATCGCCGCCATTCGTCTTTCGTGCGCTCCACCCGGTCATCGATAGCCGACGCCTCCGGGAGAAAGAGGGGCTCGTCATCGGTGGCGAGCGCGGCAACGAGCATGGTTGCCCCTGGCGTCGACCGGAGGCGGCCGAATACCCGGCGGCTCGTGGCCTCCACCGGCCCGGCACCCCGCCCTTCGACCAGGACCGCCACGCTCTGGTCGCCGAGGTGCACGACCGGCACTCGGTTGCGAGCCGAGACCCATGGTCGTGCTTGGCCGAAGCGGTTTCCGGCGTCGAGCGCCCAGGTGAGCTCCACCTCTCCCGAAACACCCTGCACCCGGCGGGCGAGCTCGGTCCACGGGAGGCGGCCTGCCGCACCGGTATTGAGCGATTCGGTGACCCGCGCCGATCCCGATTCTGTCGTGTAAGTCGTCTCGAGCACGTTGGTGCCCTCGAGGTATCGCCGGCTTACCTCGAAGGGGTCGGTCGGCGTGAGCGCGAATTGACCCCCACCGTCGGGTTCGAGAAGCGCAGCACACAGCGGTGGAGAGTCGAGCGTTGGGATGGGCCACCAATCGATGTGGCCATCCAGGGCGACGAGGGCGACGCTGCGACCATCGCCAAGCACCGCGTAGTCCTCGATCGGCGCATACCCATCGCGCCGACGGCTCGTCGGGTTCACCGCTGACCGCTCGAAAACCGTCGGCGCTTCTCGGCGACGGTTGCCGACAGCGCTTTGACAAAGGTCCTCGCCGTCGTGGGCAGGCTCTTCAAGAAGCTTGGATCCCAGAACCCGCCCGCTTTCTGGTCGAACATACCGTGGGCCCCCGCGTCGGAGCCAGCGTCGGCGGGTTCATAAAGGTTGATCGGCCGGTCCGGGGAGATCTCCTTGTTCGTGAGCTGCGTATCCCAGGCACCGAGCGCTGCGTAGTGGTTGCCGAGCCCCGGAAAGACCGATGCCGTCGCGACGAGCAACTTGTTCCACGAACCGACCACCTTGGTGCGTCGACCATCGAGCGCAGCCTCGACGATGTAGCGGGCGGGTATCTCGGGCTGGTAGATGGGCGGCACCGGTTGGGGGTGGTGATCGAGCGTGGTCGCCGACCAATCGAACTGGGGGGTGTTGACCGCGGGCAGGTGCACCATGCTCATTCGGACGTGGCTGCCCTCATGGAGAAGCTCGGCCCGTGTCGACTCGAAGAACCCTCTGCAGGCGAACTTGGACGCGCAGTACGCGCTCTGCAGCGGAATGCCGATAAAGGCAAGGGCCGAGCCGACATTGACGATGTTTCCGCTGTCGCGAGGTCGCATGCGGGACAGTGCGACCTGGGTCCCCCAGACTTGCCCCAAGAATGTCACCTCGACCGCCCGCTGGAACTTGGCCGGCTCCACCTCCCAGATCGGCGCAAAGACCGTGGTCATGGCGTCGTTGACCCACACGTCGATCGGGCCAAGCTCGCTCTCGACACGATCGGCGGCCGCCTCCACCTGCTCGTAGCGACTCACATCCACCTCGAGCGCGAGTGCACGTCCGCCCGCAGTGGCCACCTCCTCGGCTACAGCAGAGAGCCCCGCGCTCCCGCGGGCGAGCAGGGCGACGTCGAAGCCCTCTGCGGCCAGTGCGCGGGCAGTCGCCCGCCCCACCCCCGCAGATGCTCCGGTGACGACCGCGATGGGGCGTGGGGACATTGCATGCTCCTTTGGCGATCAGGCGATGCGGAAGCGCTCGGCGTCGGCATCCTTGAAGGTCAGACCGTGGCCGGGCACGTCAGCACGCGGATGGAGCGCACCGTCATGAGGCGCGAGGGCGCCATCGACGAGCATTCCCTCAATGCGAACGTGATCGTGGAAGTACTCGAGGTGTCTGAGGTTCGGCGCGCTGAGCGCCACGTGCGCGTGAAGGTTCGGCGCACAGTGTCCGGAGATGTCGAGCTGGTGCGCGGCAGCAAGATTCGCGATGGCCAGCCAGGCGGTGACACCCCCACATCGGGTGACGTCCGCCTGCAGGCAGTCGACCGCTCGTGCAGTCACCATCGGGACGAAGTACCAGGGCGAATAGCCATACTCGCCCGCAGCGATGTCGATGGCACATTGTTCACGCACCTGGCGTAGGCCACGCAGATCGTCGGAGGAGACTGGCTCTTCGAACCACGTCACCGACCACCGCTCGCTCATGGCGCGTCCGAGCCGGACCGCTTGTTTGACCCGGTACGCACCGTTGGCATCGACGTACAGCTCGACGTCGTCACCGACAACACCGCGAGCGAGCCCGACTCGGTGCAAATCGCGCGCCTCTCTGGATCCCCACGACTCACCGATTTTGATCTTCACCCGGGACAGTCCGCACTCGCCGATCCACCTTTCGAGCTGGCCAGCCATGGTTTCGTCGTCATAGGTCGTGAACCCGCCCGACCCATAGACCGGCACCTCGGTACGCCCTCGACCGATCAGGCTCGCGAGAGAGACGTCCAACAGGCGAGCCTTCAAATCCCAGAGCGCGACATCCAGCGCAGAGAGCGCACAGGCAGCGATACCCGGCTCCCCGAGATTGCGACAGGCGCGCAGCATCGCCTGATTTGCACATTGGACGTCACAGGCGTTCATGCCGGTGACGACGTCGGCCAGTCTCTCGTCGATGACCGCCTTTGCTGCCGAGGCGCAATAGGTCCAGCCGAGGCCCTCATGCCCGCTCGCGTGGACCTTCACGACGACCATCACCGTGGACGACCACGCGAGAGTGCCGTCGGCCTCGCGTTCGTCGGTCGGAATCTCGTAGACCCGCGTGCCGACACTTTCGATCTGAACATCGGGTTTCATGGCAGGCCCGTGCCCGGCCCATCACCCACGGCGGCCGGGCCACCGCCGAAAGGCGGCAATTGTCAAGCTCGCAATGCCGACCGCCGCGGGCAGACCGCTACGCGCCGCGCGACGCGCAGCACCTGGGGAAGGACGGCGAATTCGCGCGCTGTCCTCAGGAAGGCGGCCGCCCTTTGAGTTGGCTCGACGAGCCAGTTGCATGACCTCCGCCAGGTGAAGCGCCCGGCGGCCAGTGTCAGCGTCGGTGATCTGAGTCTTGCAAGAGAAGCCGTTGGCCACGACGACGGTCTGTGCATCCGCGCGTCGAATCGCAGGTAGCAGTGCCTGTTCGCCGCACTCGAGAGATATGTCGTACTTCCCATCCTCGAATCCCCAGGAACCAGCAAGCCCACAGCAGCCACCAGTGAGCGGTGAGACGTCCATTCCCATCCGCTCTAGGACCCGCTGCTCGGGGTCGATGCCTCCCGTCGCCCGGTGGTGGCAATGCCCCCACAAGAGGGCCCTGCCCTCGAGAAGCGGGACGTCGATGCCATAACGGTCGAAGAACTCTCCAAAGTGCAGCGCGTGGTCGGCCAAACGTCGGGCGTCATCGTCATTCGGAAGCATCTTCACCAGCTCGTCCCGAAATACCGCCAGGCAGCTCGGCTCCATGCCGACGATTGGCGTCCCTTCACGCAGGTATGGGCGTAGGTGATCGAGGACCCGATGGAGGTAGCGCTCGGCCGCGTCCAAGAATCCGTAGTCGTAGAGCGGCCGGCCGCAACACAGGTGTCCTTGGGGCATCACTACCCGCCAGCCAGCCGCCTCGATCGCTTCGACGCAAGCAACCCCCACGTCGGTGTGGAGATGGTTGTTGAAGGTGTCGGGGAACAGCACCACCGGGCGGCCATGGGGATTGATGCTCCCGCCGCGACGAGCGAACCACTCCTGGAGGGTCATCGGTGCGAAGGTCGGCAACGGCCGTCTTTGATCGATACCTGCCACCCACCGGGCGGCTCGTCGGAGCACGGGTGTCTGGGAGACGAAGTTAACGAGCTCGGGCACCCGCGACGCGACCCTGGCGGCCTGGTCGATGAACCCAAAGGCGTACGCGTGCCGGGGCCGGTGGCGGCGCCAGGACCGGTAGTGGTGATAGAGGAACTCCGCCTTGTAGGTGGGCATGTCGACGTTGACTGGGCAGTCGTTCGTGCAACCCTTGCAGGCGAGGCACAGGTCCAGGGCGTCGAAAACCTCTTTCGACTGCCATCCCTCCGTAATGACCTCGCCCCGGAGCATCTCGAAGAGCAACCTGGCGCGCCCACGCGTCGAATGCTTCTCTTCCCGGGTCACCTGGTAGCTCGGGCACATCGTCTGATTTGCCTGGGGCACCCGACACTTCCCGACCCCGACGCAGCGCAAAGTGGCATGGGCAAAGTCACCGCCGTCCGCCTTATAGGCGAACTTGGTCGGCGGCCGCGCCGGGTTGTAGCCGACGCCGAGCTTCAGATCCTCGTCGAGCCGGAACGGGTCGATCACCTTGCCCGGGTTCATCTTCCAGCGGGGGTCCCAGATCAGCTTGAACTCTCGCATCGCCGCCATGAGTTCGGGCCCGTACTGCTTCTCCAGCAGCTCAGCACGCTGTTGGCCATCGCCGTGCTCTCCCGACAGGGTGCCCCCGTAGGAGGTGACCAGATCGGCCGCCTCCTCCATGAAGGCTCGGTAGTTTCGAACCCCTTCGGGGCTGTAGAGGTCGAAGCTGATGCGTGAGTGGATGCAGCCCTGCCCGAGGTGGCCGTAAAAGGCGCCTCGCAGCCCGTGGCGAGCGTAGAGAGCCTTCAGGTCCCTGATGTACTCGCCGACGCGGGCCGGGGGCACGGCGGAGTCCTCCCACCCGGGCCAATGGTCTTGGCCATCGGGGAACGCCGTCGATCCGAGGCCACCTTCGCGGATCTGCCAGATGTCTTTGCTGCTGCCTCCCTCTTGCTTGGAGCGCATGGCCACGATCCTGTCCTCGGCGTAGCCCTGCGCCAGAAGCCACTCGACCAGCGCCTTGGCCTGGGTCTCCGAGTCGGCCTGGTCATCCGCGCCGAACTGGACCAGCAGCCACGCATTGCCGTCCTCGGGTAGCTCGTCGAGGTCTTCACGGTTCATCTGCAGCTCTTGCTGGTCGGCGATGAGGACGTCGTCGAGTGCTTCGAGGCCGATTGGTCGGAAGCGCTCGATGATTTCTTCGACGTGACACCCCGCATCGCAGATATCCCGATACGCGACCACGACGAGGGTGCGCTTGAGAAGAGCCGGTGTGAGCATCAAGGTCGCCCGGAGCGCCGTGACGCAGGTGCTCTCGGTCCCGACCAATGCCCGCGCGACATTGAAGCCCTTCTCGGGGAGCAGCTCGTCGAGGTTGTAACCAGAAACCCGGCGTGGGAGTGCAGCAACGTCGGGGTAGCGTGCGCGGATGGTGTTCGCGTAGCGGTCACGCAAATCGCGCAACCGCGAGTAGATCTCCCCCTTGCGTCCGCCGGCCGCGATGATCTCGTCGAGCTGACTCTCCTCGCCAACTCCGACCCAGAAGCGCTCGCCGTCATACGTGCACACTTCGAGAGCGCTGACGTTGTCCGAAGTACGCGGCCCGGGGCCATAGAGCTGTGCCTGCACCGAGTGGACGCCGCACGAGTTGTTGCCGACATTCCCACCGATCGTGCAGCGCGAATGACTCGAAGGATCCGGGCCAAAGACGAGGTTGTGCTTGCCGGTCTGTATGTTCACCTGCTCGTTGATCGCTCCCGGTTCGACCGTCACGGTCCGCGTCTTGAGGTCCACCTCATCGATATGGGTCAGGTACTTCGAGTGGTCGATGACCACCGCATAGTTGACCGTCTCGCCTGAAAGGCTCGTTCCGCCCCCGCGGCTCATGACCGGTGCGCCGAAGCGGGCACACACCTTGTGAGCGATAACGACGTCATCGAGTGTCTTCGGGATGACCACGCCCAGAGGGACCTGACGGAAATTGGAGGCGTCGTTCGCGTACAGCGCCAGGGACCCAGCGTCAAAGCGCACCTCGCATTCGAGCGCCTTTTCGAGAGCTCGTCGCAACCCTGCGACATCGACGGTCTCGACACCGACCATGCCGACCGCCATGGTCGGTGCCGGCTTAACTGGAATGGTCCGCTTCGTGCGATTTGCTGGATCCGTCGTCGTCGTCACTCGGACTCACCGGGGAGGTGGTCCTTCACGTGCTCTTTCAACTCGGACCACTTACCCTTGACGCCCTTCACGGCGATTCCGAGCGCGTCCTCGTCGCCACGGGCAAGACCGGTCAGGGTCTCCTTCAACATCTGGGGACGCACGTGGGGCGGGAGCGGCGGGAACTGGGGGTCGGTCTGGAACTCCAGCACGACCGGTCCCGAGGCCTGCAGAGCTCGGTCCCACGCGGCGCCGACTTGATCGGGGCTCGTGACCTTGATGCCCTCGAATCCGAGGAGACGTGCGAATTCGGCCGCCGGTACGTAAGGGAGCGATTGGGTGGCCGGGTTCTTCGGGTCGGCTGAAAGCACGCGCTGCTCATAGGAGACCTGGTTCAGGTCTTCGTTGACGAGGACCGCGAAGATGAGGGTCGGATTGTGCGCGACAAGTTCCTCTCGGTAGCGGCTGACAGTCAGAAGCTCGTTCATGCCGAGCATCGAAAAGGCACCGTCTCCCGTGAACCCGATAACGGGGCGGTCCGGATAGGCGAACTTCGCCCCGATGGCGTAGGGGACGCCGGGAAGCATGGTGGCGAGGGTGCCCGACAGCGAGCCACGCATTCCCTGCTTCATGTCGATGAAGCGGGCGTACCAGTTGGTTGCGGAGCCCGAGTCGGATGCGAAGATGCAATGCTCGGGCACCCGACGGTTGAGTTCCCAGAAGACGTATTGGGGATTGATCGGGTCACCGGGTTGGTGAGCTCGGTCGTCGAGGACTCGGCGCCAGGTGGCGACCTCCCCTTCGATCAGCTCGCGCCACCGCCGGTCCTCCTTGCGCTCAAGCATGGGAAGCAGGGCGCGAAGGGTTTCGCCAGCGTCACCAACGAGGGACACGTCATTCGGATAACGGACGCCGATGAGCGATCCATCGATGTCGATCTCAACACAGCGGGCCTCTCCCTCCTTTGGGAGCCATTCGGCGTACGGAAACGAAGTGCCGATCATGAGCAACGTGTCGCAATGCATCATCATCTTGTTGGAGGGCTCGGTCCCGAGCAGCCCGATCGATCCCGTGACAAAGGGCAGCGTGTCGGGGACGACGTCCTTGCCGAGCAGTGCCTTCGCGACCCCGGCCCCCAGCAGCTCGGCCGCCTCGACCACCTCGTCTGCGGCCTTCCTCGCACCCTGGCCGACGAGAATCGCCACCCTCTCGCCCGAATTGAGGACTCCGGCTGCCTCCTTCAAGAGGTGCTCTTCGGGCACCATGCGCGGGCGATTCCATCCGACGCTGGTGAAGGTCGCGCCGTGCGTACGGGGCGGGTCCGAATACTCGGATTCCTGGACGTCCTCGGGGACGATCACGACGCCGGGGCGGCGCTCGCTCAGTGCTGACTTGATGGCCCTATCGAGCACATGGCGCGCGGAGTGCTCGTCCATCACCGTTGAGACGAACCCGGCGGCGTCCTTGAACAGGGCCTGGAGGTCGACCTCCTGCTGGAAGTGCGCACCGACCGACATCCGCTTCTGCTGTCCTACGATGGCGAGCACCGGTTGGTGATCGAGCTTCGCGTCGTAGAGGCCGTTCAACAGGTGGATGGCCCCCGGACCCGAGGTTGCCATGCACACCCCGAGCTCCCCGGTGAACTTGGCATGTGCACAGGCCATGAACGCCGCCATCTCCTCGTGCCGGGTCTGCGTGAAGGTCGGTTCGTCCACCTCTTCGAATGCCCCGAGGAACCCATTGATGCCGTCTCCGGGATAGCCGTAGACGCGATGAACGCCCCACTCCTTCAAACGTTCGAGCATGTAGACAGCGCTCAGCGGCACGGGTTACCTCCATACGACTTGACCATAAGGGGTTACCCCGTTCATCTCCTGCTGACACCCGGTCGGGGTTACGCAGGGCGAACCGTCATGGAACTGAGTTCGAACTCGTTTGCCATTGCTCGGGCATCTGAGCAATTGCCAAGAGCGGGCCCGCGCCCCCGGGTGGTTCTCGGAAGCGTCTCTGGCGACGGGCAACGGCCGTACAACAGAATTCCGGCGCTCCACGCGACCGCGGCGATGCTCCGGCGCCGCGACAAGGCCTCTGAGGAGTGCAGCAGGTCGGAGGACTCGAATGCGTACAAGATGTCGAGTCCATGAAGGACCTCTTCGGCGGCCAACGCGACTTGGCGGCCGGACCAGGTTGCGAGTCGGCGTCGTTGACAGATCCGATCGCGCCGGAACCGACCCCTGACGATTTGATGACGGTGTGCTGGGCGCGCGCGAACGGCGAATCCCATGAGATCGAGCAGGCTCATCCGGGCCTCGGCGGCAGACTCTGCCTTGATCAGCGTGGGAGCATAAGGATTGATCTCAGATTCCGCAAGCATTGTTGCGAAGAGCACTGATATTCGATGGCGGCCCGGCTGAGATCATCGGCGCATCGAAACAGAGATGGAGATGACAGACCCCCGCCCGTTGCGCAATCTCGGCGGCACGGGGCGTGTACTGGCCATCAGCGAAGAGCACAACCAGCGCGTCGAGCACCGCTTCTTGGTGCTGGAGTCGGCGAAGCCGGCGTCCGTCGGTTTCGTTGCGCGGCTCGGCCGGAGGACTGCTCAGACCCACCGTTCGACATATGGGCGGAGGAGCAGCGCCTGGTGCGTGTCCGACCCGGGTGGGAGTGGCGTGCTTTCCTTGACAGCGTCAAATCGAGCAAAGGACCAGGTCCGGCCATCGCCCAAGATGGTCCCGTCGACGATGAATCGGGCACCGGACCCGTCTGGCGTGGGTCCCGACCCGTCCCAAAGCTCCAGCAAGACAAGACCGTCAGACGAGGCATTGGGCGGCATGGTCGATTCGGGCATGGTACCCACGACAATGGTGTGGTCCATCCCGGCCTCCTTGTGGACGTGCTTCTCTTGGAAATCACGGCGCGACTGCATCTCGATGAACGACCTTCGCGTCGGGTAGCGGACCACCGCGACCCGATCCCAGTCCTCCGAAGCGTTGACGACATCTGCAGCGAAGCAGATCCTGGCGCCTATGGCTCGAAGAACGTCGACGGGTGCGTAGCGATCATCGGCCTCACGACCCGTGATGGTGTCTCCGGAGTCTTCCTCGTAGTCGGCGACCTTCCGGTACTTCATCAGGTTGAGCATGTACACGGGACCGTCCGTTGCCGGATCGGCCGTCGCAAGACGTCGCGCATAGTCGCGATCGATCTGTCCATAGCGCGGCATAGAAGCCACGCTAACTATTGACTTTGTATATGTCAAAAGATATGGTCCGGCGCGTGTTGAGCCGCGACATCCCGGTGGCCCACACCCCGCCCGGGGGCTACGGCAAGACCATGCCGCCGCCGATCCTCGCTCAATGCACAGAGGCACTGGCGCCAGGTGCTCCCGACCTGCGCGGCCTTTGGCGGGTCGCAGAGGTCACATGGAAGGGACAGCCCCTCCCCGATCCGGACCGTGTCCTTCAACACGTCGAGCGCATCGAGCAGTGCGGGGACCGCGTGTGCATCACCGCCGACGGCATCATCCACGACATGTGGGCCGATGGGACGCCCGAGCACGGCGTCAACGACGTCGCCGCGGCTGATGGAAGGCCAATCTCGGTGGTCTGCACCTTCGAAGAAGGTGTGCACGTCCTTCGCCCGGTCGGTCACCCCGAGTTCACGGTCACCCGGCACTTGGATGGCGACGTCCTCTTCTGGGACTACGGACCGTTCTTCTCAGCCAGGCTCGAGCGATTAGGGGAATAGGCACGTCCCGACGCCTGGCGTCGCACGGCATCCAGACAGCAAGCAAGGCCCTGGGGGGGGACAGGGCCTTGCTTTGCCTTTCTGGCTGACCAGTCTGTGCTGGTTCCCTGGCAGTCTGGCCTCGTCGGGCGCTCGACGATAGGGCAGAAAGTCCCAAATCGCGGGACGGCTGCCGGATGATCCTCATGTCGGGACGGTTGTGACGATGGGCCCTGTTGGCCGCCTCCGGCCGCTGCCACGCTGCTCTTGTGGCACGCAGGGTGGTCGTGATCGGCGGCGGTACCGGCGGAACGCTTGCGGCGAATCGACTCCGGCACCGGCTCAGCCCTGCCGATGAGATCGTCGTCTTCGATGCAGACGACCGACACCTCTACCAGCCCGGATTGCTCTTTGTTCCCTTTGGGTTGGCACCCCCAGCCCGCCTGGTGCGCTCGCGAGCGGCCCAACTGCGTCGTGGCGTCGAGTTCCGACGGACGGCGGTCGAACAGGTGGACCTCGACCACGACCGCGTGATCACTGCCGATGGTGGCGCGCTTCCCTACGACGTACTGGTTGTTGCGAGCGGCACTCGGCTCGCGCTTGAAGCAACGGACGGTCTGACCGGCCCGGGTTGGGGTAAGCGGGTGCACACCTTCTATTCGCTTCCGGGTGCGACGAGCCTCGCTGGCGCCCTTGCCGCGTTCGAAGGCGGGCGGCTGCTCGTGGGCATGATCGACCTTCCAATCAAGTGCCCGGTCGCGCCTCTCGAATTCTGCTTCCTCGCCGACTGGTTCTTTCGGCGCAAGAAAATGCGATCAAGCATCCAGCTCACCTATCTCACTTCACTCGATGCGGCCTTCACCAAGGAGACCTGCAATCGGGCGCTATCGGGCCTGCTCGAGCGCAAGGGGGTCGAGTTGGTCACGGAATTCGCGACAGGCGAGGTTGATGGGGCTCAGGGCCGCCTGACTGCATACGACGATCGAGAGACCGACTTCGACCTTGCGGTTCTAGCGCCGCTCCACGAGGGGGCATCGTGCGTCGCACGATCGCCCGGGCTCGGAGACGCGCTGGCCTTTGTCCCGACGCAACCGACATTACAGGCCAAGGCGAAGCCGAATGTCTTTGCCATCGGCGATGCCACTGATCTGCGCGCCTCGAAGGCCGGCTCCGTTGCGCACTTCGAGGGTGAGGTGCTCTCGCACAACGTCACCCGGTTCCTCGCCGGCGAGGAGCCCGATGCTCGCTTCGACGGACACACGAATTGCTTCATCGAGACCGGCTTCGACAAGGCCCTCCTCATCGATTTCAACGACGAAATCGAGCCGACGCTGGGACACTTCCCCTCTCCTGTCGGGCTTCCACTGCTCAAAGAGTCCCGCCTGAACCACATCGGGAAGCTCGCGTTCGAACAGCTGTATTGGCGTGCCATCCTCCCTGGCCGCGACATTCCATTCATCGGCGCTTCGATGCCATTGGCTGACAAACATCTTGAAAAGGCCGAGTGATCGATACCACTGCAAGGAGGAGTCCAATGGCGACCATGACCTATGTCGGAATCGAGGTGTCAACCGACGCCGAGGGATTCTTTGCAGACCCCAGTAAGTGGACCGAAGCAATGGCTCCGCAGATCGCTGCCGCCGAGGGGATCGCCGAGCTCACCGACCGGCATTGGCAGGTGATCAGATTCATGCGCGACGAGTACGAGCGCAAGGGTGACGCCCCAAATGTGAGGGCTCTCTCGAAGACCACGGGTATCCCCATCAAGGAGCTCTACCAGCTCTTTCCCAAGGGTCCGGCCAAGCTCGCCGCAAAGATCGCGGGAGTTCCCAAACCTCATGGATGCATATGAGAACCGTTCGAGGCAGACGAGGAGGTACGACGATGTCAGACGCGAGGATCGAAAAGATCTCGATCATCATCTCGAAAGGATCGCTCGAGTCGGTCTACCCGGGCCTCATCATGGCGAACGGTGCTCGGGAAGAGGGGATGGAGGCGAATCTGTTCTTCACCTTCTTCGGCCTCGACGCGATCCACAAGGCTCGCAATGAGCACATCAAGTTGGCGACGGTGGGCAATCCCGGACTGCACCTCGCGACCATGCTCGGCGGACTTCCGGGAATGTCCTCGGTGATGACACATCTGCTGGATCAGAAGATGGCCCGACTGGATATTCCGAGCATTCCCGAGTTTGTCGAGATGATCGCGGATTCGGACGCTGGCCTCTTCGCCTGCAAGGCATCCGTTGACCTCTTCGGGCTCGATCGGGACGACTTCATTCCCCAGGTGAACGGCATCATCACCGTCGGCGAATTCTACGGGCTCGCGGCGGGTGGGCAGATCATCTTCACCTGACCATGGGCGCGCCATCGGATCCCGGAATCGGTGAGGTGAACGTCGAGCACATCCAACGGGATCGCTTCGAAATCGCCATCCGAGACCATCGCCTCTGGGTCGATCAGCCCCTTGGTGCTGGTGGCGACGACTCCGCGCAGACGCCAACCGAACTATTTGTCGCCAGTCTCGCCTCGTGTGTTGCCTTCTACGCTCGTCGATTCCTCACTCGTCATGACCTTCCGACAGACGGACTGGTAGTGACCGCACGCTTCACCATGGCCGATCGGCCCACACGCGTCGGAGAGATCGCGTTGTCGATGGTTGTGCCAAACGGGGTCCCAAGGGACCGGCAAGCCGCGCTCTTGGCGGTAGCTTCACACTGCACTGTCCACAATTCTCTTGCGCACCGACCCTCGGTGAGCATTGACTTGATCACCTGAGGCGCGGCCGGCGGGTCTCGAGGAAGGCGCACATTTCGATGCAGTCCACGATGCGAGCATGGGTGGTCGAACGACCCGGGCCCATCGACTCGGAGCCCCTGCGGCTCGTGGAGCGCCGCATCCCCGAACCGGGACGGGGTCAGGTGCTCCTACGGGTCGCCGTCTGTGGCGTGTGCCGGACCGACCTCCACCTGGCGGAGGGCGACCTGGCGCCACATCGTGCCCAGGCAATCCCGGGCCATGAGGTGGTGGGCTACGTCGCGCAGCTCGGCACCGGATCCAGCCTGTACCGAATCGGCGAACGGGTGGGTGCGGCATGGCTCGCCCGGACCTGCGGCTCGTGTCGTTTTTGCCGACGCGAGGAGGAGAATCTCTGCCTGGCGCCAACCTTCACCGGGTGGGACATCGACGGCGGCTTCGCCGAGTACATGGTCGCCGACGAGGCCTTCGTCTACCGCCTCCCGACGAGCTTCGATGACGAGGCCGCCGCACCGCTTCTTTGCGCTGGCATCATCGGATACCGCGCGCTGCGCCGGGCTGACCTGCCCGCCGCCGGACGACTCGGCATGTACGGATTCGGGGGTTCCGCCCACCTCACTGCGCAGATCGCCCTTGCGGAGGGTTCGAGCTTGCACGTCATCACCAGGTCCTCCGAGGACCAGACGCTCGCACGAGAGCTCGGCGCAACCTCGGTGGGCGGAAGTGCCGACCGCCCACCCGAACCCCTGGATGCCGCGATTCTCTTCGCCCCGGCAGGCACACTCGTCCCCTCGGCGCTCGAGGCGCTGGATCGTGGCGGCACACTGGCGATCGCCGGCATACATCTGACGGACATCCCCTCGCTCGAATACCAGAGGCATCTGTTCCAGGAGCGCACCCTGCGAAGCGTCACCGCGAACACTCGCCGGGACGGGCTCGAACTTCTCGAAATCGCCGAACGCATTCACATGCGCACATTCACGAGGCAATATCCGTTCGAGGAGGTTAACCGGGCGCTTTCTGACCTCGCGCACGACCGGTTCAGCGGCGCCGCCACAATCACGATCGGAGCGCGGGTCCACTCCTCCTGATCGGCGTGAAATCGGATCCCTGAGGGTCCTCGACGCCCTGCCGAGCGACTGGCACCGCACGACGAGTCAGCTGACAGGGACACTCGTGGCTCCCCAGAGCGCCTACTCGAGGTCGACGCACAGAGGGAGAAGATGCCTGCGCTGCGCTTCGGCACCTGCCACACTCCGCCACATCCTTGGGTCTCGATAGGGCAAAATCCGCCGACTGGCTGAATCGCACCGACACACGAAGGAGCATGCCGGATGACGTTGCCCCCTAGCGATCGGCTCAGAGAGGACGAGCCCGCCTGGGGAAGGCCTGGAACTCTGCCGGAGGAGGCGCCCCCGCCCGAGAACGCGGCGAGCACCATCCTCGAGCCGGCCGACTCTCGGCACCGGACCGTCTCGATCAGGGACTGGCCGATGTGGGTCATCGGCCTGACGCTGTTCATCGACGGCGTCGACCAGTACATCGTGCGCGGCGACAGCGATCAGCTCAAGCACGCCTTCCACGTCGGCGACACCGCCATTGCCGTCCTCTTCTCGGCGTTCATCTTGATCAACGGCATCGCAACGCTGCCCGCTGGCTATCTGGCAGACCGCTGGAACCGAACGAGGGCCATGGCGGTCACCATCGTCCTTTGGTCACTTGTCAGCGCGCTGGGGGGCATCATCCCCACGTCGCTGTTCCTCCTCCTCGTGGTCGTCCGCGGCTCACTCGGGTTCGGCCAAGCGATCACCGATCCTTCGGGGTCGAGCGTCATCGCGGACTTCTACGGAACGGGCAAGCGCGGCAAGGCTTTTTCGATCCAACAATGCCTGAGCTATGTGGGCATGGGCGTTGGCCTTGTCATCGGTGGCGCCCTAGGCCCCCTGCTCGACGGCGGTGGTTGGCGCCTCGCGTTCCTCGTGTCGATCGTGCCTGGACTGCTCGTGGCCTACATGTGCTGGAGGTTGCCGGAGCCTTCTCGTGGGACGGCCGACCGTGCTCACGTCGCCAAGCGCAGTGGGATGGAGATTGCCGGGAAGACTGATCCTCTCTTTCCCGGCGGAATGCGCCACTTCGTCTCCGACATGATTGACGGGCTCGTCCGCGACATGAAGGTGATCATGGATATCCCGACGTTGCGATTCGCGCTGATCGGCGTGTCGACGGTGGGGTTCGTGGTCACGGCGGTGACGACCTGGATGCCCAGTTTCTATGAGAACCAGCTCGGACTTTCCCAGGGGAAAGCGACGGCGCTGTTCGGTCTCCTACTCGTGTTCGGAGGCATCCCCGGCACAATCTGGGGTGGCTGGGTCGCTGACCGCTGGGTGCACCGCCTCCTCGGTGCCCGTGTCGTCATCCCAGCCGTCTGCATGATCGTAAGTGCGGGCATCTTCGTTCTCTCGTTCCTCCCAATGCCGAGCATGCCCATCTACATTCTCCAATTCATCGGAATCTTCGCTGCCACTGCGGCATTCCCCGCCTTGCGAGCTGGCTTGTCCGATGCCTCACCCGCGGAGGTGCGGGGAGCGGGCTTCGCCGCGTTCAACCTGGCCTCGATCGTCTTCGGCTCGGCGGCGGCCCCCTTGATCACCGCCGGGGTCGCCGGCCAGTTCTCGAACGACTACCGCGTCGCCTTTCTCGTCGTCATGCCCATTGCATTCATCGGCGCCGGGTGCCTGTTGCTTGCACGATCACACATCGAGCGAGACTCGACCAAGGTGCTCGAAGCCGTCGCCCTCGCAATGGAGGCCAACAGGGTCCGCCACGAGGCTTGACCCGCTCATTGGATCTCGATGTCTGCTACCGACGATCACCGCCTGTCCGGTGCTCCGAGCGCACCGGGCTACCTGGACGCGCCGATCGCTGGTGCATGCGGCACCGCCCGGGGGGTGATGGCGGGTCCAAGTCCGGCCCGCATTTGGCCGCTCCGCGGACCCCTCCTCGTGAAGAGCTCCCCCCTCATCTGGCCACCTCCGTCGCGATCAAGGGCGACAACCCGCCAGCTCAGCAAGGTTTATCCAGCGCAAAGCCGGGTACCACGCGTAAAGACCGACGCAATGGAGGGACCGATGGTTGGCAAGGACGATAGCGACGTGATGGGCGGAAGCGATCCACCTCCGGAGCCGGATCCAGAGGGCCTGAACGAAGACGACCCGGCGAACCCCGGGGCGCTGGACCCAGACCAGTTTCAGCCAGAGGAGTAACACCGACCGAGGGCCGAGCTGTCCATCCGCTCGGGCCCGTCAGCGATGATCGACTGCCGAACCATGCCAAGGTCCGCACGCCCGCGGTCGATCTCAGGGTTGTTCAGAGGTTCTTGCCTACTGGTGTCGCGAGGAGGACCGGGATCCGGCGTTCGGTTCGTGCCTGATATTCGGCGTAGGGAGGGTAGGCGGCAACCGCCCTTTGCCACCAAGCGTCCCGCTCACCCCCCTCGAGCTCGCGCACTGAGTAATCGGCGGGTTTGGGCCCATCTTGAATCTCCACGAGATCCGGATGTGCGCTCAGGTTCCGATACCACTCCGGATGTGTCGGGGCTCCGCCCTTCGATGCCACGATCGCGTACTGGCCGGCGTGCTCGACCCGCATGACGGGGAATTTCCGGAGCTTGCCACTCTTGTTGCCAACCGTGGTCACGATGACGATCGGCAGGCCGGTGTCACGCAACGTGTTCGCGCGAGCGCCCCCGGACGCTTCAAATTCGGCCACCTGGTCGCGCACCCACTCCCAGGTGCTCGGCTCATATTCACCACTGAGCGGCATCCGGCGCTTAGGCCTCCGAGGTGAGCGTCAGGTCGATCTGGCCGTTTTCGTGCTCGTGGTGCTCGAGAGCGCCAATGAGACGCTCGATATCGGCCGAGTTCGTTGCCGGTGCTCGCCCAACCTTCTCGGCGTAGGTAGCGGCGCCGAGATCGCGCAACAGGCCATCGGCCTGCCGCTTGGCCTGCAGCGCATCGAGCTTTGCCTGTCCCTTTTGGGCTGCATCCTTGGCAGCCGCAGTGGCCTGGGCCGCGCCCTCTTTCACCTTGTCGAGAAATCCCATCGGGCCTCCTCGATACTGGGCCCGCCGTCGCGAGCCTCCATCCAAGACCCCATCATCGCACGTCAAGGCGCCCAGGGTCTCTCGAATCTCAGGGCCCGATCGTCGGCGACCTCTTCGAGAGCGCGGCGGTGGACCCAGTCTTGACCTTGTGCTTCGGCGCCGCCTTCGGGAGCGTCGTCGTCGTGGTGGTCGTCGAGCTCGTCGACGGGCTCGCACCGGCCGCGGTCAGTAACGACTTCGCCTGCGCGAGGACCTGTTGCATCGAGGAGATGTCGCTCTGGTACTGGGCGAGCGACCCGCTCTTCAGCGCAGCCTGTGCATTGTCGTAATAGGTCTGGGCCTGGTCAAGCAGGGCGCTGACCTGTTGAGCCGCTGCGGCGGCCAGGCTCGATGGCGAGGTCGTGGTCCCCCCTGTGCCCGAGTTGACCGGCGCGTTGAGCAGATTGGACAGGGCCTCTCCCACCGTCGGCGCCATCTGGACGTCGTTGCCAAGCACTGCGATGACGTCTTGAAGCTGTGGAGCGGGGTTGCCGGTCGCCTCAAGATACAAGGGCCGAATGTAGATGATCGCGTTGGCGACCGGGACCATGAGGGTGTTCCCGAGCAGCACACTCGAACCATGTTGGTCAAGCAAGGTGATCTTCGAGGAGACATTCTGGTCCTGCTGGATCTCGGTGTCGGCAAGCGCCGGACCGACGTCCTGGGCTCCGTTCGTCTCGTAGACATGAAGTCGCCCGCCGCCGCTGTCGCTATAGGTTCCAATCACGAAGGCGGCGAGGTTCTGGCTGGCCGCTCCGTTGTTGAACGGGACATAGGCATCGGAGATCGTGAAGGTCTGTTTCGTGGTTCCAGGAAGAGACATCACCTGGTAGATGGGCGCTTGGGGTGCAATCGTGCCGCTGATTGCCTGGCCCTGTGGGTTGGTGGTCAGGGTCACCGACAACGCTTGGGACGGAGGACCGGCTCCGGCTGTCGGCGAGAGCGTCCATGCCCCGTTCGCGTTGTAGAAGTTCTGCGGAGACGACAGGTGGTAACGGCCGTAGAGCGCCGCTTGGATCGAGAACATGTCCTCCGGATAGCGAAGATGCTGTTGGAGCGTCCTGGGCATGGAGGCTCCCGGAACGAACATGCCGGGGAATGCCGCCTCATAGGTCCGCAGGATCGGATCGTTGTCCATGGCGTAGAACTTCATCTGGCCGGAATACGCGTTGACGACCAGCTTCACGGAGTTGCGCACGTAGTTGTAGCTGCCCGGCAGGCCGCTCCCCTGAGGCACGAGCGCAGTCGAGGCATTTTGCGAATACGGGAAGTTCGCGCTCGTCGTGTAGCCGTCGAGCACCCAGTAGATCTGCCCCTTCGCCAACACTGCATAAGGATCCGAATCCCAGGAGAGGAACGGAGCCGCCTTCTCTGCCATCTTCTGGATGTCACGCACAAACATGATCCGCGAGTTCTGGGTGATCTGTCCCGAGATCAAGAGGTTGAAGTCGCCGAAGCGCAGGGAAAAGGCGGCCCGTCGAAGGAATGAGGAGAGTTGCACCCCGCCGTTGCCCCTGTAATGCGGCTGAGCGCCGCCGATCTCATCTTCCTTCGTGTTTGCGATGACGTAGCCGGGCTCGTTCATCCCGAAATAGACATCCGGCTGCGTAACGATGGGAAGTCCATTCGATGAGACTGGGGGGACGTCACGCACCCGGAAGAAGGGATAGCCACTCGAGTTCGCAGCGTTGGCCTGTGCGATCACGATGCCCTCACCGTGGGTGTACTGCAGGTGCGTATTGACCCAAGTCGGCGACTGGATGCCTGACTCGTTGACCTGCCGTACCCCGACAAGCACCGGCTGAAGGGTGCCGTTGATCTTGTATCGGTCGACGCCGAGCGCCTGGAAGGAGTAGTAGCCATGCTGATACTGCAACTTATTGAAGGTGGGAAGCGAGATCTGGGGGTTCGGGTCCCAGAGACGGATGTTGTTCAGCGTCCCCATGTTCTGCAGGATCTGCAACGAGTTCAGCGTCGTAGTGGCAGGGAACTTCGACACGCTGATGTCCTTTAGATCGTACGCGTATCGAGTTGCCGCGATGTTCCGCGAGATGTACGGCGCCTCCTTCTGGTTCTGCGATGGGTTGACGATCGCCTGCGCGATGGCTGGGTAGATGACCCCGATGACCAGGGCGACGAATGCCCACAGGCCCACGGCGAGGATCGGGAGTGTCCACCCCTGGCGCCGGATGTTCCAGACGAGGACCGCCGCCGCCGCGAGCGAGATCCAGAACAAGAGATTGAACGCCGGAATCCGAGCGTGCACGTCCGTGTACCCAGCGCCCTCGACGAAGGCGTTCGTGGACGTGACGAGCTGGTACTTGGCGAGCAGGTAGCCGGCAGCTTTGGCCAGAGCGATGAGGGCGAGCAGGACCGAGAGATGCGCCTTCACCACGGGCCGAACCCGGGGTTTCGTGCGCTGCGTCCGGATCCCACCGTTCAGGTAATGGAAGACGGCCGTGAACACGAGTACCACGATCAGCGAGACGATGAGCCAGTTCACGAGGAACTCGAGAAACGGCAGCTTGAAGACGTAGAAGGCGGCGTTCTTCCCAAATTGGGGGTCGGTCCACGAGAAATTGACCCCGTGGGTGAAGAGCAGCCAGTTCTGCCACTCGCCAATCGTCCCGGCCGCCGCGATGAGCGCCACGACTACCGACAGGCCGGCGTAGATCCGGTGGGCGTAGGGCCGGACCACCCGCTGATACCGCCGCACGAGCTCGTCCTCGGGGTCCGAGGGGTCCACCGCACCGCTGATTCGATCGCAGACGATGAGGTTCACCCAGAGCAAGACGAAGAAGAGTCCACCAAAGGAGGCGAAGAGCCCAACCTTGACGGCCACGAGGGTGTCCCACACCGACGTGAGGTTGACCGAGGTGAACCAAAGCCGGTCCGTATAGAAGGTCGCCAGCGAACGCAGTGACGCCAGGATGATGACCAGGACGATCGCGGCTCCAAGCAGCCACCAACGACCCCGGTGCCGCGTCCGCGGGGCGCGCGGCGCCACATCTTGTGGGGAGCGCACGCTTGGAGCCTAGGTCCGGGTCAGGGTCAACTCGGGGTCGGGACGACCAGACAGCGACATCCGGCGTGCGCCGGCGGGTGCATGTGACCGGTCGGGAATCGCTCGCCCTCGCCGACCCCGTCAGCAAGGGCGTTGTCGTCGCAGTCCGCACAGCCGTCGTCGTTGCCGGCGGTTACCCAGCGCAATGTGGTCTTGCCGCTCGCTGCGCGGACCCCGCCCGAGAAGGCACCGATGACGTGATCGGCCACGAGCCGCTCGATGCGTTCGCCTCTCCATTCACGGTAGGCGGCGCTCACCAGCTCGGCAGCCTCCTCCTCGCTCGGACCGGGACCCTCGGCGTCCTCCTCGAGCAGGCGCCGCCGCAACAACGTGACGACCGTGTCGGCCAGCTCCGACGCGCCACTACCCACTGCCGACCGGTTGATCTCCTCGGCGTCGAGAGCGGCCGCCTCCTCGGCGCCGAGGTGGTTTCGCGCAAACGTCACCCCGGCGTCGAAGGCATCACCGAGGAAGTCAACGGAGGCCTCCACGAGCCCACGTCGTTGGTCTTCCTCGGAGGCGAGCAGCTCCTGACGGTATTGGCCGGTGTCGGCGCGAAGGCGATGGAGCAGGAGGTTCTGATCGTCCTGCATGGCCCGCTTCAGGCGCCTCGCCATCCTGGCGATGATCGCGTCAAGCATGTCGTCGCGCTCGGCGACCAGGCGCTCAGCCTCGGTCGCCTCACTCGTTGTTTCGCTCGGCTGCTCTCGCTCGGGCTGGAGGGTCTCGGTGGCGACCGCGGGCTCGGATGCCACGACCTCACCGAGCACCGCTTCTTCGGGCTCCGACACGCGCCCCTCGCGAATGCGTGCAAAGAGCTCCTCGACCTTTGAGTCGTCGCTCGACGATGCGCGTTCGTGCTCTTGGGTCGGTTCGGCACCGTTCGCGCTCGCCGTCTCAAGCTCGACCACCTGCTCGACTTCCGTGGCGACCGCCTCAATCTCGACGGGCTCGAGTCCTTCGACCTCTTGGGCCTCAACCTCGGCGACGCGCTCGGCCACCGCAGCAGCAGCGGCGCGCGCATCGTCGTCTGCCCGAGCGAGCCCTGAGACGATGTCATCGACGGTGCCGCGAACGCCGAGGACCGTGCGTGCGAGTTGATCCCGAGCTGCTCGTAGCTGCTCGATCTGGATGAGCAGCACCCGGCGACGCTGGGCCGTCTCTGTCAGCATGCGACGGCGCGTCTCTTGTGCTTGTTCGATCATGAGGCGGCCACGCTCACGAGCACGATCCACCAATGCATTGCCGTCGGAGCGCGCCCGGTCCAAGATCGCGGCGACGTCGGCCTGGGCTTCCTCGCGCACCGATCCGGCGGCGAGTTCGGCCTGCGCGATCCGCTCGGCTGCTGCGGCCTCGGCCGACACCTGCAGGTCGGTCGCCTGCTGCTGCGCGTCGCGGGTGACTGCGGCTGCCGTCTCCTCCGCCGCGTTGACGAGCCGAGCAGCCTCTTGGTGCGCGTTGCGCAACACTTCGGCGCTCTTCTGCCCGAGAGCGGACGTCAGACGCGAATCATCGATCTTGGGGTTCGCGGCACGTTCCTCGGCGTCGGCCAAGCGCGCGAGCAGTTCCTCCTCACGCGCCTCCCAAGCCGATAGCTCGGCCGCGATCTGGTCGAGATACGCCCCGACCTCGTCTGGGTCGAATCCCCGTCGGTTCCGGTTGAACGAACGCCTCGAGACCTCGTCGGATCGGATGCGTGACGATGAGCCCAGGGGGGCGTCCGGCATGGCGCAAGCCTACGACCTGGGCACGGGCCAGGTGGAAGACCCCCTCCTGGAGGTCCTGCCCCAAAGCCACGTCCCAAACCCGAGATCAGGGGGCCTGCGCCGGCCTCGCCGGGAACTCTCCACCCAGCTGCCGCAGGATCGACAGGGCCTGGGCCAGGCTCGACACGGCGTACACGTGCAGCGAGGCGGTCGCCTTGGAACGGGCCACCGCCAGCTCCTGGGGCGGCACGAAGAACACGGTGGCCCCGGCATTCTCGACCGCAATTGTCTTCTGGGCCACCCCGCCGACGTCCCCCACGACGCCCGTTGGAGACATCGTGCCCGTCGCCGCGACGACCTTCCCGGCCGTCAGGTGACCCCCCGAAAGGGTGTTGATGAGCCCGAGGGTCATGGCAAGGCCCGCCGAGGGACCGCCGATGTTGGCCGTGTTGATCGCGATCGGGAACGGGAAGCCGAAGTCCTGCTGAGTCTCGACCGAGATCCCGAGGAACCCCCTCGACGGCTTCACCCCGGGGCATGCCGAGTAGCCGGTGTCGCCTGCCGGTCGCGCCGCCAAGCGAACCGACTTCGTCCTCACAGCGCCTCGCACCGGCGTGCCATCGGACCTGAAGTGGTTCTGCTCGACACTGAGACGGACGGTGTCACCGGGTCCGAAGTTCGCCATCTGGCCCACGAATGCGCACAACGTGGGGGTCGACACCCCATCGACCGCAGTGATCACCTGGCCGACCTGCAGCGCCTTGATGGCCGGGGTGCCCGATCCCACTGCGGCCACAACTGTCCCGGCATCGTGCTCTTGCACCTTGAAGCCGAGGCGACGCAGGGCAGCCGTTTTGGCGGCCGCCTTGGCCTGCGCCATCTCCAAGTATCCCTGTGCCGTGAGTTCCGACGCCGGCACGCCGCCCCCGGTGAGTGCCACCGTCGGGACGATCTGGTCGTTCCCCGAGAAGGTGTCGAGCGCATAGGTCAACGCCGTCAGCTGCTGGACAAAGACATCGGTAAGGAGCACCGCGCCATGCACCTTGTGTGCACGTGACGCTGGCACCTTGATGAGCGGCGCAACCGAGGTCGCATCACCCGGCGACAGGGCGTAATAGTCGACGTTGACCCGGCTCGCGATAGCTGCGGCGACCACGAGAACGGCAACCGCCGCCAGCAGCGTGCGGATCAGGCGGCGTCCTCGTGGGGACGCGGGGGGTGCGGGATGGGCCTCGGTCATACTCGTGGCGGTGCGGGTCGATCCTCCCATGGAAGGCGACGGCGCCCGGCGCGCCGCCCCCGAACGTCGACGAGCCGTCGTGGCGGCCGGGCACGTCGGCGACATGGGGACCGTCGCAGCGGCGAGAGCCGACCCCGACCCGTCGGTACGTGCCGCAAGGCTTGGCGCACTGGCCCGACTCGGCGCTCTCACCCTCGACGAGCTCGCGGCAGGACTTGGCGACCCCGATTCGCTCGTGCGGCGCCGGGCCGCCACGCTCGGGGCGACGGTCGGCGGCAAGGGGAGCCGCTCGCGGCTCCCGACACTCCTCACCGAGCGCTTGGGTGACACCGACCCGCTCGTCGTGGTGGCAGCGGCCTGGGCGCTCGGGGAACGTCGGTCGCGCGCGGCCGTCGACGACCTCGCCGCCGTCGCATCTCACCACCCCGACGCACGCTGTCGGGAGGCCGCAATCGCCGCACTGGGCGCGATCGGCGATGCGGCGGGTTTGCACGCTGTCCTTGACGGCCTCAAGGATCGTCCCCCGGTGCGGCGCCGAGCCGTGGTCGCATTGGCCGGATTTGCCTCGCCCGAGGTCGAGTCGGCGCTTGAAGAGGCGCGCAACGATCCGGACTGGCAGGTCCGTCAGGCGGCCGAGATTCTCCTCACGCGTTGACTCAGTCGCCTGCGTCAGCAAAGACGGGGCGCAGCTCGTCGAGCGCCTCGAGACACATCCCCGCCCCGAGCACAACGCATTCGAGGGGTAGGTCGACGAGGTGGACGGGGACGGCCGTCCCGTTGGCCACGCGTTGTGCCATGCCGCGCAGGAGTGCTCCCCCGCCGAGCAGGTGAACGCCCTCAAACATGATGTCCTGCGCGAGCTCCGGGGGCGCTTCGGCCAGGCAATCGGTCGCCGCCGTGATCACCTGCGCCACGTGCTCCTCCACCGCACCGCGGACTTCGACCGGTGAGAGCATGACCGTTTTGGGCATCCCGGTCGATACCTCACGCCCCCGGACCTGCGCATCGCGCTCGCCTTCGTAGGGATATGCGGAGCCGATGGCGAACTTCACGGCTTCGGCCGTCCGTTCGCCGATCGCCACGCCGTGTTTGTGGCGCACGTAGGACTGGATGGCGGCGTCGAAGTCGAAACCGCCGCAGCGGATCGCACGCTGAGCGACGACCCCGCCCAGCGAAATGACGGCAGTCTCGGCCGTGCCGCCGCCGACGTCGACGACCATCGATCCCATGGGCTCGTGGATCGCGAGACCAGCCCCGATCGCGGCAGCCATCGGTTGCTCGATCAGGTAGGTCGCGGACGCACCAGCGTGACGCGCTGCCTCTCTTACCGCCCGCCGCTCGACGCGCGTGATCGCCGAGGGGACGCAGATGAGGACGCGGGGCCGGCTGATCTTCGAGACGCCGCAACGCTGGAGGAGCACTCGCAGCATGCGTTCGGTGATGTCGAAATCGGTGATCGCTCCCTGGCGCAGCGGTCGGACGGCGACGATATAGCCCGGCGTGCGGCCGATCATCTGCCAGGCCTCGGAGCCGATTGCCAGCACCTCGCGGCTGCGGGTGTTGTACGCGATGACCGTGGGCTCGTTGAGCACGATGCCCTTGCCCTTTGCGTAGACGAGGGTGTTGGCCGTTCCCAGGTCGATCGCCAGGTCGCGGGGCATTTGCCACATCGTAGGAGCCTCTGGGCGACCGCATTGAAGCTGGGGCCGTCGGTAACCTGGCGCATCATGGCTTCATCGGAGGGCGGCTCCTTTGACCAGGGGACCGGTGGACCAGAAGACGGCGAGGGCGAGGCCTTCGAGGAGCTGAGGGACCCCGGGCCGAGAGGCTGGGTCCCCCCCGAGCAACGCGCTTGGCGGCATCCCTCCGAGACCGGGGTCTGGGCCGGCCGGCCCACCTATGCCGCCCCGACGCTTCGGACCCGGCACTCGGGCCGGCGCGCGGCCTGGGTCGGCACGCTCGTGGTCGGCGCTGGCGCCGCGGCGGCCCTCGTCACCGGCGGGCTGATGCTGACCTCCCCGACCACCCCCAACAGCCCGGTCCGGATGAGCACGCCCCCACTCACCACGACCCGCTCCGTCGTCCGCCTCGAGGTCGAGACCTCCTCGGGATCGGACACCTATGGCTGCGGGGTCGCCGTCGCTGCGGGAGGCATGATCGCCACCAATGCCACCCTGCTCGAGGGCGCCCGTCGGGTGCTTGCCACCACGGCCTCGGGCAAGCGCGAGACGGCGACCGTGGTCGCGATCGACCACCACTCCGACGTCGGCGTGGTGCGCGTCCACGCCTCCCTTCCGGTCGCCCACTTTGTCGACTGGAGCCAGATCGCTCCGGGGACGGGCGCCATCGAGATGGCGGTGGCGACCGAGTCTGCAGGCTCACCCCAATCGATGTGGTGGGAGGAGACCATCGCGTCGAACAGCGAGGCGGTGAGCTCGGGCCCAGGCTCGGGCATGGTGAGCGTCGTCGCCTCGACACCCAAGGGCGTGGTCCCCGAGGGCGCGGTGCTGATGGAACACGACGGGGCAGTCGTCGGGCTGTTCGACAGGTTTGGCGTGCCGTCGGTGGGCGGCGACGCGGCGTTCCTCCCAGGCGAATTCGTCCTGCAAGTAGCGCGCGAGCTGATGGCCGACGGCAAGGTGCTCCACGGTTGGCTCGGGATCAGTGGCACCAACTCGGCAAACGGGCGGACCAGGGGCGCGCTCGTGACTGCGGTCGATCCGACCGGCGCGGCCAAGGGCCGCCTCCGGCCCGGTGACGTCATCGAGGCGATCAACGGCCGGCGCGTCCAGTCGATGGCGGACCTCAGCTCTCGGCTCTATCTCCTCGCCCCCGGAAGCTGGGTGAGCCTCACCGTCGAGCGTGACAACGCCGTGCGCAGCGTCGGCCTCTGGCTCAACTCCTCGCCCTGAGCCCCTGAGGTGCACTCGGCCGCGGTCACGATCTTCGGCATCTGCTCGGTCGGATTCATGATGGCGATGTACGCCCTCGAGCGCCGGCACCGCGGCTTTGTGGCCGCCTTCGCGCTCGGCTGCCTCCTCTCGAGCGCCTATGGGTTCCTCTCGGGAGCCTGGCCATTCGGCATCGCCGAGGTCATCTGGTCGGGCATCGCGTTCGGGCGGTTCCACCGCTCGGCGCCGGGGGGCACCCGTTCGCAAGGGCCCTAGCATGCGGGCATGGCGATGAACCCCGAGGACCCGGACAACCCCTTCTCGGGGTTGCTCGGAGACCTGCTCAAGGTCATCGGAAGTGGGGCACGGGGCGGGGCCACGCCATGGCTCGACGCCGCCCGCGCACTCGCCCAGGGCGTGGCGACCGATGGGGTCGAGTCGAACGTGGATCCGCTGCAACGGATCAAGCTCGAGGAGCTCGCCCGCGTCGTGGAGCTGCACGTGGAGGGGGCTACCGGGCTGCCGATGGCAGAAAGGACCTACACCTTCGTGCCCGTCGGACGAGGCGCTTGGGCCAACCGGGCGCTCGACGGCTGGAGGCCATGGCTCGAGCGCATGGTGGCCGCGATCGAAGCGGCACCGAGGCCGCCGATGGAGGGGCTCGGCACAGAAGATGCGCCCGAGGGGCTCCAAGCCCTCCTCGGTCAGTTCGCGTCGACGATGGGTCCGATCATGGTCGGACTGCAGTTCGGCTCGGCGATCGGGCATCTGGCGCGACAGGCCCTCGGGCAATACGCGTTGATCGTGCCGTGGCCGAGCTCGAGCGAGCTGCTCGTCGTGCCCGACAACGTCGCGGCGTTCGCCGCCGACTGGAGCCTCGACGAGGACGCCACGCTGCTCTGGGTCTGCGCGCACGAGCTCACGGTGCAACTCGTGCTCGACCGGCCTCACGTCGCCGAACGGCTGAGCGAATTGCTCGACGCCTCGCTGACCGAGTCCATGGCGGCACAACAGGGCCTCGCCGAGCGACTCGGCTCCCTGGACACGGGACCCGAGTCGCTCCAGCAGATGATGTCGGACCCCGAGGCGCTCCTGGCCGACCTGCTCACCCCGGGAAGCCGGGCGACGTCGGACCGGCTGAGCTCGGTCGTCGCGGCGCTCAGCGGCTACGTCGACCACGCGACGTCACAGATCGCGCAGGCAATCACCGGATCGGCGGGACCGCTCTCGGAGGCCTGGTATCGCTACAGCGTCGCGGACCACCGGGGCCGCCAGGCTGCCGCTGCGTTGTTCGGTTTCGACGTCGGACGCGCCCAGGTCGACCGGGGTGCGTCATTCGTCCGTGGTGTGCTCGAGCGGGCCGGGGAGCAGGGTCTCGCCAGGCTGTTGACGAGCGCCAAGACGTTGCCAACGCCCGCCGAGGTGGATGCGCCGGGGCTCTGGCTCGAACGCATCGACCTGCCCGAAGACAGCGGGGACGAGCCCCGCGACGACCAAGAGGACGCGGACTAGGCCTGTTGTGCGGGTTCCTCGGGAAAGCCGAGGTCCCACTCGAGTGCCAGGTTCTCGCGTTCGGCGTCGCGCACCACGCGCTCGCGGTTCCTGCGGAACTGTGGATCGTGGGGCGGCAGGAGCACGAGTCGCGCGAGCGCTCGCTCCCGGAAGGCCTCGATCACCTCGGGTTCCCCGAAGTCGGACTGCACCTCCCAATGGGGGGCCACGGGGCCGAGATAGACCACGCGCACGTGCCCGACTGGGGGAATTGGTTCGCCGACCTCGTCGGTTGCGACTTCCTCGGGCTCGGGGGACACGGGACCTCCTCACGGCTGGCGTGCCGAACGTCAGCGTAGTGCCGCGAGGGGCGGTGACCGCCCGGGGTGGCGCGCTTCAGCCTGTCGACCCGCCCGAACGCAGCAACGGCAGCAACGGCTTGATGGTGTCGATGGCAATGGCAAAGCCGATGTTCTGGGCCGGTGCGTTCCCCTGGGTGCTCTCGGCGACCGCCGTGTTCATGCCGATCACCTCGCCCGAGCTGTTCACGAGTGGCCCGCCCGAGTTCCCCGAGTTGATCGCCGCATCCGTCTGGAGGAGCCCGCTCAGGTTCTCGCTCTTTCCGGTGAAGTCGCTCGTGGCGGTGAGCGAGCGGTCCTTGGACGACACGATTCCCATGGTCACTGTGAGCCCCCCCGAGAGCGCCAACGCGTTGCCGATGGCGAGCACGGTGTCGCCAACGCGCGCAAGGTTCGAGTCACCGAGCTGCACCGTCGGCAAACCGTGCGCGTTCTCGATCTGCAAGAGGGCGAGATCCTGGCCCGGATCGCTCCCGATCACGCGGGCCGCCAATTGGTGGGTCTGCCCGAAGAGCGTCACCGTGACGTCGCTGGCGCCGGCGATCACGTGGTTGTTCGTGAGCACCTGGCCACTCGACGTGAGGATCATGCCCGTCCCGGCGCCCTCGACGGTGCCTGAGCTCCGACCGCGAACGATCCCGGTCGTATCGATCGAGACGACCGCCGGCTCGACCTTCGCCAGAACCTCTTGGATGTCGGCCGGCTTGGAGAACGACGCGGCGTTCGGAAAGAACTTCTCGACGATGGTCTGCTGCGATCGGTGAGCGAGCACATAGCCGGCGCCCCCACCGACGAGAGCCGCGAGGATCGCCGTCAGGATCACGACCGTGATCCAGTTACGAGCCGTAAGGGTGTGCTTGACCGCTGCCTGGGTCGTGATCACCGGGTTGGCGGGGACGAAGTGGGGGCTCCGCCAAGTCGGTGGCGGATACGCGTGGTTTGGCGCAGGTTGAGTGGCGTACGGGTGGGGTGCCACAGCGTGCGCCGGGGCGGGCCAGGGCGGGGCGGTGGGAGGGGACGCTCCTCCCGGGGGTCGCCCGGGGGGCACGGGCGGCGCCGGAGGTGAGGCGGGTGGCGGCGTGCCCGGTCGCTGATGCCAACCCGGCGGGGGCGGCGGGACGCGGTCCCCTGGGCGCCCCGGCGGGACCTGGGTCACCGTTCCGCCGATTTCTTCCGTGGGGTTAAGAGATGCGTAAGAACCAGGCAGTGGGCGGTATCGGCGCCGCTATGCTCGCTCGAGAGGCATGGAGCACCCAATGGATACCCAATGGATGGCCGATGGCCGCTGCCGAGACGAGCCACCGTCGGTCTTCTTCCCGAGCGATGGTCTCGGTGTCCAGGCCGCGCAGCGAATCTGCGCCGACTGCCCGGTCGCCGATGCATGCTTAGAGTATGCCCTCGCGAATCGGATCGATCACGGGGTCTGGGGCGGTCGTTCCGAGCGTGAGCGGCGTCGGATCCTGCGCTCTCGACGCGCTGCACGCGTCAACGCCTTTCACTGATCGACGACCGTCGTCGCTTCCGACCACGGCGCGGTGCTGAGCGCGCGTGCCGCCGCGTCAGCGGTCAACCTGAGCGAGGGTCGAGACGTCGCCACCATTGACCGCCTATGCGAAGCATGTGGGGACCCGCTGCTCGACGTGCACCACGACGCGGACCACCATCGCAGCGTGCTCACGCTGGGCGGAGCGCCCGGCGAGCTCCTCGACGCCGTGCGGTCCCTCGTGGGCACGGCACTCGAGCTCCTTGATCTTCGCGAGCACGCCGGCCTGCACCCGCGCTTCGGTGTCGTGGACGTCGTCCCCTTTACCCCGATCGGGTCGGAGGACCTCTCCATGGCGATCGAACTCCGGGACCGGCTGGCAATCTGGGCCGGGGAGACGCTCGGGCTCCCCTGTTTCCTCTATGGGCCGATGCCCGACGGCGGTGAGCGATCCCTCCCCGACGTGCGAAAGGGTGCCTTCCAAAGCATCGTCCCGGACACCGGCCCCTCCCGTCCCCACCCGAGCGCCGGTGCGGTGGCGGTGGGCGCCCGGGGCCCGCTCGTCGCCTACAACCTGTGGGTCGAGGGAGTCAGCGGGATCGAGGCCCGGGCGACCGCCAGGCGCCTCCGACGGGCCGGGCTCCGAGCGCTCGGGCTCGTGGCGGGCGCATTCGCCCAGATCTCATGCAATCTGACCGATCCCGGTCGACTCGGACCCCTCGACGTGTACGAAGCGGTGGCGGTGGCGCTCCCGCCCGGCGCAAGGATCACGAGGGCCGAGCTCGTCGGGCTGATCCCCGCAACGGTTCTCGAGGGCGTGCCCAAGGCACGCTGGAAGTCGCTCGGCCTCTCCGCCGACGCCGTCCTCGAGGCGAGGCTGGACGATCGCTCCCTCAGGAAGCGTCGGTCATAGCGGCGGCGGCCCGCCGCTGCAACGCCCGGGCGCGGCGCAGACGGCGACGCTCCCGCTCGCTCATCCCTCCCCAGATCCCGAACTTCTCTCCGTTGGCCAGCGCGTACTCGAGGCAGTCCTCGCGCACGACGCACCCGCGACAGACCTCCTTGGCCTCCCGAGTCGACGCCCCGCGCTCGGGGAAGAAGAGGTCCGGGTCGACGCCCATGCAGTTGGCCTGTGCCTGCCAACTGCGGTCCAAGCGTCCATAGAGCACTGCGGCCAAGTCCACCGGTCGGCCTCCCCTCACTGTAAGTGGCACCGATGTAACTACAACCATGTCATCTTCCCCTATCCGACATAGGAACGCAAGGCCGTGAAATTCTCACACTTCGTGGCAGAAAACGCTAGGCAGGGACCAATTTCACCACGGAAAGTGAGATTTTGCTGGTGGCGGAACAGCCCTCTTCGCGCTCGGGCGCCGGGCCCACGCCGAGGTGACGTTCCGCCCGGAAGCTCCGCCGCGCCGACGTCGTGGCCTGGGACCGGAGCTTGGAGGTCCCTTTCGCCCGTGTGGACAGCGAGCTTCGGGCAGGTTTAGCGGCGCCCGTGGTGCCGATCTCGGTCGCCGCATCCTCGATCGCACCTGGATCTGCCTCCCCGTGGCTGGGCGGCAGCGCCAAAGCGCGCTCTGGCAGCGGTGCTCCTTCGAGCGCTTGTCTCAGCTCCTCGGGGCTTGTCGCTCTCGGTCAGGTCGCGGCCCGCGCCCTCTCGGTCGCCGAGCGGCCCGCTCAGCCCGCCGGACGCAGATACCGGCGGTGTCGGAGAAAGTCGACGAGGACGTAGCCGCCCAACGCGTCGGGCGTCGTGTAGAAGGTCCGCCCGCCGTTCACCCGGGCGATCTGCTCGACGAAGGGGTAGTGGGTGCGCTCGAGGTCCAGGGCGAAGGTGTTGATCGTGATGCCGGCGCGAGTGGTGCGGATCACCTCGGCCATCGTGCGCCGCAGCGTCTCTTGCACGGGCGGGTAGTTGAACCAGACTTCGCCGTCGTCATCGATGTGCGCGGTCGGCTCACCGTCGGTCACCACGATGATCTGCTTGGTCCCGTATTGGTGGGCGAGCATCCGCCGGGCGAGCGCGAGGGCGTGCTGGAGGTTGGTGCCATAGACGTAGTCCCACATCGCGGTCGGCAGGTCATCGGCCTTGATCTCCCTGGCGACCTCGGAGAACCCCACGATCCCGAGGTAGTCACGAGGGAAGCGGGTCGAGATCAGGGTCTGGAGCGCCATGGCCATCTTCTTGGCCGGCACGAAGTTGTCCCGCATCGGCATCGACATCGAGAGGTCGACCAGGAGGACCGTCGCCGAGCGGGTCAGGGCCTCGGTCTCCACCACCTCGAAGTCCTCCGCCTGGAGCCGCACGGGCACGCCGGAGCCCCCACGGCGCACCGCGTTGTGCACGGTCGCCGAGAGGTGCAAGTTGAGGGGGTCGCCGTACTCGTAGGGCTTCGTCGTCTCCTCGCGGTCGTGCCCGCTGCCCGAGGTGGCCGACTGATGGTCGCCGATGCGCTCGCGCTGCATCTGGGAGAACAGGTCGCTGAGCGCCCGCTGGCCAAGGCGTCGGACGCCTTTAGGCGTCAGCTCGGTGCGACCACCCTGCTGCTCGATCAGCCCGTTCTCCTGGAGGGTCTTGGTGAGCTTGGCCAGCCGCTCGAGCGACCGTGCGGCGTCGTCGCCCAGGTGCCGCCGGACCTCGTCGATGTCGACCTCGTCCAGGGCGTTCGGCGAGGCGGCGGAGGAAAAGAGGTCTTCCATCCGGTCGATCTCGCCCAGCTGGCTCGCGACGTCGGTGGCGTCGCCGAAACCCATCGGCTCTGACCCCCGGAAGCGATAGGACTGGCCCCACCCAGCACCGGGCATCGCCTCGCGCAGGTTGGAGGCGAGCCGCTCCATCTGCCAACGAAGATCCATGTCCTCGAGCAAGGAGTTGGCGAGGGACTGGAGCTGTTGGCGCTGCTCGGGCGAGAGCGAGCGCCACATTGCCTCGGCGGCCGCCATCCGCTCGGCCAACTGCTCGAGCAGCTCGTCGAGGGTCTGCGGGTTGCCGGGGAACATGTCCCCGTACTGCTCCATGAACTGCTCGAAGCTCGGGTTGAGCTCCTCGCCCCGGGCTCGCTGCTCGAGCATGGTGTTCAGCGCGTCCATGGCCGATCGCATGCGCGCCAACTGCTCGGGATCGGCCGAGGAGAGCGCCTCGGACATCCCCTCGAAGTACATCTGTGCCACCTGCTCGCGCAGCTCCTCCATGAGCTCCTCGAAGCGTTCCCTGGCCTCGCTCGAGACGAACTCATGGTGTTGGAGGCCCTGGACCTTTCCGGCGAGGTCCTGGGGAAGCAGGTCGAGCGACATCCGCCGTTCCGTTGCGACGTCCGAGGTGACCTGGGCCCGGCGGTCGTCGCCCGAGTCCTTGGCCTCCTGCTCGAGCTGGTCGATCGCGCCCCGTTCTTGTTGGACCACCTCGTCGAGCGCCTTTGAGATGCGGTCCATCTCGGCGTTGGGGCTGCCCTCCTTGAGCAGCTCCTCGCGGCGGCGGCGCATCCGCTCGATCATCTCCCGCATGCCCATGATCCGTTCGCCGTCGCGGGTCCGCATGCCGCTGCGCATCAGGCGGCGCAACGAGTCGTTCAGATCGCCGCCGGCCAAGAGGTCGTCGGTGAGCTCGGCCAGGAGGTCGTCGGGGTCGAGATCCCCCCACTCCTGGGTGCCGTCCCAGTCGCTGTAGTCGTAGCGGGCGGTCACGACGGCCTTACCGGCGCCTGCGGTAGAGCGCCCGGGCGCCCGAGGCGTCCTTGTTCAGCCGCTTCGTCAGGTGCAGGCCCTCGAGCAAGAACTCGAGCGCCGCCGCCACGAGGGCGGGCGACTCTGCGGCCTCGGGGCCGGCCAACGCCCGGGTCGGCGGCTCAAGGGCCGGCATGTCGGCCAGCACCTTCAGGTAGTCCGCCGACGCCAGGTCGTCCCCCGTGTGCACGACGCTCCCCTCCCCGAAGGACCCGACCACGGCCGCCGGGTCCTCGAGGGTGACCCGGCGCCGGAACACCGAGAGCACGGCAGCCGCCGCGAGCTGGGCCACGACCTCGTCCTCCCTGCCCTCTTCGAGGGCCTCGACCTCGATCTTGCCCTGCGTGGAGGGCAAGAGGGCGGCAAGGTCGCTCACCCGCGGGACCACCACCGACTCAGCGGTCCGCAGGGCTCGGCGAAGCGCGTTCGCGACCAGGGTCTCGTAGTTCGCGATGGTGAGACGCACCGACACCCCGCTTCGCTGGTTGAGGTGCGGGCTACGCCGCGCCAGCTGGCTGATCTCGGCAAGCACCTCTTGCATGTAGCTCGGGACGATGATCGGCAGGTCGCCCTCGGGCAGCGTCGCCTCGGCGCACATGATGGCGACCTCGGTCCGCGCCTCTTCGGGGTAGTGGGTGCGCACCTGGGCGCCGAAGCGGTCCTTGAGCGGCGTGATGATCCGGCCTCGGTTCGTGTAATCCTCCGGATTCGCCGTTGCCACCAGCATGACGTCGAGCGGGAGGCGCACCCGGTGCCCGCGGATCTGGACGTCACGTTCCTCGAGGACGTTCAGCAGGCCGACCTGGATCCGCTCGGCGAGGTCCGGGAGCTCATTGATCGCGAAGACCCCCCGGTTCACCCTCGGGACGAGGCCGTAGTGGAGCGTGAGCTCGTCGGAGAGATAGCGCCCCTCGGCCACCTTGATCGGGTCGACCTCGCCGATCAGGTCGGCGATCGAGGTGTCCGGGGTGGCGAGCTTCTCGCCGTAGCGATCCGATCGGTGCACCCATGAGAGCGGGGTCTCGTCGCCCTCGTCGGCGACCTTGAGGCGGCCGTAGCGCGAGGTCGGGTGGTACGGGTCGTCGTTGATCTCCGAGCCCGCGACGATGGGCATCCACTCGTCGAGCAGGTCGATGAGGGACCGGATGATCCTGGTTTTGGCCTGGCCGCGCTCGCCCAGCAAGATGATGTCGTGGCCCGCCAGGATGGCGTTCTCCAGCTGGGGGATGACGGTGTCCTCGAAGCCGAGCACCCCTTCGATCAGCGGTTCCCCGGCGGCAATGCGGCGCGCCGCGTTGCGGCGCAGCTCCTCGGACACCGGCACCGACTCCCAGCCCGAGGCTCGGAGCTCTCCGAGCGTGCGGGCCAGGTCGTGGGGCGGAGCGGGAGCGTGGGTCGGAAGGGGCGACATGCGCGAAGCCTATGGGCAAAGGGCGGCACCCGGCCCATCGCTCGGCGCGGGGTTTTTGGGCCCGAGATTGCACCAGGTCGGGCGCGGGATGGAAAGATGAGGCCGACCACCCACAGGGCCCTCGCGGGGCCGCGATCGGAGACGGGTGACGAGGGCGAGATGACTCAGGCGAGGAAGGAGTCGGCGTGAGCGTTGGAGGAGCGACGATCACGCCGGTGCGGCTCGGCGGTGCGAGGGGCGGTCCGGCCGCCCGCACCCTGCGCAAGGACCGGTGGTGGGTGCAGCCCACGATCACCGTGGTGCTGCTCACGGCATTCGTCGTCTACTCGACGTGGGCCGTCTTCGTGAACAAGGACTACTACGTCGGCGCGGTCGCCCACCGCGACCTCATCTCCCCCTTCTTCTCGCCGTGCGTGACGGGGAGCTGTGTCGCCGGCGCGCACGGGACCTTCTTCGTCATCTACTGGTGGCACATCACCCCGGCGCTCTTGATCCTGCTCGGCCCGCTCAGCTTCCGGGTCACCTGCTACTACTACCGGCGCGCCTACTACCGGGGCTTCTGGCAATCGCCGCCGGCGTGCGCCGTGGCCGACGCCCACACCCGCTACACGGGGGAGACGCGGTTCCCGCTCATCCTCCAGAACCTGCACCGGTACTTCTTGTACGTCGCGTTGATGTTCAACACCATCTTGACCATCGACGCGGTCATGGCCTTCCGACTCCCGGGCGACGGGGGAATCGGCATGAGCCTCGGCTCACTCGTGCTCTCGGCGAACGCGATCTTGCTCTGGGCGTACACGCTCTCATGTCACGCCGCCCGCCACCTCTGTGGTGGGCATGTGAACACCTTCTCCAAGCACCCGATCCGCTACCGGATCTGGAAGACCCTCACGCCGCTCAACGCCCGACACATGCAGCTGGCGTGGGCCAGCCTGATCTTCGTCGCCCTGACCGACCTCTACGTCCGGCTGGTCGCGGCGGGCGTGTTCACCGACCCCAAGATCTTCTAGGGAGCCAGCGATG
>DAHUZM010000126.1 GCA_027306525.1 Acidimicrobiaceae bacterium
AGGCGGTGACGGCGGCGCGGGCGGTGACGGCGGCGCGGGCGGCGCGGGCGGCTCGGGCGGCGCGGGCGGGAGCGGCGGGAGCGGGGGTGGCGTGGGCACCGCCGGCACCCTCACCGTCGCCGCGCGCACGCCCGCCCGCAACGCCGCGGGCCCGGGCGGCGCGGGCGGCAACGGCGGGAACGCCGGGAACGGAGGGATCGGCGGCACGGGTGGCGCGGGCGGCAACGGCGCCAACGACGACAACCCTGACCTGGGCGGGAACGCCGGCGCCGGCGGCGCCGGCGGCCAGAGCGGCACGCCCGGCGGCGCGGGCGTGGCCGGCGCGGGGGGCAACGGCGGGGGGATCTCGACCGCCGACAGCCTCGATCTCGCCCAGAGCACGCTCGACAACAACACCGTGGGCGGCGCCTTCGGTGCCGCGGTTGCCGGGAACTCCGGCGCGGGCGGCGCGGGCGGCAACGGTGGGAACGGTGGGAACGGAGGCAATGCGACCACGGGGAGCGGCGGGAACGGGGGGCGCGGTGGCGCCGGCGGCAGCGGCGGTAATGCGGTCGCCGGGGGCGTCAACGGCAACGGCGGCAACGGCGGAGCGGGGGGCAACGGCGGCGAGTCCGCGTCAGCGACCGGCGGTCTCGGCGGCAGCGGCGGCGCGGGCGGCGCTGCCGGTACCGGGGGACAGGGCGGGACGACCGGGACCAACGGCGCCACCGGCGCCATCGGGACCGGCTCCCTCACCGCCGCCATCGCGTTGCGAGGACCGCTGACGCGAAGGCCGGCCTTCGCTGGGCGCGTGATCGGCCTGGTGGCGGCCTTCGGGCCGAGCGGTGCCCACGAGCTCGTGAACAACCTCGACCCGCCGCCCACGGGCGCCTCCATCGACGCGAGCGGCGGGAGCGTGATCGTCGCCGCCGACATCCTCGACGGCTCGTGCCAGCAGGGGGGCACCTGGACCGACAACGGCTACAACATCGCCCTCGACGCCACATGCCTTGCCAGCCCCCTCGCCACCCGCGACGTCGTCGACGCCGGCCTCTCCGGCCAGCTCGGAGCACTCGCCAACAACGGCGGCCCGACCGAGACCGCGCTGCCCCTGGCCGGGAACCCGGCCATCGGGGATATCGCCAGCGGCGCCTCGGTGGCCCTCGCGACCCCGACGACGCTCTGCCCGACGGTCGATCAGCGGGGCGTGGGGAGCACGCCGGGTACCGCGTGCACGTCGGGTGCGGTCCAGATCCCGGCGCCCGCCCTGTCGGGCACCGGGAGCACCGCCACCATGGTGCGCTTGACGGCCTCTGCGAATCCGGCGGTGGTCGGCCAGGAGGTCACCTACGACGCGACGGTGACGCCCACTCCCTCGGGCGGCAGCGTCACGTTCAGCGATGGTGGCACCCCCATCGCCGGCTGCGGTGCCGTCCCGGTCGTGTCGGGCACCGCCAGCTGCGATCCGAGCTATGCGAGCATCGCCAGCCACGCCATCGCGGCGTCCTTCTCGGGAACCTCGCTCGACGCGCCATCCAATGCCCAGCTGAGCGAGGTCGTCGACCTCCAGGCGCTCTACGGCCAGGACGCGATCGGTACCGCCATCGCCGTCTCGCAGGCCGAGTACCCGAGCGCCGGGAGCGCCAAGGCCGTGGTCCTGGCCCGCTCGGACTTCTTCTCCGACGCGCTGGCCGGCGGGCCGCTGGCGGTGGCCAAGGGTGGCCCGCTGTTGCTCACCGAGGGGGCGGACCAGTCCCCGACCCTGGACCCCCGCACGCTCGCCGAGATCCAACGGGTCCTCCAGCCCGGCGGCACCGTCTACCTGCTCGGTGGCGACCTCGCACTCGCCCCCGGCATCGACACCACCCTCGCCGGCCTCGGCTACGGGGTCCTGAGGGAGGCCGGGGTGAACGAGTTCGCCACCGCGGTCGACATCGCCGGCGCGCTCGGGAACCCCTCGACGATCTTCGAAGCGACCGGGCTCGACTACCCCGACGCGCTCTCGGCGGTCCCCGCAGCGGTGGCCAGCCACGGGGCGATCCTCCTCACCGCGGGCCCGACCCAGTCCGCCGAGACCGCCGCCTACCTGGCCGCCCACCCCTACGACCTCCGCTTCGCCATCGGAGGCCCCCTGGCGGCGGCCGGTGCGGATCCGTCGGCCGTCGCCCTCTACGGGCTGGACGCGTACGGGACCTCGGCCGCGGTGGCCTCCTACTTCTTCCCGGGCCCGGCGCTCTATGGGATCGCGACCGGGCTCGCGTTCACCGACGCCCTGGCCGGGGCGGTGTTCGTCGCGAGCGGTGGCCGGCTCGGGCCGATCCTGCTCGTGGACCCCGCCGCCACGCCCCCCGTGCCGAGCCCGGTCGCGTCGTATCTCTCGACCCTCCCGAAGGACACGCCCGGCTACATCTTCGGCGGCCCGCTGGCGGTGCCGCCCGGGGTGGTCGCGGCGGTCCAGGGGCTCGTGGGCTGAGCGACGGCCTGGCCGCCCGTCGCCTGGCCACCGGCCCCTGTGGAAAACCCGAGCACGCCGGACCCGGGAGAACGGCGCCAGCGATCGGGCATCGCCAGAGGAGATCTCCCTGGCCAGGGCGGACATCGGGAGCTGAGCGGGCGGCCCCTTCGGTGGGGCGGGGCCCCCGTCCCGATGGGTCAGGAGGAGGACGGATAGCCTTCGCATCCTGATGGACGCGGCGGCGCCGGCGGTCGTGGCGGTGGTGGTCACGAGGGACCCGGGGCCCTGGCTGGAGGAGAGCCTCCGCGCCCTCGTCGCCCAGGACTACCCCGAGCTCGCAATCCTTGTCGTGGCGGCCGGGGGAGCCGAGGACCCCACGGCCCGGGTTGCGAGGGTCGCGCCCGACGCCTTCGTGCGCCGGATCAGCGAGCCGCTCCCTTTCGGGGCGGCGGCCAACGAGGTGCTTGGGGCGGTCGAGGGCGCAGCGTTCTATCTCATCTGCCACGACGACTGCGCCCCGGACCCGAGCGCGCTGCGCCGCATGGTGGAGGAGTCGCTTCGCTCGAACGCCGGGATCGTTTCGCCCAAGGTGGTGAGTTGGGACGACCCGCTCATGTTGCTCCACGTCGGGATGAACGCCGACAAGACCGGGGCGGTGATCGACCGGGTCCGGAGCCCCGAGATCGACCACGGCCAGCACGACGGCGTGCGGGACGTCTTCGTCGCCCCGAGCGGCTGCACGCTCATCCGGGCCGACCTCCTGGCCGCCCTCGGCGGCTTCGACACCGGGATCGTGGCCATGGGCGAGGACCTCGACCTGTCCTGGCGCGCCCAGGTGGCCGGCGCCCGGGTCGTGGTCGTCCCCGACGCGCGGGTCCGGCACCAAGAGGTGATCGCCTCGGGCGTGGCGCCGGTGCTCTCGGGGCCCGACGCGCACGTCACCCTCCAGGGGCTCCAGCGCCGCCACGAGCTGCGCACCGTGCTCAAGTGCTACGGCCCCTTCCATCTCCTGCGCGTCGTGCCCCAGATCGTGGCCCTCGCCCTGGGCGAGGTGCTGGTGGCCCTGGTCGCCCGGGACCGCGCCCGGGTCCGGGCGGTCCTCGGCGCTTGGCGCTGGAACCTGGCGCACCGTCGCGAGCTGCGCGAGGCCCGCCGCCTCGTCCAGCGCTCCCGCCAGGTGCCCGACGGCCAGGTTCGCGCGAACCAGATCCACGGGAGCGCCCGGCTCTCGGAGTACCTCTCGAACGTGAGCCACCTCGGCTTCGAGGTCACCCACGCCCAACTCGGCGCCCTGGCCCGCGAGGAGGAGGCCGAGGAACCCGAGCTCACGGGCACGATCGCCGGGGCCTTCTCCGAGGACGAGACCTTCGACGAGGACTGGGACGACCGCGGGCGCTTCGGTCGCCGCCGGCACCGCCGCGCCCGGGTGCTCGCGACCCGCCGCTCGCGGCTCGCGGCGGGGCTCGTGGCCGCCCTTGTCTTGATCATCGGCGCACGGCACCTCTTCTCGGGCCCCCTGCCCTCCATCGGCCAGTTCGTCACGCTCTCGTCGTGGTCGGCGACCTGGCACCAGTTTCTCGGCACCTGGCGCCCGACCGGCCTCGGGACGACCGCCCCCCCGGCCCCGGCCTACGGCGCGCTCGGCGCGCTCGGCACGATCCTCCTCGGCGGCATGGGGCTGACCGAGAAGGTGCTCGTCCTCGGGTCCGTCCCCCTCGGGGCATGGGGGGTGTCGCGCCTCTTGAAGGGCTTCGGGTCGAAGCGGGCCCGCCTCGTTGGGGCGGTCAGCTACCTCGGCCTGCCCCTCGCCTACGACGCGCTCGCCCACGGGCGCACCGACGGGCTGGTGGCCTTTGCCCTCGCCCCCTGGGTGCTCGCCTCGCTCATGGGGGCCAGCCAGCTCGCGCCATTCGAGGTCGCGGCGGGCCGCCACGGGCGAAGGGCCCCGCGCGCCCAGCTGCTCGGCCTGGGGGTCGTGCTGGCCATCGGCATCGCCTTCGCACCGGCCATGGCAATCGCAGCGCTCGTCTGCGGCCTCGGCCTTTGGCTCGGTTCGTTCCTGGTCGGGGAGTCGGCGGCCGCCTGGCGTGCCGTGCGGGCGGTCGTCGGTGCGCTCGTGCTCGCGCTCGTGCTGTGCCTCCCATGGGTGATCGGCACGGCGCTTTCGGGCGCCCATTCGCTCGGCGTCTTCGGGCTGCCCTCCGCACCGGGCGGCCTGCCCGACCTGCCCCAGCTGCTGCGCTTCGACCTCGGCCCGGTCGGCGGGTCCCCCCTCAGCTGGCTGCTGCTCGCTGCGGCCCTCCTCCCGCTCGTGATCGGGGCCGGGCCCCGGCTGGCCTGGGCCGGGCGCCTCTGGGTGGTCGCCCTCGGCAGCTGGCTGCTCGCCTGGGTGGTCGCCCGGGGCTGGACGCACTCCTTCGCCCCGTCGATCGACGTTCTCTTGGCGCCGGCCGCCGTGGCGATCGCGGCGTGCGTCGGGCTCGGGGTCGCCGCGTTCGAGACGGACCTCTTCGGCCACCGCTTCGGCTGGCGCCAGCTGGCCACCACCGTCATGATGCTGGCCGCCGCCCTCGGGGTGATCCCGGTCATCGCCGAGGTCTCGAGCGGGAGCTACGGGCTGCCGGCGAGCGGCTTCCACGACTCGCTCGCCTTCCTCTCGGCGCGTGCGCCCGACTCCTACCGCGTGCTGTGGCTGGGGGACCCCGCCACCCTCCCGCTCGGGGGATGGTCGGCCGGCCCGGGGCTCGCCTATGCGACGAGCGAGAACGGGCCCCCCGACGCCCAGTACCTCTACGCCCCGAGCGCGCCCGGGCCCGCCTCCCAGCTGGCCGTGGCGATCGAGCTCGCCCGGGAGGGCAAGACCGTGCACCTCGGGCGCCTGCTCGCGCCGGCCGCGATCCGCTACGTGGTGGTGCTGAAGTCGCTCGCCCCCAACGTGGCGGGCGTCCAGAGCGCCCAGGCCTACCCGCCGCCGGGCGACCTCGTCGCGGCCCTCGAACAGCAGGCCGACCTGCGCCAGGTCCCCGGCGGCGAGGGCTTCGTCGTGTTCGCGAACACGACCGCCCTGCCCGAACGGGCCAGCCGCCCGGGGCCCCCCGTCGTCGGCACCGAGGCCACGCGCGGATCCACGGCGGGCCTGGCCCACCCACCGGCCGGTGATCTCTCCGGCTGGCGCCCGGTCCTGCCGAGGGCCCACGGCTCGGCGGGCTACACCGGCTCGGTCCCCTCGGGCGTCGTCTATTCGGCGATGGCGCCCGCCGCGGACTTCGGGCTCCGGGTCGCCGGGCACGCCGTCGCGGGGCGACCCGCCTTCGGCTGGGCGAGGCAGTTCGCCGTGCCGGGCGGGGGCCCCGCGGCACTCGGCCTCAGCGCCGTGCCCTACTCGGGCATCGGCGGCGGGCTCGAGATCGTCCTCTGGGTGCTCGTGTGCGCGGTGCTCCTCGGCCGCCGGTTCTCGCTGCGGGAGCGCCTGCGCGCCCTCGCCGCGGCCCGCCCGAGCGAGACAACGCTCCCGCCCAAGGTCGAGGAGCCCCGGGTCGTGCGCCCGGGCTCGGCCCGGGCCAGGCGGGCGAGGGGCGGGCCGTGAGCGGGCCCTTCGACGACGGGTTCTTCTCCGACGAGACGGAGCTCGACTCTCCCGAGCGTCGCCGCGGCGTGCCGGACCCACCGGCCAGGGGCGGCCAGCGCCCGCGGCCGATCCGCATCGCCCTGCTCGCGGTGATCCTGGCCGCGACCGTCGGCGGCTCGCTGATCGACCGGGCGCTCCGGCGCCCGGCGCCACCCACGGCGCCGCCCTACGCGCTCTCCACCCTCGCCTCCTCGTCGGTCGAGTCCTCGTCGTGGTACTGCGCCGGCACCGCCCCCGACTCGAGCGCCACGACCACCCTCGACCTCGTGAACACGACGAGCCGGCCCGTGTCGGGCACGCTGCGGGCCTACAACGCCGTCTCGGGCGCCTCGAAGGCGGTGCCCATCGAGGTGCCGGCGGGCGGACAGATCGTCGAGCAGCCCGGGGCCCTCGTCGGGGGCAACCCGGTCGCCTCGACCGTCGAGCTCGAGGGCGGCGGGGTGCTCGTGAGCGAGTCGATCGCCGGCCCCGCGGGGTGGACCGAGGCCGCGTGCTCGCGTTCGACCGCCGAGCGGTGGTACTTCGCGTCGGGCACCACCTCCCAGGGCGACACCCTCACCATGGCCCTCTTCAACCCGACGTCCACCGACGCGGTCGTCGACATGACCTTCGTGACGCCCGCAGGGCTTTCGCAGCCCCAGCCCTTCGAGGGGATCGTCGTGGCGCCCGGGCACCTCGTGACCGAGGAGATCGACTCCTTCGTCCAGGACGCCCCCTCGGTGTCGACGATCGTGAACGTCCGCACCGGCGCGGTGGTCGCTGCCGAGCTCCAGTCGGTCTCGGCCAACGGCGCGACGGGCCTCTCGCTTCGCCTCGGCCAGCCGACCCTCTCGCCGTCCTGGGCGTTGCCCCACTCGGTCGACGCCGCCGGATCGACGAGCTCGATCACGGTCTTCAACCCGACGGGCCGCAGCGACCGGGTCCGGCTCACCGTCAAGCCCGGGACGTCGCCCGCCGCCGAGCGCACCAAGGTGATCGCGCCACAGAGCGCCTGGGTGCTCGACACGAGCGCCGATCCGCGCATCCCTGCGGGCCTGGCGTTCTCGGCCGTGCTCACGACGCTTTCTGGGCCCGGCGTGGTGGTCGACCGCTCCGTGCTCGCTCCGAGCTCGCTCGAGCGGCCCCAGTTCGGGGCGTTCAGCGCGCTCTCGTGGGGGGCCGGGATCCCCGCCGCCGTGGCCGTCCTGCCCGCCCCGGGGACCCAGGCCCAGCCGAGCGTGCCCGGCGCCCTCGTGGTCGGGCTCGGGGTGATGGACGAGAGCGACACCCCCCTCGACGCCACCGTCTACAAGCTCGAGCCCCCGGGCCACCTCGTCGCGCTCGCCCACCTGCACGTGCCCGCAGCGGGGGCGGCCGCCGTGCCGATGGGGGTCATCGGCACCCAGTACGTGCCGCTCATCGTGAAGGCGGACGGCCCGATCGGGGTGGTCGAGGACCTCGCCCCGAGCGCCGGCCTCGACGTGGTGGCCCTGGCGGGAGCCGGCGCCCCGGCGGGATAGGGCCTCAGCGCTCCGCTGCGGGATCGCCCGGCGGCGGGGGGGTCCACTGGGGTGGCGGCCACTGCGGCGCCGGCCAGCCTGAGTGGGCCGGCGGGGCCGGGCTCGCCGGTGTCGGCGGCGGGTTGTGCGCCCCGACGCCTGCGGGGGTCTCGGTCCCCGACTGGGCCTTGCCGTTGCCCGAGCCGTTGCCGTTGAAGCTGGGTGTGGCCTTCTTGCCGGTCTCGTGCACCGGCCGTCCGTAGGCCTCGTCGACCAGTCGGCCGACCTCGGCGCCGTCGATGGTCTCTTGGTCGAGGAGGGCCCGGGCGACGGCGTCGAGGCCCTTGCGGTGCCGGGTGAGCAGCTCCAAGGAGCGCTCCTCTTGGGCGCGCAGGATCCGCTCGACCTCGTCGTCGATGATCTGGCCGGTGTGCTCGGAGTAGTCCCTCGTGTGCATGAGGTCCTCGCCCAAGAACACCTGGCCCTGGGAGCCCCAGGCCATGGGGCCGATGTCCTCGCTCATGCCCCACTCGCGCACCATCTTTCTCGCGAGCTCGGTGTTGCCGACAAGGTCGTTGGCGGCCCCCGTCGACAGGTCGCCGTAGACGAGCAGCTCGGCGGCGCGGCCGCCCATCCGCACGCACAGCGCGTCCTCGATGTGGCTGCGCGGGTGGATGTGCCGCTCCTCCATCGGCAGCTGCTGGGTGACGCCGAGCGCCATGCCGGTCGGCAGGATCGTGACCTTGTGGACCGGGTCGGCCTCCTCGAGCACGTACGCGAGCACGGCGTGGCCGCCCTCGTGATAGGCGACGCGCTCCTTCTCCTCGTCGGAGAGGACCAGGCTCTCGCGCCGCTGGCCCATGAGGACCCGGTCACGGGCCGACTCGAAGTCGATCATCGAGATGGTTGCGCTGCCGCGGCGCACGGCGTGGAGGGCGGCCTCGTTCACGAGGTTGGCGAGATCGGCCCCGCTCATCCCGGGCGTCCCCCGGGCCACGATCTCGAGGTCGACATCGGGGCTCATGCGCTTGTCGCGGCAGTGGACCTGGAGGATCGGGAGGCGCTCTTCGAGGTCCGGGAGCGGGACCACGCTCTGGCGGTCGAAGCGGCCCGGGCGCAGGAGGGCCGGGTCCAAGATGTCGGGGCGGTTGGTGGCGGCGATCATGACCACGCCCTCGGCGGGGTCGAAGCCGTCCATCTCCGAGAGCATCTGATTGAGGGTCTGCTCCCGCTCGTCGTGGCCGCCCCCCAGGCCCGCGCCGCGCTTGCGGCCGATCGAGTCGATCTCGTCGACGAACACGATGGCCGGGGCCTGCTTGCGGGCGGTCTGGAACAGGTCACGGACCCGTGAGGCGCCGACCCCCACGAACATCTCCATGAAGTCCGAGCCGGTGACCGAGAGGAACGGCACGCCCGCCTCGCCCGCCACTGCCCGGGCGAGCAGGGTCTTGCCGGTGCCGGGGGGACCGACCAGGAGCACTCCCTTTGGGATCTTGGCGCCGATCTCCTTGACGCGCGCCGGGGTCTTCAAGAAGTCGACGACCTCGGAGATCTCCTGTTTCACACCCGCGTACCCGGCCACGTCGTTGAACGTGGTCGAGGGCCGCTCGGAGCTGTACATGCGAGCGCGCGAGCGGCCGATGGACATGATCCCGGACATCTGGCCCCTCGCCTGGCGGGTGAAGAACCACAGCATGCCCACGAACAACAAGATGAACACGAGGTAGGGGAGCAGGCTCGAGAACAGGCTCGAGGAGGGCTCGGAGAAGTTGACCTTCACCCCGTCCTTGCGCAGCGTGTTCACGTCGGTCTGGCTGTAGGGGTTGGGCCCCTGGGAGGTGTAGAAGGTGCCGTTCGTGAGCTTGCCGGTGATCACGCCGGTCGCGTTGTCGATCGTGGCCGTCGACACCTGGTGCTGGTTGGCCTTGCCGAGGTACTGCGAGTAGACGATCGAGGTCGACGACGAGTGGGGGAGAAGGGAGGGCACGATCAAGACGGCGAGGACGGCAACGATGAGGACCGTCCAGATCCAACGCCAGCTCTGATCGGGGCCGCCGTTGGGGTTCTGCTGGTTGCCGCCGGCGTTGGGCTGCTGGCGGTTGAACGGCCGTTCGGGCCGTGACGGGCTCACCGGGCCATGCTAGGCGCCCCACCTCTCGAACTGGTACCGATGGTCCCCTCGCGCGCCGCACGCGCGCCATGCCTCTTACGCTGGCCTTACATGGTGCGAATGGCTCGCGTTTAGCCCGTGTGGCGCCCGGTGGCCGAAGGGGGCCGGCAGTATCGTTGCTCGATGCCCTCCCCCGGCGAAGAGGCGTCGAAGGGCGCGCCAGGATCGCACGGCGACGCGCCGCTCGCGGCCCCGCCCCCGCTCCCTCCCGGGTTCTTCGCCCACGAGCCCCCGGCCCCCCGGCGCTGGGTGCCCGACAACCGGAGCGACGCCGGGGTGTGGGTCATCAGCGCGGTCGTCGGCTTCGTCTTCGGCCAGATCGTCGCCCTGGTGGCCGTGGCCGTCGCGGCGAACCTCACCGGGAACTCCTCGCGGCTGAGCGCGATCGAGCGGCTGGCCGCCCCGCCCGCCTGGTACATCGGCTCGGGCCTGGTCGGGCTGTGGGCGGGCTTCTTCCTTGCTCCTTTGCTCGCGTCCAAGCTCCGGGGCACCGGGCATCTCCTCGCGGACGTCGGCCTCTCGTTCCGGCCGGTCGACGTCGTCGGCGTGGCGATCGGCATCGGAGGCCAGCTCGTCGTCGCGCTCCTCTACTCGCCGTTCATCAAGCACCTGCACAACTTCCAGGCGCCGACGACCAAGATCACGGGCGGGGCCCACGGCGCAGCGTTCGTGGTCATCGCGATCTTGACCGTGGTGGGAGCGCCGTTCTTCGAGGAGGTGTTCTTCCGGGGGCTGCTCTTCCGGGGGCTCCTCGGGCTTTTCGGGGTGGACGGGGCGCAGGTGCGCTCGCTCAGGGCGCTGCGCATCGTCGTGCCGATCGTCCTCGACGGCCTCCTCTTCGGGCTCGCGCACGCGGAGTGGCAGCAGCTGGCCGGGCTGGCCGTCTTCGGGTGCATCCTGGCGATCGTCGCGTTGAAGACGAAGCGTCTCGGCATGAACATCGTCTCGCACGCCTCGTTCAACCTGATCGCGATCCTCGCCATCGCGTCGTCGCGCTCGGGTCTCATCCACTGAGGACCCCTTGACGGGTCTCGTCGACGTCGAAGCCCTCGAGCAGTCAGGGGAGCCGCCGAGCCCCCTCGAGGTCCGCTCGGGCGATCGGCTGCCCGGGTGGCTCCCCGCCGCGTGCACGCTGGGGGCGATCGTCGCGGTCATCGCGGTCACCCTCTGGCAGCTGCACCCGAGCCTGCTCTTCTCGAACACGACGACCACCGGCGGGGACACCGGCGCGCACTTCATCATGCCGGCGTACCTGCGCGACCATCTCCTACCCGCCGCCCGCCTCACCGGCTGGGACCCCGGTTGGTACGACGGGTACCCGATCTACACCTTCTATTTCGTCGTCCCCGACCTGCTGGCCGCGCTGGCCAGCTACGTCATCCCCTACGGCATCGCGTTCAAGATGGCGACGATCCTGGGCTCGGTCCTCATGCCGGTCGGCGCGTGGGCGTGCGGGCGGCTGTTCGGGCTGCGCTCGCCAATCCCGGCCGCGCTGGCCGCTTCGACCCTCCCGTTCCTCTTCGACTACACGTGGACGATCTACGGGGGGAACCTCTTCTCCACCCTCGCCGGCGAGTACGCGTACGCGCTCGCCATCCCCCTCGCGCTCGTGTTCCTCGGGCTCTTCGCGCGCGGCCTGCGCACCGGCAGGGGCCGGGCATGGGCCGCGATCGTGCTCGCGCTCACGATCCTGACCCACCTCGTCCCGGCGGCCCTCGCCCTCGTCGGGGCCCTCCTCCTCTTGGTGCTCGAGCTCATGGGGTCACGGATCAGCGACGACGGGGCGGCCCGCGATGCTCCGCCGGATCGACGGCGCGCGCTCTGGTGGGCGTCGTCGACGGTCGGGCTCGGCGTCGCCCTCTCCAGTTGGTGGCTGGTGCCCTTCCTCTACGACAACGGCTACGCGACCCAGATGGGCTACCAGAACGTGACCACGTTCGGCACGCTCCTCTTCCCCCGCGCGGATCTGTGGGCGATCCTCGCCGCGGCGGTGGCGGTCGTCGTGGCCCTCGTCACCCGGAGCCGCTTCGGGATTCTGTTCTCGGCGCTCGGCGGCCTCTCGGCCCTCGGCCTCGTGGTCGATCCCCAGGGCGCCCTCTACAACGTGCGCCTGCTCCCGCTGTGGTTCCTCTGCGTGTATCTCATGACTGGGTGGCTGGCGGCGGTGGCCGTGCGCCAGGTCGTCTCGATGTGGCGGCGCCGGCGCGACTGGGTCGGCTCCTTCGAGTCGCCGCCCGTCGTGCATCGCTACCGTTTCGGGCCAGCCGCGCTCGTGGGCCCCCTCGTCGTGCTCCTCGGCGCGTTGGCCGTCGTGATCCCGCCCTTCGTGGTGCCGGCATCCGCCCTGCCCTCGCCCCCGGGGGCCAACCAGGTGAGCGCGTGGGCCAGCTGGAACTACAGCGGGTACGAGGGCAAGGCGGCCTACCCCGAGTTCCACGCCCTCATGACGACGATGACCCGGGTCGGCCGGCGCGACGGGTGTGGGCGCGCGATGTGGGAGTACAACGCGAACGAGGACCGCTTCGGGACCCCCGAGGCGCTCATGGACCTCCAGTACTTCACCGGGGGGTGCATCGACTCGATGGAGGGACTCCTCTTCGAGTCCTCCGCCACGACGCCCTACCACTTCTTGAACCAGGCCGAGCTCTCGCTCCAGCCCTCGAACCCGATGGTCGGCCTGCCCTACGGGCCCGTGGACGTGCCCCTCGGCATCGAGCATCTGCAGCTCCTCGGGACCAGGTACTTCATGGCCTACAGCCCCCAGGTCGTCAGCGCGGCACTGAGCGATCCGGCGCTCCGGCTCGTGGCCAAGACCGGGCCGTGGCGCTCGTTCTACGGGGGCCAGCTGCTCACGACGACGTGGGACATCTTCGAGGTGCGCCACTCGGCCCCCGTCGTCGGCCTCGCCAACCTCCCGGCGGTCGAGCGGGGGATCTCCAATGCCCAGCCGAGCTGGCTCGGGCCGTCGGTCGCCTGGTACGACAACCCGCGCGCATGGGCCGTCGAGCTCGCGGCGAGCGGCCCGGCCGACTGGCCGAGGATCGCAATCGGGGCTGCGCCGCCCAGGGTCCCGGTGCGGGCGGCCAGGGTCACCCGCATCGTCGAGGGCAACGACACCATCCGCTTCCACGTCGACCGCCTGGGCACGCCCGTCCTCGTCAAGACCTCGTACTTCCCCAACTGGGTGGCGAGCGGGGCCTCGGGTCCCTGGCGGGTCACCCCCAACCTGATGGTCGTCGTGCCCACCAGCCACGACGTCACCCTCTCCTACGGTATGGGGACCGCCGGGAGGTTGGGCGACGCGATCACCGGGGCGGCGGTGCTCGCCATGGTGGGCGGGGCCGTCCTCTCGTGGCGCTGGCGGACGAGGCGGCGGCTACGCCGAGGGGTGGCCGCGCGCTGAGGGCGGCGCCCCCGCAAGCGCCCTACAGCGTGGCCTCCAGTTCGGAGAGCACGTCGTCGCCCACGGCGAGCGGCCCGCCGTAGAGGGTGCCTCCGGTGAGGGTGCCGGCGACCGACGCCAGGTACCGGGCGACGGCCACCGGGAGTGGACCCGAGGGCGCCACCAGCAACATGGGTGCGCCTTCCTCGCCGAGCGCCGGGCCAGCGGCGAGCGCGTCGGAGAACCAGGCACTGGTGGCCGCCCCGAAGCGCTGCGGAGCCGGGAAGAACCTCGAGGCGACCGCCGCCGAGGTGCCGTAGGCGTCCGCTCCGTAGACGGCGGTCGCGCTGGGGTCGGCGCCGGCCGCAGCCAGGGGCCCTCCGATCGCGATGCGGGTGTCGGAGGGGTGCGCCGCCAGGTACGCGGCAGTCTCCGGGGCTTGGGTCGTGCCGTCGGTCAACAAGATGGCGCCGTGCGTGGCGATCGCGGCGGGCACGGCCGAGACCGAGTCGTAGAAGCTGAGCCCGGTCACCTCGAACACGGTGGTGGGGTCCCCCAGGGCACCGGCGATGTCACACGCCGTCGCGTCCTCGTTGGCCCCCGCCTCGCGCACAACCCCGTAGCCGAGGGACTCGAGCGTCGAGTCGATCGCGGGGCTGAGCGCCTGGTCGCCACCGAGGACGTAGACCGTCCCGCCGGCGGGGAGCACGCGCTCGATCTCCTGGAGCACCCGGGGGTCGACGTTCTGGAGCATCGTTGCCCCGGGGGTGAGCAGCAGCGGGGCATGGAGCATGGCGGCGAGCGGACCCCCGGCCAACGCGTCGGAGAAGAAGTCCGATCGCGCCAGCACGACCGCGCCTGCCGATCCCGTAATGGGATAGCTCGCCTGACTGATGGCGATGGCGGTGCCGATTGCGTCCTGCCCGAAGGTCCGGGTGACCGAGGCGACGACCTGTGTCAGTGCGCTCGAGGTGGACGGAGCGAAGGTCCCATCGCCCGAATAGGTGGCCGTGATCGTGTGGGTCCCCGGCGTCGCGTAGGCGGGGTCGCATACCGCGACCCCGTTCCCGCTCTCCACGGGGACCGCGCCGCAGCCCGCCACGCCTGCGCCGCCGTCGCTGAAGGCGACCGTCCCCGCATCGGGGGGCGGGGAGACGGTCGCCGTGTAGGCGACCTCCCGGCCCACACCGGCCGGGTTGGCCGACGAGGCGAGCGAGATGGTGGTGGCGGTGGAAGGACCGGCTCCGGGGCCCGGCCTTGGCGTCGGCGTCCCCGAGGCGAAGACGGTGCCGGTTAGCTCGGCGATCGTGGGGCTGGACGTCGTGGTGTTGAGCGTCGCGATGAGACACGGTGGCGCGCCGATCGGCTCGGCCTGGGGTGCGACCGCCTGCCAGCCGACGCCGTTCCACCACCGCAACGTGGTCGCCCCCGACAGGGCACAGTCGGTGATCGTGACGGTGCTGAAGCTGTTGGGGTTCGAGACCCGCACGTCGAAGTAGGTCCCGCCCGAGGAGAACGCTCCGGTCGTCTCGGGGTCAGATGGGTAGCGGCCGATGGTGAGCCCTCCCACGCCCTGCCCAACCGCCTTCATCGTCCCGTTCGTCGCGGTGCTGCTCGCGCTGGCATCGGCGTTCGGGTCGAGGTTCTGCACGGCCTGGCAGGCATCGAGTGCGTTGCACTGCGGTGCGACCGGCGCGCCGAAGAGATAGTTGTTGGCCCCGCTCTTCGCCGGGACGCTGTCGAGGGTGCTGTTCGTGGTGGCGTCGTCGAAGCTCGCCTGGACGCCCGCCATGATGGACGAGCCGACCAAGGGCGCGTTGGTGGCGTCGGGGGCGGTCACGTCGATCTCGGTGTCCGACACGACCACCGGGTTGATGCCGGCCAGGGTGTCGAGCCCGGCCGAGAAGGTGACGCCGCTCAAGGTGAGCCCGGTGCCCTGGAAGCCCGAGCCGATGATCTTCACCAGGTTCTGCCCGCCGAGCGGGCCACCGGCCGGCTCGATGGAGTCGATCACCGGCGCGCCCGGTGGCGCGCACGCGCTGCCGCTGTCGGGGTCGGTTGCGGTTCCTACGGACCCGTTGGTGGTGCCAAAGCCAAGCCCCGCCGCGCCGCCGGTGACGCTGTTCGTGCAGAACCCGGCACCGGGGATCGAGCCCGAGGAGAACAAGGCGCCGTGCATCGCGTTGCCGCCGTTCCCCCCGATGCCGTTCGTGCCGTTGGTCGAGCCGACGCCCCCCTCGGCGCCCGGGCCGCCACTCCCGCCCACCGCCGACAGGCCGTCGAAGGTGGTCGACGAGATCGACAGCGTCCCGACGTCGTAGATGGCCCCGCCCTGGCCGTTGCCCCCGTTCCCGCCCTGGCCCCCGGGGCCACCGGCCCCCGGCTGAGCGGTGCAGGAGATGCCACCGCCGGCGTATCCACCGACCGCTCCGCCTCCCGCACTCCCGCCGTGGGCCGAGCCGCCAGAGAACGAGGAACTCGAGATCGTGAGGGACCCGGCGTTGTAGATGGTGCCGCCCTGGGCGTCACCGCCGTTCCCACCGTTGGCACCGTGGCCCCCGCTCCCGCCCCCCTCGCCGTCGCCGCCCCAGCCTCCCCCTCCTCCGTCACCGCCGTAGGCGAAGTTCGACGAGAAGGTGGTCGAGCTGACGACGAGGGTCCCGGCGTTGTAGATCGCCCCGCCCTGTGCAGCGCCGCCACCACCCCCGAGACCGCCGTTGCCGCCGCCCCCACCGCAGTCGGTGCTCGAGACGTAGCCACCGTGGCCGCCGCTGCCCCCGGAGCCGCCCTGCGCGGAGTTGTCGGTCACGACGTCGTTCACCAGGTTGACCGTGGCGCCGCCCTCGATCGAGATCGCCCCGCCCTGGCCCGTCAGGCCGATGCCCCCGCCGGTGCCGTCCCCGCTTCCGGTCGGGGCCGGGGTGCCGTCGACGCCGTTCGAGCCGGTGGCCTGGCCGCCGATCAGCGTGATACCCGTGAGGGTCAGGCTCCCCGCGCTGACCGAGAGGAGCTGGATGGCGTTGCCGCCGTCGAGGGTGACCGCGTTGGCGTTGGCGTCCAGGGTGACGGTGCCGCCCGCCATCGTGAGCGGCGATTGCAGCGACAGTGTGCACGAGCCGGCGAACGTGTAGTTGCCGCCGGCGTCGAGCGCGGATTGGATGGCGGTCTCGCTGCAGGCGACGGTGGTGGCGGCGCCGGCGGGCCGTGCGAGGGCGAATGGCGCGCAGATCGTGAGGGTGCAGAGGAGCGCTCCGCCGACGCGCGCGACAGACCCGAGGTGGGATCGGGCCCCCCGCCCCGGGCGGGGTGCCGGACTACGCATCGGTCGACCGCCGGGTCGGGAGGCCGGGGTCTCGCTCGCCACCGGCGCCGTCCACCCGGGTGGCGAGGAAGCGGACCAGCTCCTCGGCGCTTCCCACCCTCACCCGCTCGCCGCTCGAGACGAGCTCGGCCTCCCCTGCCAGGCGTCCGAGGGCCAGCGCTTCTGGGACGAGTCGCAGGACGACCGAGACGGACACCGCGCCATGAGAACACCGCCGCGTTACACGAGCGTCTCACGAACGTGCGTTCTCGCCTCCGTCCCTGAGCGCGTCGAGGAGCTGTCTCCAACCCGGGGCGAGGGCGAGCCCGAGGTTCGCCGAGGTCCGCCGGGCGGCCTCGAAAACGCCGAACGCGGCGGCCCTCCGCCCGGTCGCCGCGTACAGCCACCCGAGGCGCAGCTGACGTGCTTCGTCGAGCGGGTCGGTCTCGACGGCGTCGGCCAGGAGCAGGAGGGCGCCCGTGGGGTCGCCGGCCCGTTCGGCCTCCCTTGCGAGGGCGTCCATGAGCGCGAGGCGCCGCCGCCTGAGCCGCTCGCGCCGAGCAGCCGTCCAGTCCTCGTAGGTGTCCTCGGGCAGGAGATCCGATCGATAGGCCGCGAGGGCCGCCTCGCAGAGGCGCTTCGCCTCCGGCGCCCCCGTCCGGGCGGCGTCGAGCGCCCGCCGCGCCCGCTCCTCGAAGTCCGCTGCGTCGACGCTCACCGACGGGCCGAGCTGCAGGGCCTCGCCCCGACGCACGATCAACGGGGACGGGCCGCGGGGGAGCCGATGGAGCAACACCCGGAGCCGCTTGCGGGCCACTGCGAACTCCGCCTCGGGCCAGAGCCGCTCGAAGAGCTGGTCGAGCACGACCGGGCCGCCCGCCAGCGCCAGGGACTTCACCAGGGCGGCCGAGCGCCCCTCCACCGGGAGCGGGCCCGAGGGGCCCGACAGCGAGTAGCCCCCGAGGAGGGTGATGCGCCAAACGGGCTCCCCGATGGACGCCGCCGTCACGAGTCCGGAGAGGCGCTCGTTCTCGTCGACGAGTCGGCGCACGCCCTCCAGCTGACGGGCGAACGCCTCGAGCACGGCGCGGTCGCGCGCCGAGAAGCCCCTCCGGTCGCGGTCGACCGTGATGCCCACCACCTTCTCGGGGGAGCCGTGGAGGACCGCAGCGAGCTGGTCCTCCTGCCCGGTGTGGCGGTAGAGGAGGTCGTAGAGGTTCATGGCGTGGATCTCGGCCTTGGAGCGCAGGTCCGACCACGCGAGGGGGAAGAGCTCCGGCCTCGAGGTTGCGAGCGGGATGAGGGGGTGCTCGTCGCCGAACGCGCTCAGCACGTCGTAGCTCTCCGACAGCCGCCGGCTGTCGGACCCGTAGAGGTCGAGTGGGTTGGTGCGCCCGAAGCCGCCGCCCGCCGACAGCTCGATCTCGTCGTAGCTGGCCACGTCGCAACCGACCAGCCGGGGGAGCTCGCCCACCACTGCGTCGGCGAACCCGCACAGGTTGTCGGCCTCGCTGCAGGCGCGCGTCGCATCGAGGACCGCCTGGAGATCCCGTCTCGTAAGCGCCTGGTGTTGCATCCGGGAGCGCACCCCCCGCATCGGATCAGCACCCAGCTGACCGCTGCGGGGAGGTCTACCAGCACTTTTGGGGGCCGTCCACCGGGTCCCCCCGAGGTTCCCCGCGGCCCACGCCGCGCTGGGGGCCCGCCGTCGCGCGCCTACTGGGTGCGCTGGCGGTCGGGGGCCACCTTTAAGAGCACCCGCTCGCTCGTCACCTCGGGCTGGTAGGGGCCGCCGGTGTACTTCTCGCTCAGGGCGTCGATGTGGGCGCGGGCCTCCTCGCCGCGGACCTCGTCGACGACCCGGCCGCGCACCTCGGCGTAGTGGTAGGGGTTCGACGCGTCGATGACCGTGACGGTCACCCGGGGGTCGCGAGACACGTTCTTGTACTTCTGGCGGTGCACCTCGGTGTTGATCAAGAGGTGGTCGTCGTCGGCGTCGACCCACATGACGTTGGTCTGGGGGCGCCCGTCGGCGAAGAGCGTGGTGAGGGCGGCGAAGTTCTTGCCCTTGGCGAGTTCCTTGGCGGTCTTGTCGAGCATTCCTCCACCGTACCGGGAGCGACTCCGACGTCCTTCAGTCGTGCCGAGCGAGCGCGTGCAGCGGATCGGCCCGCAAGTAGCGTTGATTCGTCGTGAGCACCGTGGCCGGAGCCCGAGGCACGCCAGCGGGCGCCGGCACGCTCTCACGGGCCCGCCGCTACGGGGTGCTCGCGATCTGTTGCCTGAGCCTGTTCATCGTGGGCTTGGACGTGACGATCGTGAACGTCGCGTTGCCCTCGCTCGGTCATGACCTGCACGCCTCGGTGAGCGGGCTGCAGTGGACCATGGACGCGTACTCGATCGTGCTCGGGTCGCTTCTCATGCTCTCGGGATCGACGGCCGACCGTCTCGGGCGCCGTCGGACCTTCCAGGTTGGCCTGGTGCTGTTCACCTTGGGCTCGTTCGCCTGCAGCATCGCCCCCTCGCTCCTCCTCCTCGTCATCTTCCGGATGGTGCAGGCCGTCGGGGGCTCGATGTTGAACCCGGTCGCGATGTCCATCATCCGAAACACCTTCCACGAGCCGCGCGAGCGGGCCCAGGCGATCGGGCTGTGGGGCGCGACCATGGGGGTGTCCATGGCCCTCGGTCCCGTCCTCGGAGGCCTCTTGGTCCAAGACGTGGGGTGGCGGTCCATCTTCTGGGTCAACATCCCGATCGGGGTCTCGGCGATCGTGCTCACCGCCTTGTTCGTGCCCGAGTCGAGGGCGCCGCGGCCGAGGCGCATCGACCCGGCCGGCCAGGTGCTCATGATCGTGCTCCTCGCCTCGCTCACCGCCGGGATCATCGAGGGCCCGAACCACGGATGGACCTCGGGGCTCATCGTCGGGCTCTTCGTCCTCGCGCTCGGCGCCTTGATCGGGATCATCGTGGTCGAACCGAGCCGCCCCGAGCCCCTGATCGACCTGCGGTTCTTCCGCAGCGCGCCCTTCTCGGGGGCGACGGTCATCGCGATCGCGGCCTTCGTCGCCATGGGCGGCTTCCTCTTCTTGAACACCCTCTATCTGCAGGGCGCCCGCGGCCTCTCGCCCCTCGCGGCCGGGCTTGACACCCTGCCGATGGCCGCCCTCACGGTGGCGGCCTCCCCGGTGTCGGGTTGGTTGGTCGGCCGGATCGGTGCCCGGTTCTCCCTCGTCTTGGGCGGCCTCGCCATCGTGACGTCTGGGTGGCTCCTCACCGACGTGGCGCTCGGCACCTCCTTCGTCCACCTCTTCGTCGCCTATGTCGTCTTCGGCCTCGGCTTCGGCTTCGTCAACCCGCCGATCACCAACGCCGCGGTGTCGGGCATGCCGGCCAGCCAGGCCGGCGTGGCGAGCGCGGTGGCCTCGACGAGTCGCCAGATCGGCCAAGCCATCGGCGTGGCCCTGGTCGGGGCGCTCAGCGCCGCGGGTGCCGTGGGCACCCGCATCGGGCGATCGTTCGCCGTCGACTCGCACCCGGGCTGGTGGGTGGTGGCCGGATCGGGGGTGCTCGTCTTCTTCCTCGGTCTCGGCTCGACCACCCGATGGGCGCGGGGGACCGCCGAGCGCACCGGAGAGCTCTTCGAGGAGGACCGCCCACCCCTCTCACCGGCGCTCGTGCGAGTCCGCGCACGATGACCCTCCTGTCAGAGGGGCTGGCTCTGGGGCGCGGGTAGGCTCCTGCGGACATGGGTGATCCCAAAGGCGTCTTCAAGGCCTACGACGTCCGGGGCACCTATCCCGACCAGATCGACGCCGAGCTCTGCCGCGCCGTGGGCTCGGCCTTCGCCCGGTTCACCGGCGCCGAGCGCGTCCTCGTCGTGCGCGACATGCGGCCCTCGGGGGTGGAGCTCTCGGAGGCCTTCGCCGAGGGGGCGAGGCGCATGGGCGCCCGGGTCACCGATCTCGGGATGGCCTCGACCGACTTCTTGTACTACGCGTCGGGCACCCTCGATGCCCCGGGCGCGATGTTCACCGCGTCGCACAACCCGGCCAACTACAACGGCATCAAGCTCTGCCAGGCCGGGGCCAGGCCCATCGGTGCCGACACGGGGCTGGCCGAGATCCAGCGCCTGGCGGTGGAGTTCCTGGCGAACCCGGCCGAGGGCGACGAGGCCCCGATGGACCACGCCGAGCTCCTGGAGGACTACGCGGCCCACGTCCGGGCGTTCGTCGACGTCTCGGCCCTCCGGCCCCTGCGCGTGATCGCCGACACCGCGAACGGCATGGGGGGGCTCGTGGCCCCGATCGTCTTCCGGTCCTTGCCCTTCGACCTGACCGTCCTCTACGGCGAGCTGGACGGGACCTTCCCGAACCACCCGGCCGACCCGATCCAGCCCGAGAACCAGGCCGACCTGAAGGCGGCCGTGGTCGACCAGAAGGCCGACGTCGGTCTCGCCTTCGACGGGGACGCCGACCGGGTGTTCCTGGTCGACGAGCAGGGGGCGACCGTGTCGGGCTCGCTCACGACCGCCCTCGTCGCCGAGGCCATGTTGGAGAAGCACCCCGGGGCGACCATCCTCTACAACCTGATCTGCTCCAAGGTCGTCCCCGAGACCATCGCGGCCTGCGGCGGGGTCGGGGTGCGGACCCGGGTGGGGCACTCCTACATCAAGCAGTCGATGGCCGAGACCGGCGCCGTCTTCGGCGGCGAGCACTCCGGGCACTACTACTTCGCCGAGAACTACCGGGCCGACTCGGGCCTCATCGCCGCCATGGTCGTCTTGGAGCTCATGAGCAAGTCCGACCGGCCGCTCTCCGAGCTGCTCGCCCCGTTTCGCCGCTATGCCGACTCGGGCGAGATCAACACCGAGGTGGCCGATCCACCCCGAGCGGTCGAGGCGGTCGCCGAGCACGTGGCCAAGGAGGGGGCGAGCGTCGATCGCCTCGACGGGCTCACCGTGGACCTCGGCGATTGGTGGTACAACCTGCGGCCGTCGAACACCGAGCCACTCCTGCGCCTGAACGTGGAGGCGCCCGACGAAACGTCGTGCCGCCGCCACGTCGACGAGGTGCTCGAGCTCGTGGCCCGGCTCGCGGGCTGAGAGAACTGGAGAGACGAGCATGCCGCTGGACCCGCTCTTGATCGAGCTCTTGGCCTGTCCCCAGGACAAGGGACCGCTCCTCTTCTTCGAGGACGAGGACCTCCTCTACAACCCCCGGCTCCAGCGGGCCTACAGGATCGTCGACTCGATCCCGGTCATGTTGATCGACGAGTCGATCGAGGTCGACGACGCCGAGCATCGCCGTCTCATGGCCAAGGCCGAGGCCGGGGGGGCGGTCGAGACCGGCAAGCCCCCCGCCGAGACCCCAGGGGCGTGAGCGGCCCGAACTCGGCCTTCCCCTCGCCGCTCTCGGTCGACTCGATCGACATGTGGCGGGCGACGGCAGGGCTTCCCGAGCAGGCCGCCGGTGCCCATGCCGCCGCGCTCGCGATGGACGAGCTGCCCGATGGGCGAGGCATCGAGTCCGTCGTCGTGCTCGGCATGGGCGGGAGCGGGATCGCGGGTGACGTGCTCGCCGCAGCGGCGCTCCGCGCGTCGCGAGTTGCGGTCACGGTCTCCAAGTCCTACGAGCTTCCGGCGTGGGTGGGACCAGGCACGCTCGTGTTCGCTGTGTCGTGCTCGGGCGACACCGAAGAGACGCTCGCCTCGGTCGAGGCCGCGTTCGCGTCCGGCGCCACGGTCGTCGCCGTGACAGGCGGCGGGACACTCGGCGCGACGGCCGCCGAGCACGGTGCGCCGGTCGTTCCGGTGCCTGCCTCGATTCCCCAGCCGCGGGCGGCCATCGGCGCCATGGCCATCCCGCCGCTCGTCATCGCCGAACGCATGGGCTTGGTCGCCGGTGTCGCCGAGCAGATCCCCGGTGCCCTCGAGCAGCTGGCCAGGCGGCGCGACCAGCTGGTCGGCTCGATGAGCCCGGCGAGGGAGATCGCCAGGCGCATCGGGCGCACCATCCCGCTCTTCCACGGCGCCCAGGGGCTCCCCGCCGTGGCCGCCTCGCGCTGGAAGACCCAGGTCAACGAGAACGCGAAGGCGCCGGCGTTCTGGGCGGCCCAGCCCGAGCTCTGCCACAACGAGATCGCCGGTTGGGCGCAGTTCGGCGACGTCACCCGCCAGGTGTTGACCCAGGTCGCCTTGCGCACCGCCGACGATCACCCCCAGGTCGCGAGGCGCTTCGCCTGGGTCGCCGAGACGCTGCTCGAGGTCGTGGCCGACACCGTCGAGGTCTGGGCGGAGGGGGAGAGCCCACTCGCGCGTTTCTTCGACCTCGTGCTCTTGGGCGACTTCGTCTCGCTGCACCTGGCCGATCGGGACGGCGTCGACCCCGGCCCCGTCCCGATCCTGGGCGAGATGAAGGCCTACTTGCGGAGCTGACGGACGCCACGGCGCGAGGCGTCACCATGTCGGCGGGTGCGCACGCCCGACGCGGTTGGCTCGTTCGTGCCCGGCGTGCATCCGGAGCGCCACGGGCCGCTGCGGGGCCGCACGGACCCGACGTCGGGACGCAGGCCGGCGTCGCTGCACGCCCTCATCCCTGCACGTCGATCCCTCGGGCGAGGCGCCCTCGCCGGCCGATCGCGCATCGGGTGCTCGCGGCCGCAGGCCGCGTGGGGCCTGGTCGACCCGACGGGGCGGGCGCCGGACCTGCCGCGGCGCGGTGCGCGGCACGCGGTCCGCGCCCTGTGTGGCGGTCCGCTACGACAGCCGCTCGACGATCATG
>DAHUZM010000127.1 GCA_027306525.1 Acidimicrobiaceae bacterium
GCGAGGACGGGCATCTCGAGCTCGCCCATGCGGTCCCACAAGGGCGACTGGGTGCCCGCCCCGGCGAGGCGGAGGCTCGACGCGAGCCCCACTGCGGTGTTGCCCAGGCGCTCCTCGCTCCCGGCTGCCTCCGCGCGCAAGGTGGCGAACATCGGCGCGGCGAGCCACGACGCGATGAACGAGGCGACGTCGCCGTCCGCCTCGAGCGCGTCGGCCGCGGCGTCGTCGCGCGCCCGCCGCTCGGCCCGCCGCGCCGCGTCCTCGATGCCGCCGGTCGCGCCGAGGAGCACGAGGCGCCGGACGCGACGCGGGGCCCCGAGGGCCGCGTGCAGCGCGAAGCGGGCCCCGAGCGAGTAGCCGAGGAGGTCGAAGGGCTCCTCGCCGCCGGCCGCCGCGAGCAGGGCACCGCCCGCCTCGAGGTCGGCCCGCAGCCGAGCGGAGCCGCCGTGGCCCGGGAGGTCCACGTAGAGGGCGCGCCGGCCGCGCGCCACGATCTCGGCGAAGCGGCCCCAGAGCCGGCCGCTCTGGGTGAACCCGTGGGCGAAGACGATGGTCCTCCCGGCGCCGCGGGTCTCGGCGTGCAACGGGCTCGACACCGGCGATGAGCGTATCGAGCGCCGATGCCCAGGCGACCTTCGCCGCGACGCTGGTCGACGAGTGGGTGCGCAGGGGTGTCACCCAGGGGGTGCTGTGCCCGGGGTCCCGCTCGACGCCCCTCGCCCTCGCGCTCGCAGAGCGCGAGGACTTCGAGCTCCACGTCCGCCTGGACGAGCGCGGCGCGTGCTTCTTTGCGCTCGGGCTCGCGCTCGCGAGCGGTCGCCCGAGCGTCGTGTGCACGACGAGCGGCACCGCGGCGGCCGAGCTCCATCCAGGGGTCGTCGAGGCCAGCCACGCCGGGGTGCCCCTCATCGTCTGCACGGCCGACCGCCCGGCCCGCCTGCACCACGTGGGCGCCCCCCAGACCATCGAGCAGCGGGGCCTCTTTGGGCGCGCGACCGCCTGGGAGGCGGACCCCGGGCCGATTCGGGACGCCGACCGGGGCTGGTGGCGCTCGCTCGCTGCCCGCGCGCTCGACGAGGCGCTGCGCGCTCGGGGACCGGTGCACCTCAACCTGGCCTTCGAGGAGCCGCTCGTGGGAACCCCCGGGCCCCTCCCGCCCCCCGGGCGCGCCCCGCGCAGTGGACCGCCCCTCGAGCCCGCCGCCCGCCCCGTCGACCCGGCACCCTGGGCCGGGCGCGGGTGCATCGTGGCCGGCGGCGGAGCCCCCGACCCGGCCCTCGTGCTCGAGCTGGCCGACCACCTCGGCTGGCCGGTCCTGGCCGACCCGCGCTCGGGGGCCCGGATCGCGCACCCCGGGGTGGTCGCGGCCCCCGACGCGATCCTGCGCGACCCCGCGGCGCGCCGGGCGCTCCTCCCGGCGACGGTTGTCCTCTTCGGCCAGCCCTGGGCGTCGCGCGTGCTCGCCGAGTTCATCGAGGAGGCCGGGCGCAGCGGGGCCCACGTCGTGGGGGCGGGCGAGGGCGTCGCCGACCCGGCCCGGGTCCTGGCCGAGCGCCACGCCTCGGCACCCGCGCTCGCCCGATCGGTCCTCGCCCTCGATGGGCTCCGGCGCGACGAAGCGTGGCGGGCGCGCTGGGAGCGCGCCGAGTCGGCCGCGCAGGGCGCCATCGACGCGGCGATCGAGCACGACCCCCTCACGAGGGGCGGCGCGCTGAGCGAGCCGTCGGTCGCCCGGCACCTCTTCGCGTCGATCGACACCGAGACGACGCTCTTCGCCTCGTCGTCCATGCCCGTGCGCGACCTCGAGTGGTTCGCAGCGGCGCGCCCCGCCCCGCCCAGGGTCCTCGCCAACCGCGGCGCGAACGGGATCGACGGGGTCACCTCGAGCGCCCTCGGCGTCGCGGCCGGCGCGCCGAGGCCGGTGGTCGCGCTCGTGGGCGACCTCGCGTTCCTCCACGACGCCTCGGCGCTCGCGACCCTGCGGGGCGAGGGCCGGGGCTCGTGCACCCTCGTCGTCCTCGACAACGGCGGCGGGGGGATCTTCGACTTCTTGCCCCAGGCCGACCTCGTCGATCCCGCCCGCTTCGAGCGGGTCTTCGCGACGGCCCCCGCGGTCGAGGTGGCGCGGGTGGCGGCCGGCTTCGGGCTCCGGGTCCTCGAGGTGCGGACCCTCACCGAGCTCGACGTGGCCCTGGGCGAGCTGGTCGGGCGGCCCGGCGCCGCCCTCGTGCGGGTGGCCGTGCCGGGGCGCGAGGACAACCGCCGGCTCCACGAGCGGATCCACCGGGCCGTCGCAGCGGCCGTGGCTGACACGCTCGACCCACCCCGCTGAGCGCCGCCCGCGCGACCATTGGCGCGATGGACACGACCGAGTGGGAGGCGGCCGGCATCTACGACCCGTCCTCGCCCGCGAGCGAGGGGCGCCGAGCGATCCTCGAGTACCTGAGCGGGCGGGGGGTGACGCTCGAGCAGCTGGTGGCGGCGGCCGCCGTCGGGCACCTGCCGGCCCTGGCCGGGGAGCTGCTCTGGGACACCGAGGACCTCGAGACGGTCGAAGAGCTCGCGGCCCGCTGCGGCGCCTCGCCGGACATGGTCCGCCGGGTCCTCGTGGCGGTCGGGCTCCCCGTCGAGGAGGGCGGGCGGGTCCCGGCCTCGCTCGACGCGCTCATCTCGGCCTTCGTCCAGGGGGTGGCGCTCATGGGCGAGCGCCCCACCCTCGCGTTCACGAGGACGATCGGCGCGGCGGCGACGAGCGTCGCCGAGGCGGCCGTCGCGCTCTTCTATGCCGAGCTCGGCCCGGGGACCGGCCGCGAGGGCCACGACGAGCTCGAACGCGCCCACATGGCCGAACGCGCGTACATGGCCTTCAGCGTCGTCCCCGAGGCCCTGTCGCGCGCGCTCGTCGCGCAGTTCCACCGGGCCTCGCTCCGGGCGACGGTCGTGCGCGGGTGGGGCGAGAACGGGCTCGGCCCCGAGAGCGAGACGGTCGCGCTCGGCTTCGTCGACCTCGTGGGGTCGACCGCTTGGGCGGCCTCCCTCGATCTGCGCGAGCAGAGCCTGGCCCTGTCGCGCTTCGAGTCGGTCGCGTGGTCGAGCGCGGTGTTGGCGGGCGGCCGGGTGGTGAAGATGATCGGCGACGAGGTCTTCTTCGCCGCGCCCTCCCTCGACGCGGCCTGCGGGGCCGCCATCCAGATCGTGGCGGAGGTCGCCCAGGATCCGGGCCTCCCCCCGGCGAGGGGCGCGGTCGGCTGGGGCCTCGCGACCGCGCGCGAGGGCGACTACTTCGGGCCGCTCGTCAACCTCGTGTCGCGCCTCGTGAAGAGCGCGGCACCCGGCAGCGTCTTGGTGGGGGAGGACTCGGTGGGCGCGCTCGCGTCGGCGCGCTTCGAGGTGCGCCCGCTCGGCCCCCGGGAGCTGCGGGGGTTCGACACGCCGGTCGGCGCGTTCGAGGTCAGCGAGCGCCCGCCGGCCTGAGTGCGGCGGGCCGGAGGGCTCGTCACGCTATGGCAGGCTTTGCCGGTGCCCGGCCTCGTCGACGACCTCCGCTTTCGGGGGTTGATCCACCAGGTCACCGACGAGGCGCTGTTCGACCGCCTCGACGCGGGGGGCATGACCGCCTACATCGGCTTCGACCCCTCGGCCTCCAGCCTCGGCGTGGGCAACCTGCTGCAGCTCTGCTTGCTGCGCCGCCTCCAAGAGGCGGGGCACCGGCCGATCGCGCTCGCCGGGAGCGGGACGGGGTTCATCGGGGACCCCGGCGGCAAGTCCGACGAGCGCAACCTGCTCGGCCCCGAGGAGCTGGCCGCCAACCTGGAGGGGATCCGGGCCCAGATGGCCCGGTTCTTCGATTTCGGGCCCAAGGCGGGCAAGAACCGGGCGGTCCTGCTCGAGAACGCGCCCTGGCTTCGCTCGCTCGACCTGCTCAGCTTCCTGCGCGACGTGGGCAAGCACGTGAGCGTGAACGAGATGGTGCGCAAGGAGTCGGTGCGCTCGCGCATCGAGCGGGCCGGGGAGGGCATCTCCTACACCGAGTTCAGCTACATGCTCCTCCAGGGCTACGACTTCATCCGGCTCCACCTCGACGAGGGGTGCGACCTCCAGCTCGGGGGTAGCGACCAGTGGGGCAACATCTCCTTGGGCGTGGAGCTGGTGGGGAAGGTGACCGGCGACCGCGTCTATGGGCTCACCACCCCGCTCGTCACCAAGCCCGACGGGACCAAGTTCGGCAAGTCCGAGGCCGGCAACGTCTGGCTCGACCCCGCCCGCACCAGCCCCTACCGCTTCTACCAGTTCTTCTTGCACACCGAGGATGCCAAGGTGGGCGAGTACCTGCGCTTCTTCAGCTTCTTGCCCCACGAGGAGATCGAGGCGCTCGATGCGCAGACCGCGGCGCACCCCGAGCGCAGGGCGGCCCAGCGGGCGCTCGCCGAGGCGGTCTGCGACCTCGTGCACGGGCCCGAGGAGACGGCCAAGGCGCGGCGGGCCGCCGAGGCGCTCTTCGGCGAGGACATCGCCTCGCTCGACGCCGAGACGCTCCTCGAGGTCTTCGACGACGCACCGTCGAGCACGCTCGCGCGCCACGCGCTCGAGGCAGCGGGGCCAGAGGCGACCCGCCTCGTCGAGGTCCTCGCGAGCTCGGGGCTGTGCGGGTCCAAGGGCGAGGCGCGCCGGCTGATCGACTCGGGCGGCATCTATCTCAACAACACGAAGGTGGACAGTGCCGAGCGGACCCTCGGCACCGAGGACCTCCTGGCGGGCCGCTTCGTGCTGCTGCGCCGCGGCCGGCGCGACTACCACCTGCTGCGGGTCGAGTGAGCCGGGCGGCGCCGGCCCGCTGGAAGATCGTGGTCGCAGGGATCCTCGTCGTGGCCATCGGGGTGCTCGCGTTCGTCTCCTACGGCGGCATCGGCAACGGGACCCCCACCGAGCGGGTCACCGCCTGGGTCAAGGGCAGCAACCTCGGCTCGTCGATCGGCACCGTCGAGGGCGACCTGTCGCTCATGGGCATCGCGCTCGGCCGGCACAAGTCGCCCGGGGTCCTCCACACGGTGTGCGGGGTGCTCACGACCGACGCCCAGTCGGCCAACACCGAGCTCCCGAGCCCCGACTCCACGCTGACCGACCTGCTCTCGTCGGCCTACGCGCTCGCGTACGACGCCGGCAGCGACTGCTACGCCTCGGGCGGCACCGACGTGGGGCTGGTGCGCAAGGCCACCCGCGAGCGGATCCAGGCCGAGGCCCGTCTCGGCCAGGCGCGCAACCTCGTGGCCGAGCTGACCGGCCGCCCGCTGTCGACCACGACCACCACCCAGCCCGGCGGGGGCGGGCTGTTCGGGTGAGCGAGACCCCCGGCCCGTCTCGGGGCGAGCCGTCCGACGACGCCTACGACCGCCTGCGCCGCCGGGTGCTGTGGTCCCTGCCGACGGGGCTCTTCGTCGTCGGGAGCCAAGGCCACCTCGACGGGGCGCAGCGCTACAACCTCATGACCGCGAACCTCGTGATGCAGGTGGCCACCGAGCCGAAGCTGGTCGCGGTCGCCCTCGAGCGCGCGTCGCTCACCCGCCGGCTCGCCGAGTCGGGGGGAGGGTTCGCGATCTCGGTGCTCCGGCGCGAGGACCGGGCGATCGTGCGCCGGTTCGTGAAGCCGGTCGCAGACGTCTCCCTCGGCCCCGACGGGACCCCGGTGCAGATGGCCGGCCACGCGGTGCACTGCGCGCCGAGCGGCGCGCCGATCCTCGAGGCGGCGTGCGCCTGGTTGGACTGCGCGCTGCGCTCGCTCCAGCCGCTCGGCAGCCACCACCTGGCCATCGGCGAGGTGGTGGGCGTCGAGGGCCCACCCGAGGGCGAGACGGTCGAGGTGCTCCGGATGGAGGACACGAGGATGAACTACGGCGGCTAGCGCCCCCGCACGGCGAGGCCGGCTTGGATCGCGCGGACGATCTCGCCCAGTTGGCCCCGCGCGAGCAGCCCCGGACCGAGCGGCCCCGACGGGTCCTCGCCGACCGGGGGGAGTGCGCGCAGGGCGGCGCAGACCTCCGGCGTCATGTGGGTGCGTTGCCAGCCGATCTCGTCGTCGACCGCCCCCGGCCGCTCGGGGTGGGCGAGGCGCACGGCCTCCACCGCATAGGCCGCGGCGCCGAGCGCGTGCGCGCCCATGTGGCAGACGGCGACGGCCTGGCCGGCCGACCGTGCGGCCGCGGCCGCTGCGGGCACCGTCAGCTCGCGGGCGGGAACGCCGCCGACGAAGCGGCGACGGATCTCTTGGGCGGTGTCCAGCTCCCCACGGGCGAAGGCCCGGGCCCGGGCGATCGCGGCGCGCGGGCGATCGTCGGCCGGAGCCTCGGCTTCGAACAGCTCGAGCACCCGCGCCGCGCAGTCCGCAGCCCAGGCGGCGACGAGACGCCGGTCGCCCTCGCTGAGCGTCTGGGGCGATCGCACGGTCGGACGCGAGGCAGCCGATCGCGCACCCGTGGCGCCTCGCCCGAGGGAACCCGGGCGATGGGTCCGGCGCCTTCGAGGGGCGGGGATCGGCAGCGTCTCGACGCCTGTTCTCGTTGCTCAGCCCCTCGCCTCGGGGGGGCGCAGGTCGACCCGAAGGGTGAGGACGCCGTCGTCGAGGCTGGCCGAGGCGTCGCCCAGCATGGCGAAGTCCATGTAGTCGAGCTGGGCCTGCTCCCTGAAGCGCTGGCGCTCGGGACCCTCGACCGGGGGCATGCCCCGCCGCCGCACCGCCTCGGCGCGCTGGCGGAACCGCTCGATCATGGCCTCGGGGTCAAAGGTTGGCTCCATTTGCCCATTCTGCCGGGCTCCGCCGAGGCGGCGGTCCACTACAATGGCCAGGTCGGTGCGGACTTCGCGCCCGCGGGCGGGAGCGCATCCGCCGAGATCGCGCCGGATCGCAGTCGCACGGGGTGCCCGCACCCAGCGGGGACGGGCCGTTCTGGCGGCAGTTAGGAGTCGTCGTGAAGAAGGGACGCCATCGGCGCTTCGAAGAGGCGCGCAGCCTGAAGCGCTCGCTTGCCACGGCCGAGGAGCGCTGCCCGGAGTGCGGTGCCGAGCCCGAGGACGTGCACGCCTCGTGGTGCCGGGCCGAGGAGGACAGCTACGACCGGATCCTCGGGTCGAGCGTGCCCGGCTGGGACCGCGCGAACGGCGAGGAGCCCGACCCCCTCGAGGACTGAACGGCCCGCTCCCGCCTCAGCGGGAGCGGAGCACGGGATGCGGGAGCGGGACGCGCTCGGCGATCCGGGCCTCCCGGTCGGCCAGGTAGGCCTGCAGGCGGCGGAACGTCTTCTTGCCGACCATCCGCTCGAGCTCGGGGCCCATCTCCTCGTGGACCGCCCTCGTCCCGACGTAGGCCTCGGGTGCCTCGGTGCACCACCAGTGGAACTCGGCCCCGCCCTTGCCCCAGTGCTTGCGGTCCCATTGGGTGATGGTGGTGGTCACGTGCCCGTCGTCGCCCACGACGTCGTCGCGCCGCAACGGGAGCTGCCAGCACACCTCGGGCTTGAACTCGAGAGGGAGGCGCCCCCGCTCGACCGCCACCTGGTGGAGCGCGCAGCCCGGCCCGGTTGGGAAGTCCTTGCGGTTCAAGAAGATGCATGCCCCCTCGACGACCCGGGTCACCGTCTCACCGGCGCGGTTCTTCTTCGCGATCCCGCCCTTCTTTGCCCTGGCCCGGTACTGCCACTGCTCGGCGCTGAGCGTGGCCGCGATCTTCTCGACCCGTCGACGGTCGGCGCCGTCGATGAAGTGCGCGCCGTACGAGCAGCACCCGTGGACCAGCTCCTCGGCCGGGCCGGTGAGCACGCCCTGACAGCCGCGCCCGAAGATGCACGTCCAGTTGGAGGTGAGGAAGGTCACGTCGAAGACCCACGTGCGCTCCTCGTCGGGATCCTCGAAGCTGACCCACTCGTGCGCGTCGTTGGGAACCGCCGGTCGGGCCATGACCCGAGCACGTTAACCGCTCCGGGCGTGCGTCGATCGTGACGCCGGGGCGGGCGTCGCGTCGGGCGGAGGGTCCGGCGCGTGGTCGAATGTCTCGATGCTGATCGGGCGCGACATCACCATCGAGGTGGCGGGTCGCACGCTGCTCGCGGGCGGCGAGATCACGATCGGCCCGAGGGACAAGGTCGGCCTCGTCGGCGCGAACGGGGCCGGCAAGTCCTCCCTGCTCTCCTTCGTCCTCGCCGACGTGCCGCCCCATCTGCGAGCCCGCGGCGAGCTGCAGTGCGACGGCACCGTCGGCTACCTCCCCCAGGTGCCGGTGCCCGAGGGCCTGGGCGTCGATTCGAGCGTCTTCTCCCACGTGCTCTCGGCGCGGGGGCTCGACGTCCTCGACGACCGACTGCAGCGGGCCCGCAAGGCCCTGGCCGACCACGCGAGCGAGGAGCGCATCGCCGAGTTCAGCGTGCTCGAGGAGCGCTATCGCCTGGCCGGGGGCTACGAGGTCGAGGCACGCCTCGGCCGACTCGCCGACGGGCTCGGGTTCCCCCAGGAGTTGTTCTTCGCCGACATCGGGTCGCTCTCGGGGGGCCAGCGGCGCCGGGCCGACCTCATCAGGGTGCTGTTCCAGGAGCCCGAGGTGATGGTCCTCGACGAGCCGACCAACCACCTCGACCGCTCGGCGAAGCTCTGGCTCCTCGACGAGCTGGCCGGCCTGCGCGGTGCCCTGCTGGTCGTCTCCCACGACCTGCGCCTGCTCGACCGGGCCATCTCCAAGGTGCTCTATTTGCGCGACGCGACGCTGCGCGAGTTCAAGGGGAACTACAGCGCGTTTCGCGCCCAGCTCGACGCGGACATCACCCGGCGCGAGAAGACCTCGTCGGCCGAGGCGGGCCAGATCGCAAAGATGCGGGCCCAGGCAGACAAGTGGCGCCACAGCACCGAGGCCCAGGCCCGCAAGGCCAAGATCCTCGACCGCCAGGTGGCCAAGCTGCAGGCCAATCGCACCGAGGTCATCAAGCGCGAGCGCAAGGCGACGTTCAAGCTCCCCGAGCCCGAGCGCGCCGGGGCGGTCGTCCTCACGGTGCGGGGGCTCGCCGTCTCCTATGGGACCCACCGGGTCCTCCACGACGTCGACCTCGCGGTCGACCGCGGCGACCGGGTGGTCGTGATCGGGCGCAACGGCGTTGGCAAATCCTCGCTGTTGCGCTGCCTGGCCGGCATGCAGGTGCCGACGCGGGGCACGGTCGAGACCGGCTATCGCGTCGCGATCGGCTACTTCGCGCAGGAGCACGAGCAGATCGACCGCGAGGCCAGCGCGCTCGAGACCGTCGACGACGCCGTGCTCGTGCGCGAGAGCGACCGCCGCTCGCTCCTCGGCTCCTTCGGGCTCACCGGGACGACCGCCACCCAGGCGGCCGGGTCCCTCTCGGGGGGCGAGCGCGCCCGGCTCAGCCTGGCCATGCTGTCGGCCGGCCAGGCCAACCTGCTCGTCTTGGACGAACCGACCAACAACCTCGATCCGGCTTCGGTGGCTGCGGTGGGGTCCATGCTCGCCGCCTGGAAGGGGACGATCGTCGCCGTGAGCCACGACGGGCCCTTCGTCGAGGCGCTCGGGCCGACCCATGCCCTGCACCTCCCCGAGGAGCGCTACGACCTGTGGCGCGACGAGTACCTCGACCATGTCGAGCTGCGCTGATTCCACCGACGGCGGGCCGTGGGCGCTCGGACGGCGCCGTGCCGGTTCCCCCGTATGATTGGTGCATGGCCCGATCCGTAGAAGAGCTGGAGCACGCCACGCTCGAGGGCGTGGTGTCGATCACCGACGAGGCGCGAGCGGTCGTCCTCGAGGCGCTGTCGGGTGAGCCCGAACCCGAATCGCTCGCGCTGTGGCTCGAGGTGCGGGGCGTGCAGGCGGGCAACTTCGTCTACGACCTGTACTTCCAGGCGCTGCGTGACGCCGGCGAGGAGGACGCGGTCTTCCTCGACGAGGGCCTCGCGGTCGTCGTGCCCGAGCCGAGCGTGGCGCGCCTGCGCGGTGCCCGCCTCGAGTTCTCCGAGGACGGCGGCGGCGGCCTCGTGCTCGTCAACCCCAACCACCCGAGCCCCGAGGAGGCCGCCCCCGGCGTGCCACCCGAGGTGCTCGCGGCCGGGCTCGAGGGCGAGCTCGCCCGCCGGGTGATGGGTGTGCTGGACGACGTCATCAACCCCTCGATCGCCTCCCACGGCGGCCGGGCGGATCTCGTCGCCTTCGACGCCGAGGGCGGCGTCGCCTACCTCAGGCTCTCGGGCGGGTGCCAGGGCTGCGCGATGTCGCGCATGACGCTCACCCAGGGCATCGAGGTCGCGCTGAAAGACGAGGTGCCCCAGGTCACCGCCGTCGTCGACGTCACCGACCACGGCGGGGGAGAGAACCCCTACTACTAGACCCGCGGCGGGCAGTATGGCGGGGTGAACGTCGCCCTGGTCGCCCTCTGTGGTGCCGGTGGTGTGGTGATCGGCGTCGCCCTCGACACACTGAGCGGCCGCATCGTGCGCCCGCCGGAACCAGCGCCCGCCCCGGCGAAGGTCCTCGAGCACGCCGGCGCGGTGGCGGCCGCGCCCCCGCTCACCGCGGACCACGGGCGCGACGCACCGGCCGCAGAGACCCGGCGCGCCGGGGCAGGGGAGCTCGCGCTCTCGGGGCTCCTCACCGGGGCCGCGCTCGCCCTGCTCGCCGTGCGCGTCGGCGACGTGCCGGTCCTTGCCGCGTACTGCGCGCTCCTCTGCGGGCTCGTCGCGGTGTCCGTCGTCGATCTGCGGATCGGCCTCGTGCCGCGCACGGTCCTCTACCCGACGCTCGGGGTCACGGCGGTCGGCCTTCTCGCGGCCTCGGCCGCGCACGCGCAGGGGCGGGCGCTCGGCGACGCGGCGATCGGCGGGGTCGCCAGCTTCGCCGCCTTCTTCGTGCTCTGGTGGTTCTTCCCCCGGGGCATCGGCTTCGGCGACGTGCGCCTGGCCGGGGTCATGGGCGGCGCCCTCGGGTGGCTCGGCTTCGGCGAGCTCTACGTGGGCTTCCTAGCCGCATTCGCGCTGGCCACCGTCGTCGGGCTCGGCGTCATGGCGGCCATGGGGACCGGGCGAAAGACCCGCTTCGCCCTCGGCCCCTGGCTGAGCGCTGGCGCAGCGTTCGGGATCATGTGGGGCCCCTTCGCGCTCCACCTCTGGCTCACGCGGCCCTGAGCTCGCCGGGCACCCCGGCCACCAGGGACGTTGTCGCCGGGCGGTAGCTTGGACGGCGTGCTGCGCTTCTTGACCGCCGGCGAGTCGCATGGGCGGGCCATCGTCGTCATCGTCGAGGGCCTGCCCGCCGGGCTGCCCTTCGGCGCCGAGCAGGTCCAGGCCGAGCTGGCTCGAAGGCGCCTCGGCTTCGGCCGGGGTCCCCGGATGCGCTTCGAGCAGGACGAGGTCACCGTGCTCGGCGGCCTGCGCCACGGCCGCACCCTCGGGTCCCCCGTCGCGATCGAGATCGCGAACACCGAGTGGCCCAAGTGGACCGAGGAGATGTCGCCCGAGGCGGGCCGGCCCGAGCGGGTCTTGACCCAGCCGCGGCCGGGCCACGCCGACCTGGCCGGCATGCAGAAGTACGGGTTCGCCGACGCCCGCGACGTCCTCGAGCGCGCCTCGGCCCGCGAGACCGCGGCGCGCGTCGCGGCGGGCAGCCTGGCCAAGGCCCTCCTCGCCCAGCTGGGCGTCGAGGTGCTGAGCCACATCGTCCAGCTCGGCGCGGCCTGCGCAGCGCGCGGCCTGCGACCCGGCCCGGGGGACCTCGCCAGGGTCGACACCTCCGAGGTGCGCTGCTTCGACGAGGAGGCCGAGGCCCGCATGGTCGCCGAGGTGAAGGCGGCGGCCAAGGTGGGCGACTCGCTCGGCGGGGTCGCCGAGGTCCTCGCCTACGGCGTGCCCGTGGGCCTTGGCAGCCACGTGCACTGGGACCGCAAGCTCGACGGCCTGTTGGCCCAGGCGCTCATGAGCATCCAGGCGATCAAGGCCGTCGAGTTCGGCGAGGGCTTCGACCTCTCGGGACGCCGCGGCTCCGAGGCCCACGACGCCATCTACTGGTCGCCCGACCGGGCCGCCGCGTCGGGCGGCTACGAGCGCCGCACGGCGCGCGCCGGGGGGATCGAGGGCGGCATGTCGACCGGTGCGCTCGTCGTGGCCCGGGTCGGGATGAAGCCGCTCGCCACGCTCAACCGCCCGGTGCTCGAGACCGTGGACACCGCGACCAAGCAGTCCGCCCTCAGCTTCAAGGAGCGCACTGATGTGACCGCGGTGCCCGCCATGGGGGTGGTCGCCGAGACGATGGTCGCCCTCGTGCTCGCGTCCGAGGCGCTGCGCAAGTTCGGGGGAGACTCGCTCGCCGAGGTGGTGCGCAACCGCGACGGGTTCATGGCGGCCCTGGGCGAGACGCCCTCGGTGCCGCCGCCGGTCGCCTGATGGCCGCGCGCCTGGCCGCCCGCCCCCGCCGCCTCCTCCTGGTGGGGATGATGGGGTCGGGCAAGACCACCGTCGCCGAGCTCGCGGCCCGGCGCCTCGGCTGGCCCCATCTCGACTCGGACGCCGAGGTCGAGGCGGCGACCGGGAGAAGCGTGCCCGAGCTCTTCGCCGAGGGGGGCGAGGCCGCGTTCCGGGCAAGGGAGGCCGAGGCGCTCGAGCGCGTGCTCTCGGTCGAGCCCGCCGTGGTCTCGGTCGCCGGCGGCGCGATCCTCGATCCGCACAGCCGGGGGCTCATGCGCCGCGCCGGCACGGTCGTGTGGCTGCGGGCCACGCTGGCCACGCTCGCGGCGCGGGTGGGCGACGGAGCGGGGCGACCCCTCCTCGAGGGCGGGCCCGCCGGGGCGCTGGCGGCGCTCGACGCCGCCCGCCACGACCTCTACGCCGAGGTGGCCGACGCGGTCGTCGATGTCGATGACAAGACGCCCGAGGAGGTGGCCGAGGCGGCACTGGGCGCGATCGGGGAGCGGTGATCGTCGTCCCGGTCAAGGTCCACCCGCCCTACGACGTGACGATCGGGGCGGGTGCGCGCGCTGGCCTCGCCGACGTCGTGGCGGCGATGGGAGAGGTCCGCCAGGCGGCGGTCATCACCCAGACGCCGATCGTCGACGCCGGGTGGCTCGAAGGCCTCGACCCCGGGGTGCCCTTCGACGTCCACCTCATGGGGGAGGGTGAGGCGGCCAAGTCCCTCGCGTCGCTCGAGGCGCTCTGTCGGGCCTTCGCCCGGAGCGGCCTCAGCCGGGGCGACGTCGTCGTGGCCCTGGGCGGCGGGGTGGTGAGCGACGTGGCCGGCTTCGCCGCGGCCTCCTATCACCGGGGCACCCGCTACGTGAACGTGGCCACCTCCCTGCTCGCTCAGGTCGACGCGGCGATCGGGGGGAAGACCGGGGTGAACCTGCCCGAGGGCAAGAACCTGCTCGGCGCGTTCTTCCAACCGGTGGCGGTCCTCTGCGACACCGAGACGCTCTCGAGCCTCCCGGCGCGCGAGTGGCGCTGCGGGCGCGGCGAGATGGCCAAGTACGCGTTCTTGGGCGACAAGGAGCCCGACGCGTCGCTGCTCGCGCTCGACCTCGACCAACAGGTCGAGCGTTGCGCGCGCATCAAGGCCGCGGTGGTGGCGGCCGACGAGACCGAGTCGGGCGAGCGGATGACGCTCAACTACGGCCACACGCTCGCGCACGCGCTCGAGGCCGAGGGCCTGGCCGACGCCGGGGTCGATGCCCTCGCGCACGGCGAGGCGGTGGCGGTGGGGCTCGTGTTCGCTGCGCTGTTGGCGCGGCGCCTCGGCCGCATCGACGATGAGCGCGTGGAGCTGCACCGTCGGGTCGTCGCCGGCTTCGACCTCGAGGCGCGGCTCCCGGGCGGCGCCGATCCCGAGCGGCTCTTGGCCGCGATGGCGCGCGATAAAAAGGCGCGCCACGACCTCACCTTCGTCCTCGACGGGCCCCGGGGCGTCGAGGTGGTGCGCGGCGTGGCGCAGAGCGACGTCGTCGCTACCCTGGCCGAGATGGGATCCCGCACATGACCGAGAACCCGCCCCGCCCCCTCGTGCTCTTGGTCTCGGGTCCGAACCTCGACCTCCTCGGCCAGCGCGAGCCGGAGATCTACGGCCCCGAGACCCTGGCCGACCACGTCGAGCGGGCCTCGGCGGCGGCGGCCCGCCTCGGGCTCTCCCTCGAGCACGTGCAGTCCAACCACGAGGGCGACCTCATCGAGGCGATCCACCACGCGCGCGGCCGCGCCGCCGCGATCGTGGTGAACGCCGGGGCGCTCACCCACACGTCGTGGTCGTTGCACGACGCGCTGGCCGCCTTCGAGGGCGTGGTGGTGGAGCTGCACCTGTCCAACCCGGCCGGGCGTGAGCCGTTCCGGCACACCTCGGTGATCGCCCCGGTGGCCGACGGCCTCGTGGCCGGCTTCGGCGGCCTCGGCTACGAGCTCGCCATCGAGGCGGTCCGGCGCCTGCTCGACGGCGGCGACGCCGCGCCGGGTGCCGAGCGCGGCGCGGCCGACAAGACTTGAGCGCTGATCGGAGGAACCACATGACTGACCCCATGCTCGCCCCCCTCGAGGTGGCGCCCCGACTCGAGCGGCTGCGGGCGCGTCTCGAGGAGGCGAAGGTCGACGCGCTCATCGTCACCAACCTGGCCAACGTCCGGTACCTGTCGGGCTTCAGCGGCTCGGCGGGGGTGGTCGTCGTGAGCGCTTCGGGTGCCCTGCTCACGACCGACGGCCGCTACCGCACCCAGTCGGCCGAGCAGGTCGAGGCGGCGGGGGTCGCTGGCGCGCTCGAGATCGCCATCGGCAACGCCGAGGATCAGCGCTCGGCCATCCGCGCCGCGCTGCGCGCTGCCGGCGCGACCACCGTGGGCCTGGAGGCCGAGGACGTCACCTGGGCCGCGTCGCGGCGCTGGCGCGAGCTCTTCGAGGGCGATGCCCAGGGCGTGCCCGTCACCGGCACCGTCGAGGCGCTGCGCGAGGTGAAGGACGCCGGCGAGCTCGACCGCATGGCGCGGGCGGCGTCGATCGCCGACGGCGCGCTCGGCGAGGTCCTCCCGATGCTGGCCGACATCACCCGCTCGGCGCTGACCGAGGCGCAGTTCGCGCTGGCGCTCGACACCGCGATGCGCCGGGGCGGCGCCGAGGACCGGGCCTTCGACACGATCGTCGCCGTCGGCCCGAATTCGGCCAAGCCCCATCACCAGCCGACCGAGGAGGTGCTCGCGCCGGGCCATCCGATGGTGGTCGACTTCGGCGCCACCTTCGAGGGCTACCGCTCGGACATGACCCGCACGTTCTGGCTGGGGGGCGAGCCGACGGGCGAGATGGCAAGGGTCTTCGCCGTCGTGCGCGACTCGCAGGCCCGCGGCGTGGAGGCGGTCAAGGCCGGGGTGGCGGCCAAGGCGGTCGACACGGTCTGTCGCGATGTCATCGAGCGGGCGGGGTGGGCCGAGCGCTTCGAGCACGGCACCGGTCACGGGGTGGGCCTCGACATCCACGAGGCCCCGACGGTCAGCCAGCAGGGCACTGCTATCTTGGCCCCAGGCGTCGTCGTCACCGTCGAGCCGGGCGTCTATCTCCCGGGGCTCGGCGGCGTGCGCATCGAGGACACCCTGGTCGTGACCGAGGACGGCAGCCGCACGCTCACCCGATTCACGAAGGACGTCGCTGCCTGATGGCTGTCTCCACCAACGACTTGAAGAACGGGATGACCCTGGATCTCCCAGAGGGGCTTTTCAGCGTGGTCGAGTTCCAGCACGTGAAGCCGGGCAAGGGTGGGGCGTTCGTCCGGACCAAGCTGAAGAACGTGCGCACCGGTGCGGTGCTCGACCGCACCTATCGGGCCGACGAGAAGCTCGAGCAGGCCATCATCGACAAGCGCGACATGCAGTTCCTCTATCGCGACGGCGCCGACTACGTGTTCATGGACACGACCTCCTACGAGCAGCTGAACGTGACCGAGGCGGCGCTCGGGTCCGCCGCTCAGTACCTGAAGGAGGGCGACACCGCGAACCTGGCCCTCTACGAGGGCGAGATCGTGGGCGTCGACCTGCCGGCCTCCGTCGAGCTCACCGTGACCGAGACCGAGCCGGGGATCCAGGGCGACCGGGTGTCGGGCGCCCGCAAGCCCGCGACGCTCCAGACCGGCCTCGTCGTCCAGGTGCCCCTCTTCGTCAACCCCGGCGACCTGGTCAAGGTCGACACCCGCTCGGGTGAATACCTGACCCGAGCCTGAGGAGCCCGGTGCCCCCCGATGGTGGCGCCACCCGTCACCAGTCGAGGGAGCGGGCGCTTTCGCTCCTCTACGAGGCCCAGATGAAGGGGGAGACACCCCGCCAGGTCCTCGACGCGCTGGTCGTGGCTCCCGACGAGTACTGCGCGCATCTGGTCGAAGCGGTCGAGGCGCACGGCGAACGCGCCGACGAGCTCATCGCGCAGGCGACGATCGGCTGGGCCCCCGACCGCATGGCCGTGCTCGACCGCCTCGTGTTGCGACTGGCCGCCGCCGAGTTGCTCGATCCCGAGGGCCCGCCGGCCGCCGTCGTGCTGGACGAGGCGGTCGAGCTGGCCAAGGAGTACTCGACCGAGGACTCGGGGCGCTTCGTGAACGGGGTGCTGTCGGCCGTCGCGGAGACGCTGGCCGAGCGTTAGGCGACCTGCCTCGCCGCGTGCGCGCGGCGAGGACGGCGATCGGGCCGCCGGCGGGGGCACGGCGAGATCCCCGGATTGGCGCACGGCCGTCGATAAATTCGCCCGCATGCAGCGATTGCCCGGGTGCGACGCCGCCTGGGCGCGCTCGGGCCGGGCCGGGGCGGCGCAGTGACCGCAGCCGATCTGTGGCCCAAATCGGTCGGGGCCAGCGGCGAGAGCGCCGAGAACGTGGGTGCGAGGCTCTCGCGCGTTTTGACGGCGGCCGACGAGGAGACCAACGAGGTCGCGGGCACCACATGCCTCGAGGAGCTGTGCCGGTTCGCTGGCGGGGACCGGGGGTTCATCGCGATCTTCGACGACGACGAGCGCCTGGAGCACACATGGCTCTGGGACGATTCGGGCCGCCCGCTCGCGTTCCCCGAGCCCGGGACGCACCTCGACGCGCTCTCCGGGTCGATGGCCGGCTTCATGCGGATCGGGCGGACGCTCGCGGTGGGCGACCTCGAGAGCCTCGAGCTCGGCCCCTCCGAGAGCGCCCTGATGGAGGCGAACGGCGGACTGCCCCGGGCCGGGATGATGCTGCCGGTGCTGCTGGGCGGCCGGCTGCTCGGGGTGGTGAGCGTCCATTCGATGGACGAGCCGCGGGCGTGGACGAAGGTGATGATCGACCAGATGGAGGCCTTCGGCGAGCTGGTCGTGCGGATGCTGGATCGCAACCGGGAGCGCCAGGCGCTCGCCGCCGCCAACCTGCGGGCCCGCCGGATCGCCGCGCACCTCCCAGACGGCCTGGTCATGCTGTCGACCGAGGGGCTCATCAACTGGGCGTCACCCTCCTTTGAGGCCATGTCCTCCCTCAGCGCCGAGGAGCTCGAGCACCGGCAGTTCCTCGAGCTGATCGCGCCGAGCGACCGGGAGCGCCTCACGAAGCAGCTCGCCCTCGTCGCCGCCGGCCCAGACGCCTCGATCGCGGTGCGGCTCGCCAACCCCGCCGGCGACTGGCGCTGGGCCGACCTCTCGCTCACGCTCGCGTCCGAGCCCCACAGCGGGGTGCCCGACGAGATCGTGATCACGGTGCGCGATACCCACGACCGCCACATGCGCGAGCAGCGGCTGGTCGAGGAGAGCGACCGCGACCCGCTCACCGGCCTCGCCAACCGTGGCGCGTTCGACCGCTTCCTCACCGAGCTCTCGGGCACCGACGCGCCGGTCATGGTCGCGTTCTGCGACATCGACAACTTCAAGACGTTCAACGACGCCCGGGGGCACGACGACGGCGACCACATCTTGCGCTCGGTCGCCGGCGCGATCGGCCGCGCCGTGCGCGGGCGCGACATGGTGGCACGCATCGGCGGCGACGAGTTCGTCGTGGTGGTCGTCGACCCCGGCCACGACGCGGCGCGCCTCGGCGACCGACTCGTGTCGGCGGTCCGCGCGATCGCAGCCGAGGGGAGGGGGGAGCCGACGATGTCGATCGGCGTCTGCGGGCCGGCGCCCGGCCCGGCGGCGCGTGAGATGGTCCGGCTCGCCGACGAGGCCATGTACGCGGCCAAGCGCGCCGGCAAGGACCGTTGGGTCCAGGGCAACCCCCAATCGGGCACCTGGGCCGATCTGCTCGGGCCCTAGCTCGGGCGCGTTCGCACGAGTCGCGGACCGCGACAACGTGCGCTTCGGCTAGGAGACTCCACGCGAGGGCGTCAGCGCGCGCGACTGCCCGACGGTCTATGCGCACGCTCGCCACAATGGCGGGCATCGCGCCGGGTTTCCTTCGACGGGTGTGGTCAACCGCCCGAGGCGATGCCGAGGAAGACGGCAGTGGCGCGGTTCGGTCCGACGATGTCGGGTGAAGCGCGTCAGAGCCATCTGCTCACGATCAGGTTGTTCGCGTGGACGACGTCCAGCTCCCTTCGCTCTTCAACGAACCCGAGCGCTTCCAGCACACGCCGAGAATTGGCATTCCACTCCCAGGCGCTGGCCCACAGGCGTTCGTAGCCAGACGATCTGGCCCAATCCAGAACCGCCAGCGCTGCCTCAGTGGCGTATCCCCGACCCCACACTCGGCGGAGCAGCTCGAAGGCCAGCTCGGGTTGCCCGTCTGATCCTGGTCGATCGCCGATCAGCCCGCAGTAGCCGATGACGTCGCGAGTGGCTCTCCGCTCGATCGCGAGCAAACCCATCGACGACGATGGCGCGTTGAGGCGGATCCACTCTTCGAGCTCCGATTGCGTCGGATGTCCATCGCTGTCGATTCGGCGGTGTGACGGGACTCGTGGATCACGTTCGGTCCACAACGCATGCAGGACGGTGGCCTCACGCACCCGCCACGGTCTGAGCACCAGACGATCCGTCCCGAGCTCAACCACTCGCAGCATCTTGGCCCACCGTCGGGCGTTTCGGGAAGCGTCGAGCTCGCCCGGGGCTCGCACGTGATTGGGCGCGTCCGCGACCGCTCGCTCCTGGACTCCTCGATCGTCTCGTCACGGGTGAAGCACCCCCCGTAGGGCATGAACAGTGACGGCGTGTGCGATGCCTCTCGAGTCAATGGGAGACCCTGCCAAGCTGGGCGGGACACCTTGTGTGGTAACCGGCGACTGATGAACCACGGGCGCCGGATCCCCGATGTCTGGGGGTCCCGGTACGGACTTCACGTCGATGGAGCCCGGGCGGACGCGCGCCGATGGTGGTCACGACGAGGCCGGCGATCGGTCTGTCGCCTGTCACGGATCTCTCGCCACTCGATTGCGGGCGTCCGTCGTGGGGAAGCCGCAGCGGCGCGCTCGGTCACGGTCTTGACCTTGTCGTTACGTCAAGGTGTTCAATCTTGGCCGAGGAGGCCGCCATGCTGCGGATCGGTGAACTGGCAGAGCTCGTTGGGGTGACGACCCGGACAATCCGCCACTACCACCGGATCGGCCTGCTCCAGGACGTGGCGCGCACCGAGAACGGCTACCGCTCCTATGGCCTCGACGACGCCGTGCGGCTCTTGCGCATTCGTCGCTTTGCCGAGCTGGGCATGAGCCTCGATGAAGTGGCCGATGCCTTGGCAGACGACCATGGCAAGGACCTTCGCGACATGCTCGGCGAGCTGGATCGAGATCTTGGTGCCCAAGAGGCGCGCATCAGAGCCCGGCGAGAGGCCATTGCCGCCTTGCTCGAACGTCGCGACGATCTCCGGGTTCCCGCCGCGCTGGCGGCCCTCGCCAACGAGCTTTCCGTCCTGTTCGGTTCGCACCGCTCGTCCCTCGAGCGCGAGCGGCTCGTCCTCGAGCTGCTCGGGTCGGAGCGCGCCGACCAGCGGGCGGCGTCGCTCGACGTCTACCAGCGAGTGCTGAGGGACCCCGAACTGCGGGCGCGCCTGGCCGAGCTGACGCTGCGATTCGAAGCCCTGGCCGACCTCGAGGCTGACGATCCCGCCGTCGAGGCACTCGTGGCCGACGCTTCGGCGGCGGGTGACGTCGTTGTGAGCTTGCTACCAGAGGACCTTCGCCGTTCACCGGGTGACGCACACGCTGCCGAGCTCCTCCTCGGCGCCGTCACCGAGGGCCTGGCACCCGCCCAGGCCCGCTGCCTGAGCGAGCTCTTCGATGCGTGGAGACGGGCCTCGTCGTGAACGGGATCTGGCGACACGTCGGGCCATGGGCGACCCCGCTCTTGGCCGTGGTCGAGATCACCGTGGTCACCTCGGGAGTGCTCGCCGTTCGCACGGCGGTGATCGTGGGGGTGGTCATCGAGGCCGCGTTCTGGGTCGCGGCGCTCTCCGGGACGATCGCCGCCGTCCGTCGCTACCGCTCGGGGCGGGCCGAGGGGCTCGACGGCTGGGTGGCGGCCGAGGACGCCCTCGCCCTCCTCGTCCCCCGCCCGATCGCACGGGTCCTCCTCATGGAGCCACGGCTGCTCTCCTGCCTGGTGCGCTGGTCGACCGGTCGCCATGAAGGAAGATGCCCCGACGCGTTCAGCTCCCTCGGGAACCTTCGGCCGCTGCTCGTCACGATCGTGCTACTCGTTGCCGGTGAAGGGGTGGTGGTCGAGACCCTCCTCGCCGTGGTGGTCCCCGGCTCGGTGTGGGTGTGGGTGGCGCTCGGAGTCCACGCCTATGCGCTCGCCTGGCTCATCGGCCTTCTCGCTTCGTTCGTGACCCGACCACACCGCATCGGACCGGACGCAGTGTTGGTCCGTGACGGCATCTTCGGCGAGCTCCAGATTCCCGCCGCTGCCATTGTCGACGCCAGGATCACCCGCCACGCGAACTTCGGCCGTTCGGGGTTGCGGGTTGATCCTGCATCGAAAACCGCGGTCCTCGCCATGGGCGACGCCAACGTGGAGCTCGATCTCGACCCAACGGCGGAGATCCAGCGCAGCGGCGCCTTCGCTCCTCTCCGTCTGAGGAGGCTCTCCATCACCGTCGATGATCCCCTTGTCTTCGTCCGGGCTCTGCGCCTCCGATGTGCTGAGCAGAAGAGCTCTCCTCGCTCAGTGGCGGGCGTTGCTGAGTTCGGCCGGGCGGCTCGGAGCGATACCTGCGCACAGTGTCATCGAGGCGATGGCCAGTCGGGCGCCATTGGCGTTGGGCGGTCGAGCCAGCAAGCCGCTCGTCGCGTGGCAGCCGACCGGTAGGGAACAGTCGTTCAATCGCCTTCTGCCGATTCTTCTGACCGGTCGGCGTTCGCAACGATGGCGCGACGCAGGTAGCCGGTGAGACCGTCCGCCACGCGCTCGAAGCTGGCTCGCATCTGCTCATCCGCGTCGAACATCTGCGCAAAGGCGACATGCAGTTCGGGAGTGCGGTCGAAGAACCAGCGCCGAAGGCCGTTGCAGTGCTCTTCGGCGAGGTCCATCGCGGCGTCGCTCTCGGGCGGCTCGCCGTTGGCCATCACCGCCGCCAACCGCGTGCAGATCGACTGCTCGTCCTCCATGATCTGGCGCCAGTCCTCGGCGATCCGATGCGCCGACTTCGCGAACTCGGGCGCGTGCCCGAACTGCTCGGTGATCTGGGTCTCCCACTCGCCGGGGAAGACCACTTCGCCCAGGAGTTCTTCCTGCTGGTCGGGGAGGGGAACGATTCGGGGGGCCTGTTCTGCCACGGTTGTCCAGGGCGCTATCGACGGCTTCGAGCATCTGGCGGAGCCGGGTGATCCGGTCGTTGCGGAGGTGACGCTGAGGGCGAAGGTGGGTCCCGGCGTTTGCCCGAGGGTCCTCCACGATCGCTGCGATCTCCGAGAGTGAGAACCCGAGTGCCCGGTACGTGAGGACGTGACGGAGGCGAGCGAGATCTTCGGCGCGCTGGCGGCGGTGTCCCGACACCGTGCGGTCAGAAGGTCGTGCCAGCCCGATCTCGTCGTAGTGGCGCAACAGCCGAACGGTTACGCCAAGGATCTCCGCCGCCTCTCCTACCGAGTGCTCCGTGGGTCCATGGTGCACCCTCTCGTCGCGTGAGGATCAAGTGGGCACGCTGCGCGCTGACCCGGTGCCATGGGCGACCTCCCCACTCCGGAGGATTGGCGTTCGCTGACCGACGTTCCGCTGCGAGGACGACGCACGCATCAAGGGTTCCGAGCGGGAGATCTCTGGACAAGGCGACGAGTTCCGCGACCCAAAGCGAACCGCAAGCGGAGACCGGGCCGGCGCGGAGGTTTGCCGCGGCGAAGTTGCCCAGGGAGCGAAGCGTGGCATCCGATGCGAGTCGGGACGCGACGAGGTGCGCCAGCGGGGGACAGAGGCCCCCTCACGCGGTGACAAGCTGGCCATGTGTCTGGCGACAGTCCAGTCGTGACGCTCTCCGACGGTCTGGTCGTCTTGCGACCTTGGTCGAAAGACGACGCCCCGTTTCATGGCGGAAGCTAGCGCCGACCCGGCGATCCGGCGCTACAACGGTGGTCACGATTGGCGAGGACGCCCTGCTCCACCCCTCTCGGTCAGGGACGCTGAGACCGTCATCGACCAATTCGCGACGAACTGGCGCGCGTTTGCTGCGACCGGAGCACCTTGTGGGGTCGTGTTCGCGATCGTGGACGCGAGGTCCGGCGCCGCGGTCGGCTGCTGCGGGGTGGACGACTGGAGCAAAGAGGACGTAGCGCAGTTCGGCTACTGGGTCGCACCGAGCGCCAGAGGACGCGGCTATGCGACTCGCGCGGCGATCCTGCTCACTCGGTGGCTGTTCCACCTGGGGGCGGCTCGCGTCTTTCTGACGATCGTCGCCGGAAACGAGGAGTCGGTCGCGGTTGCCCGCCGAGCAGGGTTTGCATACGAGGGAACGATGCGGGCTCACGGCGTTTGGCAGGGCGAGCGTTGTGACGTGTTGTGGTTCGCTGCGCTCCCCCTCGAGTGGGCTCCAGATGAAGGGCGGTGAAGCGTGACACGGTGTCGAACTGCCGGCGGTCGGGGCGCCAATTCCTGTCCGAAGTGGTCCTGGTGCAGAGCGCGGACGGCAAGGCCGGCGGCCGGCCGGACACGCTGCATACACGTCTCGTGCACACGACGTGTATGAGAGAGTCCGGACCAACATCGAGATCGAGGACACCTACCTCCAAGCCGTCACGGAGCGTTACGGCCTCCACACGATCGCGATGGACCCCGCTTCTCTCACCTTCGAAATGTGATCTCGTCCCGGGGGTCGCGCTCGAGTGCCCCATTGTCTCGCTCCGAGGGCATGGCCGAAGCGCCGTGCATGAGCGCGCAACGATCGCGAGCAGAGCGGCGTTGGGCGTGTCCCATGGTCCCGCGTGATCCGGAGGTTCGGAGTCAGCGTCGAGCCCTGAGCACCATCGGCCCTCGGGGCACGACCGGCGACCCGACGCGCGAACGCCGTGCAGCTTCGTGTCGAGGGACCCGAATCGCAGCGGGGGCCCGGGTATCGTGAGCGCTGCCGTGCACCTGGGCGAACCCACGATCGACATCCCGCCCGGAGCCTCCGGGGTCCTGGCCCGGCGCAACCTGCTCCAGGCGATCGACGCGGGCGTCATCGCGGCGGCCGACGAGGTCCCCGAGGCCAACGTCCAGCCGGCGAGCCTGGACCTGCGCCTCGGCGCGGTGGCCTACCGGATGCGCTGCAGCTTCCTGCCCGGGGCCGACACGGTCGAGCGCAAGCTGGCCGCCCACCTGATCGACGAGCTCGACCTCACCGGCGAGGGGGCGGTGCTCGAGACCAACCGCCCCTACCTCGTGCCGCTGAAGGAGCGCCTCGCCCTCCCCGAGGCGGTGCGCGCCAAGGCCAACCCCAAGAGCTCGACGGGGCGGGTCGACGTGTTCACCCGGGTGATCACCGACCGCGGCTTTCGCTTCGACGAGGTCGCGGCGGGCTACCACGGACCGCTCTACCTCGAGATCGTGCCGCTCTCGTTCGCGATCTTGGTCCGCGAGGGGTTGAGCCTCAACCAGCTGCGCCTGTCGGTCGGCCGCACGCAGCTCTCCGACGAGGAGATCGCGGCCTTCCACGCGAGGACCCACCACCTGCTCCTGCGAGACGGCGTGCCGGTCAAAGACGACGAGCTGGCACTGGCCGATGGGCTGTTCTTGAGCCTCGACCTGCGGGGAGATCGCGACGGCCGGGTGGGCTACCAGGCGAAGCCCAATGCGCCGCGTCTCAGCCTGACCGCCGGCGCGCCCATCGACCCGGGGCCCTACTTCGAGCCGGTGAGCCGGGAGGACGGCAACCGGATCGTCCTCAACCCCCAGCGCTTCTATCTGTTGATGTCCGACGAGGCGGTGTCCATCCCGCCCGAGCTCGCCTCGGAGATGACCGCCTATGACCCGACGAGCGGCGAGCTGCGCACGCACTACGCCGGCTTCTTTGACCCAGGGTTCGGCTTCGACGGCGGCCCGAACGACGGATCGAGGGCGGCGCTCGAGGTGCGGGCGCACGACGTGCCGTTCATGATCGAGCACGGCCAGCGGGTCTGCAAGCTCACCTTCGACCGGATGCTCGAGGCACCAGACGTGCTCTATGGGAGCGGGATGGGCTCGAACTACCAGCACCAGGAGGACACGCTCGGCAAGTACTTCCGGCGCTCGGCGCGCCGGGGGCAGGCGCCCGAGCGGCCGGCGGGCGGCCAGCAGGCCTTCCCGATCGACGCCGGGCACTAGGGCGGCTGGCGGGCCGCGCCCGCCTCGATCCAGGCCCGGGGCTCGGTGCTAGCGTGGCCGCCTGACCGTCAAGTGGGTCCCGTGAGGCCCGTACGGACAGGAGGAGCATGGCCGAACGCGAGCGCAGTCACAGCCGTCCGCTCGGTGGCCGCTTCGTTCCGAGCGCCCAGGTCCTGAGCGCAACCGACGTTCACCGCGCGCTCGTGCGCATGGCCCACGAGATCGCGGAGCGCAACGGCGGGCTCGACGAGGTGCTCCTGGTCGGCCTGCAGACCGGCGGGGTGTGGCTCGCGCAGCGCATCGCCGAGGTGCTGGCCGAGACCGAGGAGGAACAGGTCCCCGTCGGGATGCTGGACGTCGCCTTCTACCGGGACGACATCGGGCTGCGCCCGGTGCTCCCCGAGGCGGCGACCGAGATCCCCTTCGACCTGACCGGCTCGACCGTCATCCTCGTCGACGACGTGCTGTTCACCGGTCGCACGGTGCGCGCCGCGCTCAACGCCCTCGGCGACTACGGCCGGGCCAGGTCCGTCCAGCTGGCGGTCATGATCGACCGCGGGCATCGCGAGCTGCCGATCCGCCCCGACTACGTCGGCAAGAATCTGCCGACCCGCCGAGACGAGATGGTGGACGTGACCGAGGAGGGTGTCTCGATCGGGACCCTGGTGGCCAAGTGAGCACCCTCACCCCGGCCGAGGACGAGCTCGCCACGCCACGGGTCGGGATCGGGCCGCACCTGCTGTCGGTGGCCGACCTCGGGGCGGAGGGGATCGCCGAGGTACTACGGGTCGCCGAGGCCTTCGCCGAGGTCGAGCGGCGCTCGATCCCCAAGGTCCCGACCCTGCGGGGCAAGGTCGTCGCCTCGTTGTTCTTCGAGGAGTCGACGAGGACCCGCCTCTCCTTCGAGACGGCCGCAAAGCGGCTGTCGGCCGACGTGCTCTCGCTCGCCGTTGCGAGCTCGGCCGTGCAAAAGGGCGAGTCGTTGCGCGACACGATCGAGACGATCGAGGCCATGGGGATCGACGCGGTGGTGCTGCGCCACCGCTCCTCGGGGGCGCCGGCCCAGGTCGCCCGGTGGGTGGAGCGGGCCCACGTCATCAACGCCGGCGACGGCTGGCACGAGCACCCCTCCCAGGCGCTGGTCGACTGCTTCACCGTCCGCCAGGTGCTGGCCGAGGCCCGCGGGGCGGAGCCGGCGTCGCTCGGGGTCGGGTGCTTCGAGGGCCTGCGCATCGTCATCGTGGGCGACGTCCGCCACAGCCGGGTGGCCCGCTCCGAGGTGCTCGCCTACGGCGCGCTCGGCGCCGAGGTGGTCCTGTGCGGGCCGAGCAGCCTCCTCCCGGCCAGCCTCGAGGGCTGGCCGGCGAAGGTTGCCGAGGACCTCGACGACGCCATCGCGCACGCCGATGTCGTCTCGCTCCTCCGGCTCCAGGCCGAGCGGGGGAGCGGCTCGTTCGTCCCATCGCTCCGGGAGTACACGGCGGGGTGGGGCCTGACCGCCGAGCGCGTGCGCCGGCTCCCCCCACATGCCATCGTCACCCATCCCGGCCCCATGGTCCGCGGCGTCGAAATCGCCTCGGACGTGGCCGACCTCCCCGCCGTCGTCGCGACCCGCCAGGTGACCAACGGCGTCGCCGTGCGCATGGCCCTCTTGTTCTTGCTCCTCGGTGCCGACAGCGCGCTCGAGGGCCTGGGAGGTGCGCGTGGCTGAGGGCGCACCGACCGTGGTGATCCGCGGCGGGCACGTGGTCGGGCCCCCTGCGAGCCGTCGCGCCGACGTGGTGCTCGAGGCAGGCAGGGTCGTCGCCGTCGAGGCCGACGTGGCGGTGCCGGCGGGCGCGACGGTGCTCGACGCCGGGGGCTGCCTCGTCGCCCCGGGGCTCGTCGACCTGCACACCCACCTGCGCCAGCCCGGCCACGAGGAGGCCGAGACCATCGAGAGCGGCGCGCGGGCGGCCGCCCTCGGCGGGTTCAGCGCGGTGATGGCAATGCCGAACACCGACCCGCCGATCGACTGCGCGGCCGACGCCGAGGAGGTGCTCACCCTCGGGCGCGACGTCGCGTGCGAGGTGCTGGTGGCCGGGGCCATCACCCTCGGGCGCCGGGGCGAGGAGCTCGCCCCCATGCGCGAGCTGGCTGCGATGGGCATTCGGCTCTTCACCGACGACGGGGCCGGGGTCCAGAGCGGCGCGGTGATGCGCCGCGCCCTCGAGTACGGGCGCGGGCTCGGGGTTACCCTCGCGCAGCACTGCGAGGACGCGTCGCTCGCGGCCGGCGGCGTCATGCACGACGGCGAGTGGTCGAGCCGCCTTGGGCTCCCGGGCATGCCGGCCGCCGCCGAGGAGGCCATGCTCGCCCGCGACCTCGCGCTCGTCCGCCAGACCGGCGCGACCATGCACTTCTTGCACCTCTCGACCAAGGGCTCGGTCGCCCTCCTGGCGGCGGCGCGCGCCGAGGGTCTGGCGGTGACGGCCGAGGTGACCCCGCACCACCTGGCGCTCCTCGACGCGGCGGTCGAGGGATACGACCCGGTCTTCCGGGTCAACCCCCCCCTGCGCAGCGCGAGCGACGCCGAGGCGCTCTCTCGTGCGCTCGCCGAGGGGATCATCGACGCCATCGCCACCGACCACGCCCCCCATCCCCCCGAGGCCAAGGACCTCCCATTCGACCAGGCGCCCCCCGGGATGCTCGGGCTCGAGACCGCGCTCGGCGTCGCGCTCGGCGCGCTCGAGGGCGTCCTCAGCCCCGAGGAGGTCCTGGCACGCATGTCCTTCGCGCCTGGCGCGATCGCCCGGGTCGGGCCGGCCGACCGCCCGGCGGCCTGCGCCCAGGGGGGTCCCCTCGTGCCCGGTGCGGCCGGCCATCTGTGCGTCGTGGACCCCGCCGCGACCTGGACGCCCGACGCGAGCCGGTCGGCCAGCAAGAGCCGGAACTCGCCCTTCACAGGCACGACGCTGCGTGGGCGCGTGCGCCACACGCTCTATCGCGGTGTCCCGGTCGTGATCGACGCCGAGGCCCAACGATGAGGCGCGCCGACGCGCTGCTCGTTCTCTCCGACGGCACCCTCTTCGAGGGGGAGGCCGCCGGCGCACTCGAGCGCCTCACGATCGCGACCGGCGAGCTCGTCTTCAACACGGCGCTGAGCGGCTACCAAGAGGTCGTCACCGACCCCTCCTACGCCGGGCAGGTGATCGCCTTCACCTATCCGCACATCGGCAACTACGGCACCAACGCGTACGACGACGAGTCACGGCGACCCTTCTGCAAGGGCGTGGTGGTGCGCGACCTCGTGCGCACGCCCAGCAACTGGCGCTCGGGCGAGGGCCTCGAGGAGTTCCTCGACAGGCGGGGGGTCCCGGCCATCACGGGCGTCGACACCAGGCGGCTCACGAGGCACGTCCGCGAGGCGGGTGCGTTGCCCTGTGCGATGGGCACGGGAGGGGAGGCCGAGGTGCGGGCGGCCGCCGCGCAGGCCCCCGCGACCACCGGGCGCGACCTCGTGAGCGAGGTCACGATCGACCGGCCGCTGACCCGGGGTTCGGGCCCGGCGCGCGTCGTGGTGTTCGACTTCGGGGTGAAAGAGACGATGCTGCGCCAGCTGGGCGCGCTCGCGACCTTGACCGTGGTCCCGGCGTCGACCCCGGCCGACGACGTGCTCGCCATGGAGCCCGACGGGGTCTTCCTCTCGAACGGCCCCGGCGACCCGGCCCCGCTCGAGGGTCCGGTCGACACGATCGCGAACCTGCTGGGCAAGGTCCCCATCTTCGGGATCTGCCTCGGCCACCAGCTCCTCGGCCTCGCACTCGGGGGCAGCACCTACAAGCTGCACTTCGGCCACCACGGCACCAACCACCCCGTGCGCAGGCTCGCGACCGGCGCGGTCGAGATCACGAGCCAGAACCACAACTCCGCGCTCGCGCCCGGCGCGATCCGAGGCGTGGAGGTGACCCACGTCAACCTGAACGACGGCGTCGTCGAGGGCATCGCAGCGCCGAGGGCGGCGGCGTTCTCGGTGCAGTACCACCCCGAGGCCGGCCCGGGGCCCCACGACGCGCGGTATCTCTTCGGGGAGTTCGGGTCCCTCATGGCGGCCGGCGTCCCCCGGGCGGTGCGCTGAGGTGCCCCGGCGCGACGACATTCAGTCGATCCTCGTCATCGGCTCGGGGCCCATCGTCATCGGCCAGGCCTGCGAGTTCGACTACTCGGGGACCCAGGCCTGCCGGGTGCTGCGCGAGGAGGGCTACCGGGTGGTCCTCGTGAACTCGAACCCGGCCACGATCATGACGGACCCGGCGACCGCCGATCGCACCTACGTCGAGCCGCTCGACCCCGAGGTGCTCCGGGCGATCATCGAGCGCGAACGGCCCGACGCCCTGCTGCCCACCTTGGGCGGGCAGACCGCCCTCAACTTGACCATGCGGCTGGCCGAGCTCGGCGCGCTCGAGGATGCCGGCGTCGAGGTGATCGGGGCCCGCCCCGAGGCGATCGCGACGGCCGAGGACCGCGAGCGCTTCAAGCTCGCGATGGGCGAGATCGGCCTCGAGGTCCCAGAGTCGGGCTTCGCCCACTCGGTCGCCGAGGCGGTCGAGATCGGCCGGTCGATCGGGTTCCCCATCATCGTGCGCCCGAGCTACATCCTGGGCGGCTCGGGGTCGGGGATCGCGCACGACGCGGCGGGGCTCGCTGCGCTGGCGGCCGAGGGCATCGATGCCAGCCCCATCGGCGAGGTGCTGGTCGAGCGCTCGATCTACGGCTGGAAGGAGTACGAGCTCGAGGTCATGCGCGACCGCGCCGACAACTGCGTGGTCGTCTGCTCGATCGAGAACCTCGACCCGATGGGCGTCCACACCGGCGACTCGATCACCGTCGCGCCGGCCCAGACGCTCACCGACGTCGAGTACCAGGCGATGCGCGACGACGCCTTTGCCTGCCTGCGCCGCGTGGGCGTGGAAACCGGGGGATCCAACGTGCAGTTCGCGGTGGATCCGGCCGACGGGCGCCGGATGATCATCGAGATGAACCCGCGGGTCTCGCGCTCCTCGGCGCTCGCTTCCAAAGCCACCGGCTTCCCGATCGCCAAGATCGCCGCCAGGCTCGCCGTCGGCTACGAGCTGCCCGAGATCGCGAACGACATCACCGGGGCGACGCCGGCGTCCTTCGAGCCGACGATCGACTACGTGGTGACCAAGATCCCCCGGTTCGCCTTCGAGAAGATGCACGGCGCCGAGGCCAAGCTCGGGACCAAGATGCAGTCGGTCGGCGAGGTCATGGCGATCGGCCGCACGTTCCCCGAGTCGCTGCAAAAGGCGCTGCGCTCGTTGGAGCAGGGGCGCAACGGCCTGAACGCCGAGCTCCACGAGGCCGAGCTCGCTCCGGTGGGCGACGGGGCCCTCTTGGAGCGGGTGGCCGTGCCCAGCCCCGAGCGCATCTTCGAGGTGGAAGAGGCCCTGCGGCGCGGGATCGGGATCGAGACCCTCGCGGCGCGCACGGGCATCGACCCGTGGTTCCTCACCCAGATCGCCGCGATCACCGACGCCCGCCGGTGGCTCGAGGCCCCTCAGGAGAACGGCGCGGCGCGCGATGTCGCGTCGCTCACCCGCTCGGACTGGCGCCGGCTGAAGCGCCTCGGCTTCTCGGACCCCCAGCTGGCCCACCTGCTGCGGACCGACGAGGGGAGGGTCCGGGCGGCCCGGCTGGCCCACGGGGTCGCCCCGACCTTCAAGACGGTCGACACCTGCGGGGCCGAGTTCGCCGCCGACACCCCGTACCACTACTCGGCCTACGACGACGAGGACGAGGTGCGGCCCTCCGAGCGCCCCCGGGTGATCATCTTGGGCTCCGGGCCCAACCGCATCGGCCAGGGGATCGAGTTCGACTACTGCTGCGTGCACGCCAGCCTCGCGTTGCGGGCGGCCGGTTACGAGACGGTCATGGTCAACTGCAATCCCGAGACGGTCTCGACCGACTACGACACCTCGGACCGCCTCTACTTCGAGCCGCTCTGCGCCGAGGACGTCGCCAACGTGATCGAGGCCGAGCAGCGAGCGAGCCGCGGTGCGGGCCGCCTCGTGGGCGTCATCGTCTCGCTCGGCGGGCAGACCCCGCTCAAGCTGGCCTCGGTCCTGCCCGAGTCCCTGATCCTCGGCACCCCGCCCTCGTCGATCGACCTCGCCGAGGACCGGGAGCGCTGGAACGCCCTGTGCCACCGCCTCGGGCTCACCCAGCCGGCCGGCGGCACCGCGACGAACGTCGAAGAGGCGCTCGCCGTCGCGGAGGCCATCGGCTACCCGGTGCTCATCCGGCCGAGCTATGTGCTCGGCGGGCGGGCCATGGAGATCGTCTATGACGCCGAGGGGGTCTCCCGCGTCATGAAGTCGGTCGCGGCGGGGCTGGTGCGCGAGGGCGGGGTCACGGCCGAGCGGCCGGTGCTCGTCGACCGGTTCTTGGAGGACGCGGTCGAGGTCGACGTCGACTCGGTGCGCGACAGCGCCGGCGAGATCCTGATCGCCGGCGTGATGGAGCACGTCGAGGAGGCCGGCGTGCACTCGGGAGACTCGGCGTGCGCGCTGCCGCCCCAGACCCTCGGCGCCGAGGCCTTGGCCACGATCGAGGCACACACCCGCGCCATCGCGGACGCGCTCGGGGTCGTGGGGCTCTTGAACGTGCAGTACGCGGTGAAGGACGGCACGGTGTTCGTGCTCGAGGCCAATCCGAGGGCCAGCCGCACCGTGCCCTTCGTGGCCAAGGCGACCGGGCTGCCCCTCGCCTCGGTCGCCGCCCGCGTCGTGGTGGGGGAGACCCTCGCCTCGCTGCGGGACGCCGGCGTGCTGGTCGAGCCCGAGCCGACCGGGCACGTCGCGGTGAAAGAGGCCGTGTTGCCCTTCGACCGGTTCCCAGGCGTCGACACCCTGCTCGGCCCCGAGATGCGCTCGACCGGCGAGGTCATGGGCGTCGACGCCACCTTCGGCCTGGCCTTCGCCAAGAGCCAGATGGCCGCAGGCACCCGGCTGCCCAGGGAGGGCACGGTCTTCTTGTCGCTTGCCGACCGGGACAAGCCGGCCGGCCTCGAGGTGGCGCGCCAGCTCGTCTCCCTCGGCTTCTCCCTCGCCGCGACCACCGGAACCGCCGCCCTCTTGCGTGCCGAGGGCGTCGCGGTCGAGACGGTCGTGCCCAAGGTCGGCGAGGACGCAGAAGGCCCCACCGCCCTCGAGCTCATCGAGGAGGGTCGCGTGCAGCTCGTCGTCAACACCCCGCGCGGGCGGGGCCCGCGCGCCGACGGCCAGTACATCCGGGTGGCCGCCCTCACCCACCACGTGCCGTGCCTCACCACCGTCGCGGCGGCCAAGGCGGCGGTCGCCGGGATCGCCGACTGGGCCCGGCACCCCCTGGCGGTCCGCTCGCTCCAAGAGCTCCACGCCGGCGACGCGTCGTGAGCGTCGACCTCACGAGCTCGGTCGCCGGCCTCTCGCTGCCCAACCCGGTGATGACGGCGTCGGGGACGGCCGGGTACGGCACCGAGCTCGCCGCCTACGGATCGCTCGCGTCTCTCGGCGCCCACGTCGTCAAGTCGCTCGCCGCCGAGCCCTGGGCGGGCAACCCCTCGCCACGGGTCGCCGAGTGCGACGAGAGCATGCTCAACAGCGTCGGGCTGAGCGGCCCGGGGATCGAGGCGTGGCTGGAGCACGAGCTCCCGGCGTTGCGCGACTCGGGGGCGCGGGTGGTGGTCAGCATCTGGGGCCGCAGCGTCGACGCGTTCGCCAAGGCGGCCGGGATGCTCCGGGGGGTCGGGACGCCCGTGGTGGCCGTCGAGGTGAACGTGAGCTGCCCGAACGTGGAGGACCGCTCGCGCATGTTCGCCCACCACCCGGGGGCGACGGCCGAGGCCGTCGCGGCGGCCGAGTGTGGCCTGCCCCGTTGGGCCAAGCTCTCGCCGAACGTGCCCGACGTCTGCGAGATCGCGGCGGCGGCGCTCGGGGCGGGGGCGGACGCGCTCAGCCTGGTGAACACGCTGCTCGCCATGGCGGTCGACCCGGTCGCCCGCGCGCCGGTGCTCGGGGCGGGTGGCGGTGGCCTCTCGGGCCCCGCCCTCCGGCCG
>DAHUZM010000133.1 GCA_027306525.1 Acidimicrobiaceae bacterium
CGAACATGTGCCACGAGTCGAGCGGCGCGGCACTGAGCGAGACGATCGGGGTGGGCAAGGGGGTCGTGACCCTGGCCGACATCACCGACCACGCCGCGCTGATCATCATCGCCGGCCAGAACCCCGGTACCTGTCATCCGCGGATGCTGACCGCGCTTGAACAGGCAAAGCGGCGCGGCGCCCGCATCGTGGCGATCAATCCGCTGCCCGAGGCCGGGTTCGGGCGCTTCCGGAACCCCCAGACGCCGAGGGGGCTCATCGGCTCGGGGACGGTGTTGGCGGACCGCCACATCCCGATCAGGGTGAATGGCGATCTCGCGCTCTTCGCTGGGCTGAACCGCGTGCTCGTCGAACGCGAGGACGCGGCGCCTGGCAAGGTGTTCGACCAGGACTTCATCGACACGTACTGCGACGGCATCGACGAGGCCATCGGGGCCTGGCGCGCGCTCGACTGGAGGCAGATCGAGCGGCTGAGCGGAGTCGGTCGTGACGAGATCGAGTGGCTGGCCTCCGAGGTCGTCTCGGCCGACAGCATCGTCGTGTGTTGGGCCATGGGCCTCACCCAGCACCGCAACGCCGTCGCCACGATCCGCGAGATCGTGAACTTCCTCCTTCTCAGGGGAAACGTCGGCCGGCCCGGCGCTGGGCCCTCGCCAATCCGTGGTCACAGCAACGTGCAGGGCGACCGAACGATGGGCATCTGGGAGAAGATGCCCGACACCTTCTTGGACAAGTTGCGCGACGAGTTTGGCTTTGATCCGCCTCGCGAGCATGGGTATGACACCGTCGACGCGATTCGGGCCATGCGCGATGGCAAGGTCGACGTGTTCTTTGCCCTGGGTGGCAATTTCGTGGCGGCGACGCCCGATACGCGGGTCACCGAGGCAGCGATGTCGAATTGCGAGCTGACCGTGCATGTTGCGACCAAGCTGAACCGGTCGCACCTCTACCATGGTGCCGAGGCGCTGCTCCTTCCGTGTCTCGGTCGCACCGAGCGCGACCGGCAGGCAACAGGCGAGCAGTTCGTGAGCGTCGAGGACTCGATGAGCATGGTCCACGCATCCCGGGGCCGTCTGGCCCCCGTCTCGAGTCAGCTCCGCAGCGAGGTGGGGATCGTGACCGAGCTCGGACACGCGCTCTTTGGCGACGACATCGGATGGCGGGCGATGGGCCGGGATTACCGCGTCGTGCGCAAGCACATCGAGCACGTCGTCCCCGGGTTCCACGCCTATGAGGACCGGGTCGCCCAGCCCGGCGGCTTCATGTTGCCGCGCGGCCCGCACGATTCACGCACGTTCCCGACGAAGACCGGCAAGGCACGTTTCACCGTGAACGAGATCACCAGTGTCGAGGTGCCCGAAGGTCATCTGCTGTTGCAGACGGTGCGCGCACACGACCAGTTCAACACGACCGTCTACGGGCTCGACGACCGCTATCGCGGCGTTTCGGGAGGTCGCAAGGTCATCTTCGTGAATGCCGAGGACCTGGCCTCTCTCGAGATCGCGGATGGAACGACGGTCGACATCGTGAGTGTCTGGTCGGACGGCGAACGGCGGGTCACCGGGTTCCGCGTGGTGAGCTACCCGACGCCACGAGGGTGCGCCGCCGCGTATTTCCCCGAGGCGAATGCACTCGTCCCGCTCGACTCGACGGCCGAGGTGAGCAACACGCCCGCGTCGAAGTCGGTGGTCGTCCGGCTCGAGAGGGCCGACTGAAGCTCGACCACTGGCGAGCCGAGCGCCCGGGTCGAGGGTCACCGACCGGCGGGCTGCCGGACCCGAAATGACCTTTGACCCTGGAACCGTGAGGCGATGCCGGGCAGGGTGGAACCGTGACCTCGAGAACGTCCCACGAGCACACGGTCGGTTCCATCATGGCCACCCCGGTGGTCACCGTCGACGTTGGATCGACATTGCGTTCGGCCTCCGAGGTGCTCCGCCGTGAGGACGTCGGCACGCTCGTCGTGTTCGAGGGTGCGCGGGTCGCGGGGATCCTTTCGGAGCGAGACATCGTGCGAGCACTCGCCCAGGGTGCAGATCCCGACGAGGCGACGGCGGGGGAGTTGATGACGCAATGGCCGCGCTACATGACCGTCGGTGAGCCCATTGAGAACGCGTGCCGGGCGATGCTCGCCGCAGGCATTCGTCACCTCCCGGTGTTCGACGAGGGCCAGCTGATCGGGATCGTCTCGATCCGCGACCTGACCGAGGTGCTCCTCGACCGGGGTTGAGCTCCGCCGCGCCTGGTGACCGGCAGAGGTTCGGGTGAGGCGTGACGCTCGGGCGTTCGATGGTCGGCCGCGATGGTTCGCTCGGGTCCCGGGCCCGTCGAGCGCCGGCGCCCGTCGTTGACGGCCGGCGTAGCTCTTCGTAGCATACTGGGTATGGTGCGACGTGGACCCGGAGGAAAGCTGCGATGAGCGTCCGACATGCCCTCCTGGCGTTCTTGAGCGAGGGACCGAAGTACGGGCTCCAGCTCCGTCAGGAGTTCGAGGAGAGCACGGGCGAGGTGTGGCCCCTCAATGTCGGCCAGGTGTACACGACCCTCCAGCGCCTCGAGCGCGACGGACTGATCGAGTCCGACGACGGCGAGGACGAGACGGGTCCCCAGAAGGTGTTTCGGATCACCGAGCCGGGTCGGACCGAGCTCGATCAGTGGCTGAGCACGCCGCCCGACATGACCCAACCCCCGCGGGACGAGCTCGTGATCAAGGTGCTCAGCGCCCTGCGCGTCCCCGGCGTCTCGGTGCACGACATCATCCAGGTCCACCGCCGCTACCTGGTCGAGCTGATGCAGCAGTGGACGCGGCTGAAGGAGGACGAGGCCGACTTCGACCTCACGTTCGCCCTCGTCGGCGACGCCGAGGTGTTCCGGCTCGACTCGGTGGTCAGGTGGCTCGACGCCGCCGACAGCCGTCTGAAGCGGGCGGCGCTCGAGGCGCCGAGCGCCAAGCCGGCGCCGCTGATCCGGCGTCGGCTGGTCACGAGGCGATGAGCTTCCTCGAGCTGAAGGATGTCTCGAAGAGCTACGGGACCGGGGCGGCCGAGGTCCAGGCGCTGTGCGCCGTCAACCTCTCGGTTGCGCAGGGGTCGCTGGTCGCCATCATGGGGCCGAGCGGCTCGGGGAAGTCGACCCTCCTCACGATCGCCGGCAGCCTGGAGGAGCCCACGACCGGCGAGGTCCTCATCGACGGTCGGGCGCTCTCCTCGATGTCACGCAATGACAAGGCCCGCCTTCGTCGCCGCACGGTGGGCTATGTGTTTCAGGACTTCAACCTTCTAGCGGGCCTGACGGCGGTCGAGAACGTGGCGCTTCCGCTCGAGCTCGACGGCGTCGCCTCGAGACACGCCACGCGGACGGCCGGCGCGTTGCTGGCGGATCTCGGCCTCGGCGGGCGCGGCGGCCACTACCCCGACGAGCTGTCGGGGGGCGAGCGCCAGCGCGTCGCCATCGCCCGCGCGATCGTGGGGGATCGGTCGCTCCTGCTCGCCGATGAGCCCTCGGGGGCGCTCGACTCGCTCAACGGCGAGGCGGTGATGCGGCTGATCCTGCGGGCTTGTCGCAGCGGCGTGACCGCCGTGGTCGTCACCCATGACGCCCAGTTGGCGTCATGGGCCGACCGCGTCGTCTTCATCAGGGACGGCCGGATCGTCGATCAGACGGTGCCACCGCCGACGCCCGAGTCGCTGCTCGAGGACCTCCCGGCACGCGGCCGGTAGTCCCCCTCCCAGCCCCCGCCCGGGCGACTTGACATCTCCGGGACACTGCGTAACATACTCAGTATGTTCTTTGGTGTGCTTGCTTTGCATGGGGCCTCCGTGCCAGCACAGACCCGTCACCAGGGGTGCGTCGGCGGCCCGATGGCCTCGGACAAGGGCGCGACGAAGCGGTGAGCGTGCTCCGACTCCACCGGGTGTCGAAGTCCTATGGGGAAGGCGAGACCCTGGTCTGGGCCCTCGATGACATCGACCTGTCGGTCGAGGCGGGCGAGCTCGTCGCGGTCATGGGGCCAAGCGGCTCGGGGAAGTCGACCCTCCTCACGATCGCCGGAAGCCTCGAGGAGCCCTCGAGCGGCGAGGTCTTCATCGGTGGAGCGGCGCTCAGCCAGATGCTCCGCAACGACAAGGCCCGCCTGCGGCGGCGATCGATCGGCTATGTCTTCCAGGATTTCAATCTTCTTCCCGGGCTGAGCGCCGTCGAGAACGTGGCGCTTCCGCTCGAGCTCGACGGCGTCCCGGCCCGCAGGGCCCATCGGGCTGGGCTCGCCTCGCTCGAGCGGGTCGGTCTGGCCGATCGCTCCGGCCGTTACCCCGATCAGCTGTCCGGCGGGGAGCGCCAGCGGGTGGCGATCGCGCGCGCCTTGGTCGGGGAGCGCCGACTCCTGCTCGCCGACGAGCCCTCGGGCGCGCTCGACTCGAAGAACGGCGAGGCGGTGATGCGACTGATCCTCGGGGCCTGCAGGGCGGGTGTCGCAGCCATCGTGGTGACCCACGATGCGCATCTCGCCGCGTGGGCCGACCGGGTCGTCCTCCTCCGAGACGGCCGCCTCGCCGAACATGGCGACCGCGAGCGCAGCGAGCCCTCGGTCGCGACGCCGCAGCTCTGAAGCAGCCGAGCGACGCCCTCCAAGGAGCCTCGATGACGACCGCCCTCCAAGCGCCCACCGTCCGACCTCGCCCCTCTGAGGGGGGCGCACCCGCCCGTCGCGCCGTCGTGCGTTGGGCGTGGCGTCTCTTCCGACGCGAGTGGCGCCAGCAGCTCCTCATCCTCGCACTCATCGTCATCGCGGTCGCAGCGACGATCGTCGGTTCGACGGTGGCCGACGACACCCCGCCGCCCAAGAACGCCGGGTTCGGCACGGCACAGGACGCGGTGTTCTTCTCGACCTACAACCGCACCAGCGCGCACGCGATCGCCGATCTCGAGCACCGCTTCGGGCGGGTCCAGGTGATCGAGAACCAGACGATGGCGGTCCCCGGGTCGATCGACACCTTCGAGCTCCGGTCCCAGGATCCCCACGGCCCCTTCGGTGCGCCGATGCTCTCGCTCCTCTCGGGTCACTACCCATCGGGGCCCTACCAGGTCGCGCTGAGCGACGGTGTCGCCTCGGCGTTCCACCTGAGGGTCGGTGACACCTGGAAGGTCGGGGGCAAGGAGCGGGTCGTGGTCGGCACCGTGCAGAACCCCCAGAGCCTTCTCGATCAGTTCGCCCTGGTCGTGCCGGGACAGGTGACCCACCCGAGCGCCGTCACGGCCCTGTTCGACGCGCACGGGGTCCCCCCCGAGGCCATCGGGGACAACGCCCAGACGCCGGCCACGGTCGCCCAATCCAACGTCTTGAACCCCGAGACCATCTCGCTCGCGGCGCTCGTGCTCGGCATGCTGCTCATCGCCCTCGTCTCGATCGGGGGTTTCACGGTCCTCGCGCAGCGCCGGCTCCGCTCGATCGGCATGCTCGAGTCGACGGGGGCGACGGACCGTCATGTCCGCCTCGTCGTCAGCGCGAACGGCACCGCGGTCGGGCTCGTCGGGGCGATCCTCGGTTTCGTCATCGGTTTCGCCGCGTGGCTGGCCTACCGCCCGCGGCTCGAACAGAGCGCGCATCACAGCATCGGCGTCTTCGCCCTCCCATGGCTCGTCGTGGGGTCGGCCATGGTGCTCGCCGTCGCCGCCGCGTACTTCGCAGCGTCACGCCCGGCGCGGGCGATCACCAAGGTGCCGGTCGTCCAGGCGCTCTCGGGGCGGCCGGCGCCCCCCCGCCAGATCCATCGCTCGGCCCTCCCGGGGATCATCTGTCTGGTCGGCGCCTTCTTGCTGCTCGGCTATTCGGGCGGCTCGGCCAGCGGGAACGGCAACGGGGGCGCCCCCGAGCTCGTCTTGGGCATCGTCTTGCTCATCGCCGGGCTGATCCTGCTCGCGCCGTTCCTCTTGTCGCTCGCCGCCCGTCTCGGTGGCCGCGCCCCGATCGCGATTCGCCTCCCCCTGCGCGACCTCGCCCGCTATCGGGCGCGCTCGGGTTCGGCGCTCGCCGCGATCAGCGTCGGCGTGCTCGTGGCGGTGATCGTCGTCGTCGCAGCGGCGGCCCGCTATGGCAACGTCCTCGACTATGCCGGACCGAACCTGGCCTCCAACCAGCTGTGGCTCAGCGCCAACCAGGTCCCGGCCGGACACGTGCTCGTGCACCGGGGGAGGAGCACACGGATCGTGAAGCGCGCGCCGTCGGCACCCGCCGCGAGCCCCGCGCAGCTCGCCGCTGGCGCGGCACAGATCGCGAGGGGGCTCGGTGCCCGGCTGCTGGCGCTCGAGACGGCCGACGCCAACCTGAACGGCACGCAGGGCGGTCGGAGCTGGAACGGCCCGATCTACGTCGCGACGCCCCGGCTGCTCAAGATGTTCGGCATCTCGA
>DAHUZM010000134.1 GCA_027306525.1 Acidimicrobiaceae bacterium
AGGCCTCGCCGGAGGCGGCGGGGTGGGCCTCGGGGCCGGTCGGGGCACGACGGGCGGGGGCGTGGGCAGGGGCGGTGCCGTGCGGGTGCTCGAGATCACCTTCGGACGAGCGGCCGGGGCACCCGGCTCAGCGGTCGCCTCCGGGCGGGTCGAGGCCGGGACCGGGGCGGAGGGCGGCGTGGCCGGGGCCGGCTCCTCCTCGGGTTGGGCGGCGCGTCGGAGGCCATCGGCGTCGGCCTTGCGTCGGACCCGGTCCGCCTGGGCGTCCTCGATCGACGACGAGTGGCTCTTCACCCCGATGCCGAGCGCCAGGCAGAGGTCAAGGGCCTCCTTGTTGCTCAGGCCCAGCTCACGTGCGAGCTCATAGACGCGGATCTTTGCAGCCAAATTCTTCTCTTCGTTCCTGCTCTTCCTGCGCTTTGGGCCTCGGCGAAACCTCCGGGACCCAACTCCGGACGCGTGCGGTCCGGTCATTCTCCCACATCACACGCCCGGCCCCCTCCGCCCGGGCATCGATCCGGGGATGTCGAACCTAGCGATGCGAGGGGACGGCTCGGTCGGTGGGCGGGACCGCTCCCCTCACGCCAGACGCACCCTCGGGTCGAGCAGGGCGTAGACGATGTCCACGATCGTGTTCATGATGACAATGAAGGACGCCGCCAGCACCACCACGGCCGCCACGACCGGCAGGTCGGCGGCCCCGATGGCGTTGAGCGCCAGCTGACCCAGGCCCGGGAGCCCGAAGACGCGCTCGGTGACGAAGGCCCCGGCGAGGAGCGTCCCGACGTCGATGCCGAGCTGGGTCACGACCGGGGTGAGCGCGGCCCGCACCCCGTGCTTGTAGATGACCGTGCGGCGGCTCAGCCCCTTGGCCCGCGCCGTGCGGATGTAGTCCTCGCCCAGCACGTCGAGCAGCGACCCCCGGATGAGCCGCGTGTAGATCGCCGCCTGGACGAGGGCGAGGGTCAGCCACGGCAGGATCAGGTGCAAGAACCACTGCCCCGGCGAGGTCGTGATCCCGACGTAGCCGGCGGCCGGGAACCAGCTCAGCCCGGCCCTGGTCAGGTAGTAGTAGAAGACCAGCAAGAACAGCACCCCGAGCACGAAGGTCGGCATCGAGAGGAACGTGAGGGCGAAGGTGGTCCCGGCCCGGTCACGCAGCGTGCGGGGGTGGGTCGCCGACATGATCCCGATCGGGATCCCGATCAAGAGCCAGATCACCACCGAGCCGACGACGAGCGAGGCGGTGACCGGGAACGCCCGCGCGATCTCGGAGTTGATCGGCACCTGGTTCTGGAAGTCGAGCCCGAAGCTCCCGTGGAGCAAGCCGACCAGGTAGTGCCAGTACTGGTACCAAAAGCCGTGGTTCAACCCGAGGCGCACCGCGGCGTCCCGGATCTGGGCCGGGCCGGCGTCGCGCCCGGCGAAGCGGGCGGCGAGATCGTTCGGGTTCCCGACGAAGAAGACGACGTAGGTGAGAAAGGTGATGACGATGAGGACGAGCACGAGGTAGACGAGCCGTCTCGCGACGAGGCGGATCACGGCGTCTCCCTCTCCCTCTCCGAACGGAACACGGACGATCTCGCGGCCCGTATCACCTCCGAGGGAAACGCGAAGGCTCTCGCGGCCCGCTTCACCTTTTGGACCGTGCCCAGGTGCCCTCGGCCGCGTCGGGGGTCGAGCGCGTCGCGCAGCCCGTCACCGAACAGGTTGAAGGCGAGCGTCGTGAGCACGAGGGCGATGCAGGGGAACACAAGAAACCACCAGGCCACGGTGTAGAGGTCGCCCGTCTGGGCCTCGGCGATCATGTTCCCCCACGAGGCGGTCGGCGGCTGGATGCCGAGGCCGAGGAAGCTGAGCGTCGCCTCGAGCACGATGTTCACCGGGATGAGCAACGTCGCGTAGATGACCGCCAGCGCGATCAGGTTGGGGGCGATGTCGAAGACCATGATCCGCAGGTCGCTCGCTCCGAGCGCGCGGGCCGCTTCGACGAACTCGCGCTCTCGGAGCCCGATGACCTGGCCGCGCACGAGACGGCCGATATAGGGCCAGCTGAACATCGCGATGACGATGATCAGCAGCTCGAGGCTCGGACCGAAGCGGGCGACGATCGCGATGGCGAAGAGCAGGATCGGGAAGGACAGCAAGATGTCCATGAAGCGACCGAGGATCGAGTCGATCCAACCGCCGTAGTACCCGGCGACCAGCCCGATCAGCGTGCCGACGGCGAGCGCCAACGCCGTCGCGCCGATCCCGACCTCGAGGGAGATCTGCGAGCCGTAGATGATGCGCGAGAGCACGTCACGGCCCTGGTCGTCGGTGCCCAGGATGAACCCGTTCTGCCCGGGTCCGACCGGGATGCCCGACAACGACAGACCCTTGGTCGTGTACTGCGCGTTTGGCCCGTGCCCGATGAGCGCGGTCAAGAGGGGGGCGAAGATGGCGACAAGGACGAGAAAGACGATGAAGCCGAGTGAGACCATCGCGACCTTGTCCTTGCGGAGGCGAAGCCACGCGAGGCGCCACGGCGTCCGCCCGACGAACTCCTGCTCCTTGTTCTCCGCGAGGAGCTCGGGGTCCTTCTCCTCCACCCGCTCTTGCTCGACGTCGACGCCGATCAGTCCACCCTGGCTCACGGCTGCTCCTGTGCCCCATCGATCGGTGCCGTCGCGACGACCGCTTCGCGTGACGCCATGGCCAGCGGCTCGCCCTCCTCCACGGGGAAGTGGCACGCGGTGAGGTGCCCGGCGGGGTCGCCCGCCTTCTGTTCGAGGAGCGGTTCTTCGGTCGCGCAGATCGCTTGGGCCTTGGGGCAACGTGGATGGAACCGGCATCCCGATGGCGGGTTCTGGGGCGAGGGCACATCGCCCGAGAGGATCACCCGGGTCTTGCGCTCGCCCTTGAAGGCCCGGTCGGCCACGGGCACCGCCGAGAGCAGCGAGGCGGTGTAGGGATGCCGTGCTCGCGAGTAGATCTCCTCGACGGGACCGGTTTCGACGATCTTGCCGAGATACATGACGGCGATCCGGTCGCTCACGTGGCGCACGACGGACAGATCGTGCGCAATGAAGATGTAGGTGAGCATGAATTCGTCCTGGAGATCCTCCAGGAGATTGATGATCTGCGCCTGAATGGAGACGTCGAGCGCCGAGACCGGCTCGTCGCAGATGATGAGGTCGGGCCGAAGCGCGAGCGCGCGGGCGATCCCGATGCGTTGGCGTTGGCCCCCGGAGAACTCCGCCGGGAACCGGTTGTAGTGCTCGGAGCTGAGCCCGACCCTCGCCATGAGGTCGCGAACCTGCTCTCGCACCTCGGCCCGCGACATCTGGGTGTGCACCGTGAAGGGGTCCGAGAGGATCGATCCCACCCGACGGCGGGGATTGAGCGATCCGTAGGGGTCCTGGAACACCATCTGGATCGACCTGCGCAGCGGCCGCATGTGCCGGCGATCGAGCTTCGTGATCTCCTGACCCTTGAATCGGATCTTCCCCGAGGTGACCGGGTGCAGCGCCGCGATCAGGCGGGCCAGGGTGGACTTGCCACAGCCGCTCTCGCCCACCACACCGAGCGTCTCGCCCACCCGTAGCGCCAGGCTGACCCCGTCGACCGCCTTGACGCTCGCATGCGAGCGCTCGATGAGCGCATTGGTCCGCACCGGGAAGTACTTGGTGACGTCTTCGACCTCGAGGAGAAGGTCGCCCTCGGAGGTTGCCGCCTCGAGGTCGAGCTCGGTCGCGGTCATTGCTCGGCCGCCCCCGCACCCGCCGCAGCGCCCTCGGGCGCGGCCGCCGAGAGACCGACCCTGTCGGCGGGGAGCACGCACGCCGAGAGGTGTCCGGGCTTGGTGCCGACGGGCTTCAAGGGCGGCGGAGCGACCCGGCACTCGTCGTGCACGTAGGGGCACCGGCTGGCGAACGGGCACTCGTTGATCTGGCGCATGAGCGACGGCGGATAGCCCTTGATCGGCCGAAGCTTCCCGGTGCGGCCGCTGTAGGAGGGAATCGACTGCAAGAGCCCCTGGGTGTAGGGGTGGTGCGGCTCGACGAAGGCCGCCTCCACGCCCGCTCGTTCCATCGGGCGCCCTGCGTACATGATCACGACCTCGTCGGCGACATCGGCGACGACGCCAAGGTCGTGGGTGATCAGGATCACGGCGGTCTGGTAGTCCCGCTGCATCCGCGCCAGGAGCTCGAGGATCTGCGCCTGGACGGTGACGTCGAGGGCCGTCGTCGGCTCGTCGGCGATGATCAGCTTGGGCTCGAGCGCCAGCGCCATCGCGATCATCACGCGCTGGCGCATCCCGCCGGAGAACTGGTGGGGATAGTCCCGCACCCGCCGCGCCGGCTCGGGGATGCCGACTTGGCCGAGGAGATCGATCGCCCGGTCCTCGGCCTGTGCCTTGGTCACCTGGCTGTGGACCCGCATCGCCTCGGCGATCTGGTGCCCCACCCGGTACAGCGGGTGCAGGCTCGTCAGGGGGTCCTGGAAGATGAGCGAGACCTGCGAGCCACGGATGGCCTCGAGCTCGCGCTCGGACATCGCGAGCAGGTCGACGCCCTCGAGCTTTGCCTCGCCGGTGATGGTGGCGCCCGGGGTCAGGCCCATGATCGCCTGGGTCGCGACCGACTTGCCAGAGCCTGACTCGCCGACGATCCCGAGCGTCTGGCCCGGCTCGACGCTGAAGGACATCCCCTGCACCGCGTAGACGGTGCCGTCGTCGGTGTCGAAGGAGACCCGCAGATCTCGCACCTCGAGCAAGGACATCGACTCACAATCCCCCGGTGATCAAGCGTGACGCACCCATACAGTGCCCGATCGCAGCGGGCCTGCCAAGCCCTCGAGCGACGGCCCGAGATGCGGGCACCCCGCCCGATCACCGATCGGGCGGGGTGCCCCTACATCACGGAAATGCTGCTACTTGACCCAGAGATTGGTCGGGTCGAACCCGCCGATGAACGGCACGTAGATGGGGTGCACCACGTTGGCCCCGATGAACTGGGGCAGCGCCTGGTTGAGGAGCGGGACCCAGCCCGGGTCCTTCTCCATCACGTACTGGTCGGCCTTCTGCCAGTTTTGGGCGGCCACCTTCAGGCTCGAGGTGTTCTCGGCGGCGTCGATGTAGCTGTTGACCGTGGCGTCGTTGTAGTCGCCGTAGTCGGTCGAGCCAGCCGCATACCCGCGGCCGTCGAACAACGGGCTGAAGTAGGTCGCAGCGCCGTTCCCGGTCCAGTCCGGGAACCATGCGCCGAAGGCGAGGTCCCACTTGGACAGGTTGTGCGGCGTCTCGAGGAAGTCGAAGTACGCGCCCTGTGTCGGCTGCTCGTTGAACTTGATGTGCACGCCACCCTTGGCCATGTCCGCCTGAAGCGCGACGGCCTGCGCCGGCATCGGCGGGTTGTTCGCGTACGCCAGCGTCAGGGTGATCCCGTGCGGGTACCCCGCAGCCTTCAGCATCGACTTGCACTTGGCCGGGTTGCCCTGGTTGTTGGGGCTCGGGTACGGGTTGATCTTCTTGTACCCGATGGTCATGGCGGGCGGGAGGATCTGGTTGATCGGCTGGTTGATGGCCGGTCCACCGGTCACCTGCACCAGGTGCTGCTTGTTCACGCAGTACTGGAGCGCCTGGCGGACCTTCACCTTGCGCAGCGCCCCGCCGTCGGCCGTGCTCTTCATGTTGAACACCAGGTAGGTGATCCCACCGAAGAAGTCAGCGGCGAAGTTCGGGTTGTGGGAGGCCACGAGCCCCGGCACGAGCGAGGTCGGCACCGTGGTGTCCCACTCCATGTCCGCCTGGCCGGTCTGGAGCTGCTGCTGCACCGTCGTCGGAGACTCGCCCATGGTGATCGACACGTTGTCGAAGTACTGGTGCCGGATCGGGTCCGTGCTCTGCTTCCAGTATGGGTTCCTTGCCAGCGTGTAGCTCACGTTCGGGGTGTACGAGGTGATCGTGTAGGGACCGTCGGAGATGAAGTTCTGCGCCAGGGTGGCAGACGCCGGCACGTACTGGTTCTCCTCGACGGGGACCGGAGAGCTCATCGGCATCGCCAAGATGTTCAAGAAGTCGCTCGACGGGTGGATCAGGTGGAAGACGACCGTGGACGAGTCCGGCGTCGTCAGTCCCGAGATCGAGTGCGTTGCGTAGAACTGGTTGAGCGCTTGAACCTGGGCCGCTGCCGAGGTCGGGACGGTGATCGCCTCGAATGCCTTGCAGTACGAGGCCATCCCGACGATGTTGCCCGTCCAATATGCGATCGGCGGCGCGCCCTGGATCGGGTTGCACAGCCGCATGATGCCGCGCACCTCATCTTGGGAGGTGACCTGCCGGGGTCCCGTCGGGGTGTCCCACATCACGCCCTGGCGGATGTGGAAGGTGTAGGTCAGTCCGTTCGGGCTGATGCTGTAGCTCGAGGCGAGGTCCGGGACCGGTGTGCCCTGATCCTTCGCGCTGTAGCCCGCCTTGTAGGACAAGAGCTGCCGGCTGACCATTCGCATCAGCTCGTAGGTGGTCGTGTAGTAGGCGCAGCAGGTGTCGAGATGGTCGACGTCGCCGCTTCCCACGATCTTGAGCGTGCCGCCGACGACCGGTGTGCCGGTCGTGACCTTCGGCAAGATGTTCGCGGCTCCGGCGAACCCGCTGAACGCAAGCGTGATGGTTGCGACCACCATCGCTGCGACCACGCCGAGCCGCACTCTTCCTTTCATGTACATGTTCCCTCCACGGTTGTCCGCAATGGAGCGGTGCCTCCCCAGGGCGCCGACAGTCTGCCCCAAACTCGGGTGTTTATGCCATTAATCCGGCAATTGTGTCGAAATCATTTCGACTCGGGGCCGACGAGGGCCGGCAACGAGTCACGAAACGGTGCTGACACAGGAGGGCTCGCGCACCGAACTGCCAAAGCGTGGCAGACGCCCACCGGACCGACTGGTGCGTACCGCCCCGATCGCTTCGTGCGATACCCGGCAGCGCCTGGGCAGATGGGCACCGCTCCGTGCGAGCCGGAGCCGGCTATTCGGGTGACGCCCCGCTCTCGGCTTCGCCGGTGGCGGGGGTCTCGGCTTCGCCGGTGGCGGGGGTCTCGGCTCCCTCGGCCGCCGATCCCTCGGACTGCTCGGCCGCGGCGTGCGTCCACTCCTCGGCCGAGATCGCCTCCCCCCCTTCGGCCGGCTTCCACACCATCTCGCCCGACTCGTCTTCGACCCACTCGCCCTCGGCCCAGTCCTGCCCCTCGTAGGCGGCCTCCTCTTCGAGCTGGGTCTCGCTCTTGATGTCGATCCGCCAGCCGGTGAGCCTCGCTGCGAGCCGGGCGTTCTGGCCCTCCTTGCCGATCGCCAGGGACAGCTGATAATCGCTCACGATCACCGTCGCGGTGCCGGTCGTATCGTCGAGGTGCACCTCACGCACGCGCGCCGGGGCCAGCGCGTTCTGGATCAGCTCGACGGGGTCGTCGGAAAACGGCACCACGTCGACGCGCTCGCCACGCAGCTCGTTGGTCACCATCCGCACCCGCGACCCCCGGGCGCCCACGCACGCCCCGACCGGGTCCACGTTGGGATCGTTCGACCACACGGCGATCTTGGTCCGGTGTCCAGGCTCCCGGGCCACCGCCTTCAGCTCGACGATGCCCGCTGAGATCTCGGGCACCTCGAGCTCGAAGAGCCGCTTGATGAGCCCGGGATGGGTCCTGCTGACCACGATCTGGGGTCCCTTCGTGGTCTTACGCACCTCGACGATGTAAGCCTTGAGCCGCGCCCCGTGGTCGTAGCGCTCGTAGGAGACCTGCTCGGCCTGGGGCAAGAGCGCCTCGACCTTGCCGAGATCGAGCAGCGTGTAGCGGTTGTCGGTCTGCTGGACGATCCCGGTGACGATGTCACCCTCGCGCCCCGCGTACTCCTCGTACTTCATGTCGCGCTCGACCTCGCGGATCCGCTGCAAGATGACCTGTTTGGCGGTCTGCGCTGCGATGCGGCCAAAGTCAGCGGGCGTGTCGTCCCACTCCCGGATCACGTTGCCCTCTTCGTCGAGCTCCTGGCCATAGACGCGGATCTCACCGGATTCGGGGTCAATGGTCACGACCGCCTCTTCGGCGGCGTCGGGCCGGCGCTTGTACGCGGCGACGAGCGCATTCGCGAGCGCGTCGAGAAGCGTGTCGACGGAGATGCCCTTGTCGCGTGCGATCTGGCTCAGCGCGTCCAGGAACTCGAAGTTGGTCTTGCTCATGATCTCGATCGCTCTCTTTGTGTCTTTCGAGGACGGCCCGGCTTTGCGTCGCGGTCGGCGCCCCACTCGAACACCGTCCTCGCCCGCTCGATGGTGCCGTAGTCGAGGCGAATGGAGCCGCCGGGCACCTCTGGCCCCTCGATGGTGCAGCCATCGTCGTCGGCTGCGGTGAGCACGCCGTGGATGCGGCGCGACGGGGCGATGTCGGGCAGCGTCCGCACGCTGATCGTCTCACCGACCGCGCGGGCGAAGTGGGCAGCGGTGCGCAGCCTTCGCTCGAGCCCTGGGCTCGATACCTCGAGCGTGTAGGCCGAGGGGAACGGGTCCATCAGGTCGAGGACCCGGGACACCTCGCGGTTGGCATCGGCAAGGGAGTCGAGGTCGACGCCACCGGGTCGGTCCACGGTCACCTGGACCAACGCGCCGCCGACGACGACGTCGACCAGCTCGAGACCGGACGATTCGAGCACCGGCGAGAGCGCGTCGACGAGCCTTTCGGTCACGTCCACTGCTTCCTCCTCTCTCCGGTGCTGCTCCTACTCCTACGCCCCTTCCCCTGCGGCGACTGCCCTGCGGTCGCGCTCCGACCGCAAAATGAAAGCGTGGGCCGCGGCCCACGCTTCACGAGGCCCCGACAGGGCCCGACAGCGCCTCGGATTATACCAATCAGTACGATTTGCCGACTACGGCGGACAAATCGCCCTCGTCCACGCCCGGAAGCGAGCCGTCGGCCCGCTGCAGGCAGCGCACGGTGATGCCATACCCGGCCAGGGTGTCCTCGCCCGCCTCGCCCACCTCGGACGCTGGCAGGACTGCGAAGCCCTCTGCCGCCGCCTCGACCGCCTCCTCCAGGGTCTCGACCGAGGTGGTGTGGGCCTCCCGGAAGGCGAGCGCCTCGGCGTGGAGCACGGCCGAGGTCCGCTCCAGGGCCGAGCGCACCTCGGCGAGGAGCGAGGAGAGCCCAACCGACTGCTTGGAGCGGTCGAACCGGCGCACCACGACCGCCCGATCCTCGGCCAGGTCGCGCGGACCGATCTCGATCCGGACGGGGACGCCCTTGCGCTCCCAATCGATGGCCCGACGCCCGAAGCTCGCGGCGGTCTGGTCGTCGATCCGGACCCGCAGGCCCGCCGAGCGCAGCTCGTCTGCGATCGCGGCCGATGCCCGGTCGGTGTGCTCGTCGGCCCGCACCACCATCACCACCACCTGGCTCGGTGCGAGGGCGGGCGGGAGGCGCAGACCGAAATCGTCGCCGTGCACCATGATGAGGCCGCCGATCAGCCTGGTGCTCGCGCCCCACGACGTCTGGTGCACGTAGCTGCGGGCGCCGGACTCGTCGGCGTACTGGATGTCAAAGGCGCGGGCGAAGTTCTGGCCGAGCTCGTGGCTGGTGCCCAGCTGCAGCGCCTTGCCGTCGCCCATCATCCCCTCGCACGCCCACGTGCGGATCGCGCCGGCGAAGCGCTCCCGGTCGGTCTTCAGGCCGACGAACGTCGGGATCCTCATGACCGACTCGATCGTGTCGAGATACGCGTCACGCAGGATTCGCACCGCATAGTCGGTGGCCTCCTGCTCGGTGGCGTGCGCGGTGTGCCCCTCTTGCCAGAGGAACTCGCTCGTGCGCAAGAAGAGCCTCGTGCGCATCTCCCAACGCACCACGTTGGACCATTGGTTCACGAGGAGCGGCAGATCTCGGTGGCTCTGGATCCACTTGGCAAAGAAGTGGTTGACCACGGTCTCACTCGTCGGTCGGACGACCACCGGCTCTTCCAGGGGCTTGCCGCCCCCGTGGGTGACGACCCAGGTCTCGGGGCTGAACCCCTCGACGTGCTCCTTCTCCAGTCCCAAGAAGGCCTCGGGGATGAAGAGCGGGAAGTAGGCGTTCTCGGCACCGGCATCCTTGATGCGACGGTCGAGCTCCCCCTGGAGCAACTCCCAGATCCCGAAGCCCCACGGGCGAATGACCATCGTCCCGCGAACCGGGCCGTTCTCGGCCATCTCGGCACCGGCGACCACCTCTTGATACCAGCGCGGGAAGTCCTCGGCGCGCGAGGTGAGACCGCCAGCGTCCTTCGCCATGCCGCAGGTTAACCGTGGCCCGGGGGCTGCCCGGCCCAGCGGACACCGTGCCCGGGGGGTCGGGCGCCCGACGGTCGCGACGGGCATTTGGGGTCGAGCCGAGCGCTCGCGGCCCCAAGTGCCGCGAGCCCTCCGATCAGTCGTCGCCCTCGACCCGGCGGCGGATCTTCTCGATCCTGACCTGCGCGGCGTTGGGATCCGAGCCGCCCTCCTCGAGGAGCGCCCTGCGGTCCGCCTCGGCCTCGGCGGCCGCGCTCTTGTCGGCGGCGGCCAGCCGGGCCTCGACGCCCTCGGCCACCAGGCGCTCGGCCTCCGCGACGAGCGCGTCGACCATCTCTTCTTCGGGGACCACCCGGACGATCTCGCCCTGGATGAAGAGGTGTCCTTTGTGACGGCCTGCCGCGATGCCGATGTCGGCCCCCCGGGCCTCGCCGGGGCCGTTCACGACGCAGCCCATGACCGCCACCTGGATCGGGAGATTGCGCACCTCCAGGGCCTCTTGAGCGGCCTTCGCGACGGCGATGACGTCGACCTGGGCTCGCCCGCACGACGGGCACGCGATCAGGTCGAGACCCTTGCGCTCCCGGAGCCCCAGTGACTCGAGCAGCTGGCGGCCCGCCCGGGCCTCTTCGACCGGGTCGGCGGTGAGCGAGTAGCGGATCGTGTCGCCGATCCCCTCGGCGAGCAGCGTCGCGATTCCCGCTGTGCCCTTCACCAGACCCGCCGGCGGCGGGCCGGCCTCGGTGACACCCAGGTGCAGCGGGTGGTCGAAGGTCTCCGACGCGAGGCGATAGGCGGCGATCATGAGCGCGACCGAGGAGGCCTTGACCGAGATCTTCACGTCCTCGAAGCCGACGTCGGCAAAGTAGGCGAGCTCCTTCTTCGCCGACTCGACGAGTGCCTCGGGCGTCACCCCCCCGTAGCGCTCGAAGAGCTCCTTGTCGAGGGAGCCGGCGTTCACCCCGATGCGGATGGGCACACCGCGGTCCCTCGCCTCGGATGCGACGAGCTTGATCTCGGCCTCCTTGCGGAGATTGCCCGGGTTGAGACGCAGGCCGTGCACCCCCGCCTCGAGGGCCCCCAGGGCCATCTTGTGATGGAAGTGGATGTCGGCCACGATCGGCACGGGCGAGCGCGGGACGATCTGGGCCAGGCCCTCGGCGGCCGCCTCCTCGTTGCAGGTGCAGCGCACGATGTCGGCCCCGGCAGCGGCCAGGGCGTAGATCTGGGCGAGGGTGCCATCGACGTCGGCCGTCTGGGTCGTGGTCATCGACTGCACCGAGATGGGCGCCCCACCCCCGATGGCCACGTCACCGACGTGGATCAGGCGCGTCGGCTTGCGCTCCGAGAGGAGGTTCCCTGCGATGTCCACGTCCCCATTGTGCCCTGGGAGGCGGCCCGGCCGTTCACCGGGCGCGGCCATCAGCCGAACGGGTTGGCGACGGGGTGGGTGATGTCGAGGTAGGCCGCCGAGGTCACGAGCAGGACGAGCAGGACGATGAACCCGTAGGCGATCGGCGCCAGCTTGGCCGCGTCAGCCTGGTAGAAGGGGCGGCCGCGGCGAGTTCGGATCCGCTCGTAGAGGGCGATGGCCACGTGGCCCCCGTCGAGGGGCAGCATCGGGAGCATGTTCAAGATCCCGAAGAAGATGTTGAGCGCGATCAGCACCTCGAGCAGGTAGGCGGCGCCGGCCTGGGCGCCCTGCACGGCGGTGCGCACCGCCCCGATGATCGACTCGGGTCGGGGCGCGTCGGCCTTGGCCGCCCGGGCCGCCGCCGAGGGGCTCACGACCTGGTGGACGTAGTTGGCCACCCCGCTCGGGGAGAACACATGGCCCAGCCCCGTGATCGCGTTGCTCGTCGTCTGGGCGATGACGACGCCCGCCCCCCCGATCGCCCCGAACGGGCTCTCTGGGACGTTCACTCCCCCGAGCAGGACCCCGATCTCACCGCTCTTCTGCTCGCGCCCGTTCACGAGATAGCGCCGCCGCTCGGGCACGACGCTGAGCGACAGCGTCCTCGAGCCGCGCTGGACCTCGAGCACCACGGGGCGCCCCGGCGAGTGCTGTATCGCGCTCGTCAGCTGAGTGATGCTCTTCAGCGCATGGCCGTCCACGCCGACGACCACGTCGCCCACCTTCAGCCCCGCCCGCTGGGCCGGGTTCTGGGCCTGGCCGGCGAACGCGTTGAACCCGGCGATCTGCGCGCGGCTCTCGGACTGCGGTCCGACGAAGACGAGGGCCGCCCAGGCGAGGATGAAGGCCATGACGAAGTGCATGAAGGACCCGGCGGAGGCGACGATGATCCGCTTGTGGAACGGCTGCTGACGGTAGGTACGGGGCTCTTCGACCGGGTCGATCTCCTCGAGATTGGTCATGCCCGGGATCTTCACGTAGCCCCCGGCCGGGATCGCCTTCACCCCGTACTCGGTCTCCCCCACCCGCACCGACCACAGGCGGGGCCCGAACCCCAAGAAGAACTCGGTCACCTTCATCCGGCTCCACTTGGCGGTGGCGAAGTGGCCCGCCTCGTGCACCATCACCATGACGACGATCGCGACGATCACGATGAAGAGGTCGCCCAGACCAGAGAGGAACAAGAGCGCTGCGATCGCCGCCACCGCGAGCACGAGGCGGACGATCGCGCCCGTCCGGCGTGGGGTCGGCGGCACGACCGATGGCGGTGCCGGCGGCGCGAGGGTCACCGAGCGCGCCGCCGCACTGCGGCGCTCGCACGCTCCCGCGCGTTGCGGTCGGCGGCGAGGACCGCTTCGAGCGAGTCGATCGGTGCCGCGTCATAGGCGTCGAGGGTCTCGGCCACCACGTCGGTGATCGAGAGCCACGCGATCCGCTCGGCCAAGAATGCGGCCACGGCGACCTCGTTGGCCGCGTTCAGCCACGCCGGCGCCCCGCCGCCGGCCCGGCCAGCTTGGTAGGCGAGCTCCACGCAGCCAAAGAGCGTGAGATCCGGCGGCTCGAAGGTGAGCTCCAGGGGTTTCGACCAGTCGATCGGCCCGAATGGCGCCGCCAGCCGCTCGGGGAAGCCCATCGCGTAGCCGATCGGCAGGCGCATGTCGGGCACCGAGAGCTGGGCGAGGGTCGCACCGTCGACGAGCTCCACCATCGAGTGCACGATCGACTGGGGGTGCACCACGATGTCGAT
>DAHUZM010000135.1 GCA_027306525.1 Acidimicrobiaceae bacterium
CCGAGACCAGCCTGGCCGAGTCGATGCCCGGCCCCTGCACGCTCGTGTCCCGGGGCTCGTACGCGGCCAAGCACAACCCGGCCGTGTACTACGACGGCCCGGGGGACCGCGCCGCCTGCCGGCTCGACGACCTGCCCTTCAGCGCCTTCCCGGCCGTGCTCTCGAGCGGCCGCCTGCCGACCTATACCTCGATCACGCCCAACATCTGCAACGACATGCACGACTGCTCGGTGGCCGTCGGGGACCGCTGGCTCGCCACCTGGGTGCCGCGCATCCTCTCCAGCGCCTACTACCGATCGGGCACCACCGCCCTGTTCATCGTCTGGGACGAGCCGACCCCGCTCGCAAACGTGGTCGTCGCCCCGAGCATCAGGCCCGGCACGGTCGCACGGGTTGGGGTGAACCACTACTCGCTCTTGCGGGCGACCGAGCAGATGCTCGGGCTGCCGCTGCTCGGGGCGGCGGCCACCGCGACGAGCCTGCGGAGCGTGTTGCACATCTGATGCGACATCGGGCGGCGGCGAGCCGAGCAGGTCGGCGGCCCTTCGGGGGGCCGTCCAGGGCGCCCGTCGTGGGCAGCCTCCTCGCGCTTGTCCTCGTCGCGATCGGGGTGACGGCCTGCGCCTCGACGCCGGACGCCGCCGGCCCGACGAAGCCGTCGCCGCACCGGACGACCACGACGACCATGCCCCCGACGACCACCACGACGACCGAGCCCGAGCAACCGGGTTGGACCCCGGTCAGCTATGTCGGGCTTGACATCGCCGTCGACGAGCGCACCGTCACCGACCCCGACGGCGTTCAGGTCACCGTGTTCCGCTTCCGAGCCGGCCGGGTGCGCTTCGACCTGCACGTCGGAAGCCAGGACCCGCCGGCCAACCTCGCAGCGCTGCCGGCGAACGCGCAACCCGCGGTGAGCAGCGCCGAGGCCCCCTCCCTCCTTGCCGCCTTCAACGGCGGGTTTCAGGTCTCGACGGGCTCGGGGGGCTTCGAGGTCGACGGGCAGACCCTCGTCCCGCTGCAAAGCGGAGTGGCAAGCTTCGCCATCGACGCGAATGGGACCGGGCACATCGGCGTCTGGGGCCAGAGCCTCCCAGCCCCGGGCGAGCAGGTGACGAGCGTGCGCCAGAACCTGGCGCCGCTCGTCGTGAACGGCCAGCCAAGCCCGCAGATCGGCGACATCGCGGCGTGGGGCGCGACCCTCGGGGGAGGCGCCGCCGTGGCGCGCAGCGCGCTCGGCGAGGATCCCTCGGGCGACATTCTCTACGCCGCGAGCATGTCGGCGGTCCCGGCCGATCTTGCCGACGCCCTCGTCTCGAGCGGTGCCACCACCGCCATGGAGCTCGACATCAACCCCGAATGGGTGCAGCTCGCGTTTGCGAACAGCGCTGGCGGTCCTCTCCAGGCCGGCGTCCCGGGCCAGAACCGTCCGGCGGATCAGTACACGTCGGGGTGGACCCGCGATTTCGTGACCGTGCTCGCGCCCTAGGCAGAGCGTTCGCTGTCGCCCGGACCAGCTTCGTCCGCCGGGCCGTCGGCCGGACCGGCCCCAAGGCTGGTCCGCTCCACCCGGGCGCTCTGGCTACCCCGCGACCGAGATCGGCATCGGCGGACCCGGCGGGTCCGGCTGGTAGGTCCAGAACGAGCATTCGCCGCTGGCGCTGCCCGAGACCACGTTGGGCGAGGCGTGACTGTCCCCGTAGGCGACGACCGGGTCGTTCCCCGCGCACGCCAGGTTCCCGCCGATGACGTTCGAGAGCACCTCGTTCGAGTCGGGGTCGGCGAAGTGGTTGCCCATGTCGGTGAAGTCTCCACCGACGTGATTGCGCAGCGCCCCGTTCCAGCAGGTCTCCAGGCCCGCCAGGGTCACGCTCCCATTGATCCAGTTGTCCTCGAGGTCGCTGAAGACCGGGGAGTGCAAGCTCGAGGCGAAGATGCCGCTCGGGGCGCACGTCACACCGCCGCCGCCTCCCATCTCGGTCACATTCCCGCCGATGACGCTGTGATGGATGATCACCCCGAGCGGGTCCGACGCGACGACGCTTCCGCCGACGACGTCGAGAGTGCTGAGCGCCGGGTTGTCGGCGCAGGGCGAGAAGTTCGGCTCACAGCCGAGCAAGAGCGTGCCCGTGCCATAGACGTCGATGTTGCCTGTCACGTAGAGGGCGGAGACCCCCATGCCGTGGTTCTGGTCGTTGAGGGCGAAGCCGGCGTTCAGTGTCGACCCCGGCTCAATGCTGATGTTGCCGACGACCTGCGCGATCCCCCCGTTCACCCAGCACGAGCCCCAGACCACGACCCCGGTCGGGTACGTCCCTGCGAGCTGGCCGGGCGACGACGCTGTTCCCGAGCACACGGCCGGCTGGGAGGGTGAGGGACCGAGCGGGGTGAAGGTGACGGCCGATGACGTAGCCGAGCTCGTCAGCGCGCCGGCCGGGAGCGCCGCTGCGATGCCGAACCCCGCCACCAGCCCGAGACCGACCAGGGGGCGAAGCCATCTGTGTGCTCTCATCGCCCATCCCTTCCCTTGGCAGTCGAGTGCGTCATTGTCCACCGGGGTTTCGCCATGCGCAAGCGCTGTTGTCCTCTGATCACATCGCCGACCCGGCGCCACCCGCGCGTCGAGATCGAGGGCCCTCCCTCATGCGTGGGCAGGGGGACCTGGGCCTCGACGGGCGCGCGATGGGTACCCAAGTGCCGGTCCGGACGAGCGCTGCAGCGCTGCCACGAACGCTTCCTGCGCCTCGGTCTCGACGGCGAGGGGGCAGTAGTTGGATCGCACCCAGGACACGGCGCCCCCCCCCGGTTCGCCCAGGAGGACGGCCATCCAGGCGAGCGCCGTGCCGGTTCGCCCGTGGCCCCCGAGACACCCGATCTCCACCCGCTCCCCGCCGCGGGCGCGTTGGACGAGATTCTCGAGGGCATCGACCACGGCCTGCGGATCGCCCGGGAAGAGGCCGAAGTCGGGCCAGTCCAGATGGGTGTGTGACCATGGAGGCGCCCAGCGCCGGTCGAGGTAGAGGCCGAAGTCCGGCTGCCGTTCGCGCCCGTAGGGGTCGTGCGCGTCGTAGGAGACGGCGGTCACCTCAGTGCCGTCGGGGAGCCGCACGACCGATCGGTGCACATGGGGCGTCGGCCAGGCTCGCCACTCCGACGCGCTCGTCCGGCGACCTACGAGGATCGAGGTCCCGTAGTCGCCGGCATCCGCCTCGCCGAGCATCGTGTCGCCCTGGACTCGGAGCGCGCACGACAGGTCGATCGCGACCGGGCTCGCGATGGGAACCACCCAGCGCACGTCGTCGTCGTTCAGGGTCACGTCGGTGATCGAGATCGTGCCCATGCGCGGGCTCGAGATCTCGCCGCTGAGCGTGGCGCCGTCGGTGGTGAGCCGCACCAGCAGCTCTTCTCGACCGGCCCCGAGCCGCAGCTTCCAGACCCCGGTCAGCGCTCGGACCGCCACCGATCGAATCCTACGGAGGCCGCAGCCAGTTCGCCGCAATCGCATGCGCGTCGATGGCCGGTGGAACGGGGGTCCCTCGGACGTGGCCATGGGACCACGCTGCGCACGGGGCGATGACGGCCAATCCGAGGGCCTCACGAGGTAGCGGGACTGGCAGCCGGCCAGGCGACCCGTCGTTTTCGCCTGGCGTGCGCCTCCGCCAAGAGCGGAGCCAGCGAGCGTTGCGCGACGGTGCCGCTGTAGCCGGCCGCGACGTCGGTGACCTGCACCTCGCCCCTCTCGGCCTCCCTGGCCCCGACGATCGCGATGAGGAAGTCCCGACGCGCTCGGCATGCGCGTACGCGCGCGCCGAGCGACCCCGCTTCGTCGAGCCGGACTCGCAACCGGGCAGAGGCCAGATCCTCGGCGAGGCTCCGTGCGGCCGCGCCCTGCTCGGGGCCGACGGGCAGGACGCACGCCTGCACCGGAGCCAGCCACAGGGGCAGCCTTCCCTGGTAGCGCTCGAGGAGGGTCGCGACGACCCGATCCATGGCCCCCACGGTGCCGCGGTGAATCATCACCACGCGCTCGCGGCCGCCCTCGGCGCTCGTGAAGCAGAGGTCGAAGCGCTCGGGTTGGTTGAAGTCGAGCTGCACGGTGGCGATGCTCTCCTGGTGGCCCCGGCCGTCGCGGACCTGCAGGTCGAGCTTTGGCCCGTAGAAGGCCGCCTCGCCTTCGGCCTCGACGAGGGGGAGCGCCGAGCCCGCGAGGATCTCGATGGCCGCCACGCGCAGCGCCTCCTCGGCCTGCGCCCATTGGCCGGCCGATCCGAGGTAGCCGCTCGAGGCATCCCGACGCGAGAGCCGAACGTGATCGACGGGCAGCCCGAGGGTGGCGTGCGCCTCGAGCGCCGAGCGCAAGGCGCGAGCAACCTCCGTCGCGATCTGGTCGGGCCGGCAAAAGACGTGGGTGTCGTCCAGATTGATCTGCCGGACGCGGCTCAGCCCCGAGAGCACGCCGGAACGCTCGGCTCGGAACATCGCCCCCATCTCGTGCAGGCGGATCGGGAGGTCCCGATAGGAATGGCGCTTCGCGGCGTAGATGGCCGCGTGGTGGGGGCAGTTGGCGGGGCGCAGGACGTACTCCTCGCCGCCGAGCGCCATGGAGGGGAACATGTCCTGAGCGAACTTCTCCCAGTGCCCGGACCGCTCGAAGAGGGCCCGTTTGGCCAGCACCGGCGAGTACACCGGAAGGCAGCCGTCCCGGTGCGCGATGTCGCGGGCGAAGGCCTCGAGCTCGCTTCGGATGACCGCTCCCGCGGGTAGCCACAGCGGGAGACCCGAGCCGACGGAGGCGTCGGTCGCGAAGAGCGAGAGATCGGTGTTGAGCTCGCGGTGGTCGAGCGGAGGGGGACCGGGGTCCTGGTCGGTGTGCATGAGTGCTCCTCTTGGTGACCCGGAACACCACTCAGGAACCACAAAGCCCCGGAGCAGTGCTCCGGGGCTGGCTGAACGCGTTAAGACCGCACGCTAGCGCCGGAGCTGTTCCGGCGTCGTCGTCCATTGCGGTCGGTGCATCACCAAGGACCATAACCCCGCTGCGCCCTGCATCGTTCCGACACCGGGTGGGCAGAACCCGCGTCGGGGCGTTCCCTACGGCGGTCCTCCGAGCCCCGGCATCCGGTTGGCCGATGCCCTCGCGATGGCGTCGATGACCACACGTCGAATCTCGGGGCGGGCGAAGCGCAGCGCGTCGAGTGCTTCCCTCGTGACCCAGCGAACCTCGTCGTGCTCGTCGGGCGCTTGGTTGGTCGGCTCACCGAGCCACCGCTCGACGAGGTAGATGGTGAGGTCGAACTGCGCCGGGACCGAGACGAGCGCAAGGGGTTCGGCCGCTCCCCCCGCGACGATCCCGAGCTCCTCGCTCAGCTCCCGACGCAGGGCTGTCCGCGGAGACTCTCCGTCTTCGACGTGGCCTCCAGGGAGGTCCCAGACGTCGGGGTACAACCGACGCTGCGCACAACGGTGACAGAGCAGAGCCATCTCGGCGCGCACCAGGATCCCGGCGACGATGCTCACGGCAGTGCTCTCGCCGTTCCCCGTCTCGGTCCGTGTCGGGGAGGACGCCGAGGCCGCTTCGTCCACCATCAACGCCGAGGCCTCGGGTCGATCGACGCGGGATCGACGTCCTCGCACCCGTCGCGATCTCCGAGCGTTCCCAGCCATCTCTCGGCGGCACCCCGTAAGCGCAGTCGCAGAACGGGTGGAGCGCAGGAATCGGTCATCCACCGAGCGATCGGCGCACGCCTCGCCGCGAAGCTCCTGCAGTGCCACACCAAGATGGAGTCCGAGGAGAGCACCTGGCGGAGCGATTCTCTGTTCCCGTTGCATGCGAGTTCGCGGGTGACCACGCGCCTGAGGGTCGTTCGCACGAGGCGGAGGAGGGAGACGAACCGGCGATGGTCGAGCGCAACGATCAGCTCGCTGCGAGCGAGCACGAGGTCGCGCCGGTGCCCGTCGGCCGTGTCGAGCACCCACTCGTCGGATGCCACGACGGCCGACACGAGGTCGCGCCGTTGGTCTCGGGGGCGCTCGAGCCAACCGGGCAGCCACCCCACCTCGTCGTCGACGGAGTGCCACGGGATGCCGAGCGGCGCACCGACCCTTCGCGCCAGGGTCGTCTTGCCCGAGCCGGCGACGCCGAACACGAGGATCCGCCTCGCTCGGCTCGGCATGGGTCCCTCGCTCAGCGCGTCCATTGTGGACGCTCGCCTCGCGGCACGGCCCAGACGCCGTTCCATCAATCCGGAGAAGGGAACCCCCTCGAATCTGCTACATCACCCAGGTGGAGATCTATCGCTTCGATGCCGAAGCCTCGCGGCCGGTGGACGCCTTCGGGTCGGTGTGCCGCGTCGGGCACCTGGCCGAAATCACCGGGGCCAGCGTCTCGGTGATGCACCTCGGACCCGCCGGATCGGTCGGATCGCACCGGGCCGTCGTCTCTCAGCTGTTCGCGGTGTGTGAGGGCTCGGGCTGGGTCAGCGGCGAGAGCGGGGAGCGTCGAAGCGTGCGCGCCGGGCAGGCGGCCCTCTGGGCGCCGGGGGAGGAGCACGCAGCGGGAAGCGACGGTGGCATGACGGCGCTGTGCATCGAGGGCGAGTTCGCGGTACGCGCGCTCAGCGTGACCCGGGACATCGAGGTCCTCGACTACGACCCCGAATGGCCGGCGTGGTTCGAGCGCATCCGCGGCCATCTGTGGCCGGCCGTCGCCGGGGTCGCGCTCGGGATCGACCACGTGGGCTCGACGTCGGTCCCCGGCCTCGCCGCCAAGCCCGTGATCGACACGGACGTGGTCGTCGCGTCCGAGGCGGACGTGCCCCGCGCCCTCGAGGCGCTCGCCACCCTGGGCTATGGCTGGCGTGGCGATCTCGGCGTCGCCGGCCGCGAGTACCTCCAGACCCCCGCTATCTCCTCGCTCCCGAGACACCACCTGTACGTGGTGGTCGAGGACAACAAGGCCCATGTGGACCACTGGCTCCTGCGCGACGTGCTGCGGAGCGACGCATCGGCGAGGCAGCGCTACGGCGCGCTCAAGCGCAAGAACGCGCAAGACGCCGGGCGCGACATCGACTACTACGTGGCGGCGAAGGCGGCGTTCGTCGCCGAGCTCTTGCGCGAAGCCCGCGCCGAGCGGGGGCTGCCCGAGGCCGAGTACTGGGTGCCGGACATGACGGCGTTCGATCCTCGGCCCAAGACCGACGTGGCGCGGTCGTAGGGTTGGGTCGTGGTCACCGCCGACACCAAGGACTGGACTTGGGTCCTCGAACGACGCTGTCCGGAGTGCCGATTCGACGCCTCGGAATGCGGGGCGGACGAGGTCGCCGGGCTGGTGCGTCGCAACGTGCTGGCGTGGGCCGAGCTCCTCTCGATCGGGGCGATCCGTCCCGGGCGGCCCGACGATGCGACGTGGTCGACGCTCGAGTACATGTGCCACGTCCGCGACGTCTACCGGCGCTACCTGGTCCGCATCGAGCACATGCTGCGCGAGGACGACCCGCTCTTCGAGAACTGGGATCAGGACGCCACCGCGCGCTGCGAGGCCTACGACGAGCAGGTGCCAGAGGTGGTGTTCGGGGAGCTCGCGGCGGCCGCCGACGCCCTTGCCGACCGGCTCGACGAGGTGGGGAGCGAGGAGTGGCGACGCCGTGGTCGGCGCAGCGACGGCGCCGCATTCAGCGTCGCCACGATCGCCCGGTACATGGTCCACGACCCGATTCACCACGTCTGGGACGCATCGGGGCGCCCCTAGTCTCGGGGGAGCCCGGAGATGAGAGGAGTCGTGATGGACGACGCCGACCTCGCCCAGCACATCAGCGAGCTGGCCGACGAGGAGCACCGGCTCGAGCGCTCGCACGTGGGCGAGGGCCTGAATCCCGAGGAGCTCGAACGCCTGCGCGACATCCAGGTGGCGCTCGACCAGTGCTGGGACCTGCTCCGCCAGCGGCGGGCCCGCCGCCACAGCGGTCAGGACCCCGATGCCGCAATCGAGCGCCCCTCCGACGTGGTGGAGGGCTATCAGCAATAGTTGGGATCAGCGCCAGGTGATTCGGAGGCTCTCGGACCACAGGGCGACGAGCTCGACCGCCCCGCCCGATGCCAACCCGAGCGAGGCCGGCTCGGCGCGGTTCCACAAGCAGAGGTAGAGGTCCGAGGCGTTCCCCCGCAGCAGGCAGTCGTGTGCGGCACGCCCGCGCGTCGAGTCGATGCCCTCGGGGCCGAGCCCGACCGCCCAGGCGTCGCCGGTGTCGACGGTCTCGACCTGGAGCACCCGACGCTCGCTGGCCCGCACCTTGGCCCTTGGCGTGGGAGCGAACCCCATCACCAGCTCGTCGATGCCGTCGACGGCGAACCGCGGCTCGAAGGGGGTGGCTGCGCCACCGGCCGATTCGGCGTCGGCGCGGTGGATCGCGGTCTCGTGGGACTGGCGCCGGGCCCAGAAGGCGAGCGGGGAGGGTGCATCGAGAAACGCCCAGCACTCCAGGGCGCGATCGGCGCCGCGCAGCGCCCCCACCAGCATTGCGTGGCCCTCCTTGAACCACTCGACGAGCTCGTCGTCCCCCGGGCCGGTCGCGAACCACTCCGCCTCGGATCCCCCGCCGAGCGGTGCGCTCCGGGCAGCGGCCACGTGGTCGGCCGCCCACCGGTGGACGTGCCCCGTGTGCTTCACCACCTCGCGCAGGGTCCACCCGGGGCACGGCGGAACCGCAGCGTCGAGCCCGATCCGTTCGGCGGCGCCTGCGAGGAGCTCGCCGTCGCGCTGCAGCGCGTCGATGTGCTCGTCGATCTCCATCGGCCGCATCTTGCCAGCGAGACGACGCCAAGAGCGCCACGCTGCCCGTCGGCGTCGATCCGAAGGCGAGGCGCCCATCGATCCGACGCGAGAGGTCGGCAGCGGGCCATTCATCGCGTGCCGGCGGTCCCGGGGGCGAACCTCGGGCGAGCGGAGGCCGGGCGCCGCACCAACAGCGCGGTGGCGCTGATGGCGGCGGCCCCGAAGAGCAGGGCCGAAAGGAGTGCGGCATGCCGGAACGAGGCGATCGGGTCGCCTGCGCGGGCGTCCGCGAGCACCGCGATGAGCGCTGCCACGCCGATGACCGTGCCGATCTGTCGGGCCATGTTGAGGATCCCGCTGCCGGTGCCGAAGCGCGCCGGCGCCAGGTGGGCGGTGCCCGCCCCGAGGAGCGTCGGGATGGCGAGCCCGACCCCGACCCCGCCGATCAGCTGCGAGGGAAGGAGCTGGACCGGGTAATCGGCGTGCGCCCGCATGTGGAGGAGCCACACGACGCACGAGACCGCGTTGACCGCCGCACCGACGGCGGCCACCCGGCCCGACCCCCCCAATGCCGCCGAGAGTCGGGGTGCGACGACACGGGCGAAGGGGAGGACCATGAGCGGCCCCGGGGCGATGGCGAGCCCCGCCAGGACCGGGGAGTCGTGCCACACCCCGGTCAAGAACTCCACCAGTGCGAGCAGCCACGCGCCGAAGGCCGCGTAGTAGAAGATCGAGGCCGCCACCGCCCCGCTGAAGGTGCGATCCGCGAGCATCGGCAGCTCGAGCACCGGGCTCGCGTGCCGGCCCGAGCGCAGCGTCACCGCGGCACCGGTCGCGACGGCGGCCACGAGGATCCACACGACGCGGCTCGATCCCCATCCCCACCCCGGCCCCTCCACCAGGGCGAGGGCGAGCAAACCGATCGAGAGCGCGAGCAGCCCGGCCCCGGTCACGTCGGGACGCCCGAGGTCCGACTCGTCCCGGCTCTCGGGAACGAGTCGGGCGCTGAGGAGCACCGCGCCGAGCGCGACCGGCAGGTTGACCCAGAAGACCCAGCGCCACCCGACCTGGACCAGGGCCCCACCGATGACCGGTCCGAGCGCTGCGCCGAGCGCCCCGAAGGCCGACCACGTGCCGATGGCCCTCACGCGGGCCTCTTGGGGGACCGTGCTGAGGAGGATGGACAGCGAGGCCGGCACCATCATCCCGCCGCCGAGGGCCTGCAGGACGCGGGCGGCGATGAGCGCCTTGACGTCGGGTGCGACCCCGCAGAGCAGCGATCCAACGCCGAAGGCGCCGAGCCCGGCCGCGAAGACGCGCCGCCGCCCGATCCGGTCCGCCCAGCGTCCAGCGGGCACGAGGACGGCGGCCAGCACGATCGTGTAGGCGTTCAGCACCCACGACAGGGTGCCGAGCGAGGTCCCGGCGTATTCCCGCCCGATGTAGGGGAAAGCCAGGTTCACGATGAAGGTGTCGAGGCTGGACATGAACACGGCCAGCGAGAGCACCATCACGATGGCGGCCACCCGGCGGGTTTCGGCCGGGCGGTCTGTTGCGGTCACGGTCACGGTGCGCCCCTTCTTGTAGGTCCGAAAACTGGACCAACCTTAGGCCGTCGGGGACGCTGTGCATCCAAATTTCGGACGAACTGCTAGAATTTCTTGCCGTGGCCTCCAAGACGCCCGAGCCGAGGGTCTGTTCGATCGCTCGCTCCCTTGAGGTGGTGGGTGAGAAATGGGCCCTGCTCGCGGTGCGCGAGATCTTCTTGGGGAATCGCCGCTTCGACGAGATCGTCCGGCGCACCGGGGCGCCTCGCGACACGATGGCGGCCCGTCTGCGGACGCTCACCGAGGCCGGGGTGCTGGGGCGCCGCCAGTACTCCGAGCACCCGGCTCGCTACGAGTATGTGCTGAGCACTGCGGGCCGGGACCTCTATCCGGTCATCACGGCGCTTCGCGAGTGGGGCGACCGCTATCTCTCAGGCGAGCAGGGCCCGCCGGTGACCTTCACGCACTCCTGCGGGCACACCTTGAGCACACGCCTCGTGTGCGAGGCGTGTGGCGAGGCGGCGACCTACGCGAGCGCGACGCGCGCCGACCCAGAGGGGGAGGGCCTCCGCGGCCGCTGAGCGCTCAGGGCCGCTCGTAGATGTCCTCGCGCCTCGTCACGCCGTCCGAACCGGTCACGGTGCGCTGGCGGCGATAGCCGCCACCACCGAAACCGCCCCAGGTCGACCAGAAGAACAAGGACACGACGAACCCCACCGCGCCGACGATCATCAAGATCACGCCGATCGTTTCGACGTTGAAGTGGCTCGAGCTGACGCTGATCGCGAAGCGCATGATGGCCCCGATGGCGAACAACACAAGGCTTGCTCCGACACCCATGGTCATTCCTCCCTCGTGAACGCCAGCTGCGAGGCGTTGTGCACTCGCGTGTACCCAAGGTCGGCAGAGTTGCAAACCTTTCGGGTGGGTGCTCCTCGGCACACCATGGCGGAACCGCTGGGCGACTCGCTCGGACCCAGCCATTGGCCGCCGACGGGCGCACGTCGCATCGTCGTCGAGGAGGGCGAGGGTCCTGGTCCTCCGCCCGCGCCGCGGGTCACATGGGCAAGCGCCGCCAGATGGGTTCGGGCAGGAGCTGGAGCCCGGTGAAGACGGCTCGGAGCTTCGCCGGAGACCAGACAACCTCGGCGTTGTGCTCGAGCCCGCGCACGACGTCCGCTGCGACGGCGTCCGGCGTGGTCGAAAGGGGTGGGGCGGGGCGTCCGACGGTCATCTTCGAGTGCACGAACCCGGGGCGGACCACCATGATGCCGGCCCCGGTCCCCATGAGGGCCTGGTGGAGGTTCCGGGCGTACTCGTCGAGCCCCGCCTTGGCCGACCCGTAGACGTAGTTGGCCCGTCGCACCCGGACCGCCGCCACGGTCGAGAGCACGACGGCTCTGCCCGAGCCCTGGTCTCGAAAGTGTTCGGCCACCCGGGCGAGGGCGGTCGCGGGCCAGGCGAAGTTGACCGCCACCGACTCGGCCACCTTCGCCGGGTCCCGCTCGTCGCGCTCGTTGTCGACGAGGAGCCCGACCGCCATGACGACCAGGTCGACGCGGCCGGCCTCGGCGAAGGTGGAATCCACGATCGCCACCGCGCCCTGCACGTCGGTGGCGTCGAACTCGAGGGCGCTGAGCGCATCGGCGCCGCCGGTCCGCAGCTCGGCCGCCACCTCGTCGAGTCGCCCCCGGTCCCGGCCGCTCAGCCAGACCTTCTTCGTGCCCCGGGCCACCAGCCGCCGCAGCAGGGCGCGGGCGATGTCGGAGGTCCCGCCGAAGACGACCACGGAGCCGGGGGTGCCGAAGGGATCGTTCATCGGGACGAATCCTCACAGATGCCGAGGCGCCGCGCGAGGTCGGAGGCGAGCACCCCCTCGGGATCGACGCGGCGACGCACCGCCTCGAACTCGGCGAGCCTCGGGTACATGGTGCGGAACACGTCGCGGCCGAGGCGGGCGTCCTTGGCGAGGTAGACGCGTCCACCGACCGACGCGACGGTCTCGTCGAGACCCCGCAGGGTCTCGGGCAATGCCGGGGGGCCGACGGGGAGATCGAGCGCGAGCGTCCATCCCGGCATGGGGAAGCTGAGCGGCCCCGGGTCGCCCGGACCGAAGCGCTTGAGGACGGCGAGGGTCACCGGGGACTTGGCCCGCTGGAGGAGCTCGAGGGTCCGCGGCACGAGGTCGCGGTGCGCATGGTCGACGGCGAACTGGTACTGCACGAAGCCTCGGCTCCCGAACACCACGTTCCAGTTGGCGAGCGCGTCGAGCGGGTGGAAGAACCCGCTCAGGTGGCGCAGCTGCCCGGGGCGCGACGGGCTCTTGCGAAACCACGCCTCGTTGAAGGCGGCCACGCTGAGCGGGTTGATGGCGAAGCGGGGCACGAGGGGCGGGACACTGAGGGTGCGCTCGGGCGGCGGCTCGAGCAGGCGAGCGGCTCGTCGCCCGGTGACCTCGTCGGCCGGCGCGTGATCGCCCGCATCGAGGATCCCGCGCCCGAGTCGCCGCCCACGCGCCGAGCAGTCGACCCAGGCGACCGAGTAGCGGTGCTCGGTGTCGACGCGCTCGAGGGCCGACATGAGCGAGTCGATGTCCCCGTGGCGCTCGGTGTCCACGCGCATCCAGGCGCTCTCGACCCGACGCATGGTAACCCGCGCCCGCGTCACCACCCCCGTCAGTCCCATGCCCCCGGCGCTCGCCCAGAAGAGCTCGGGATCGGCTTCGGGGCCCGCCTCATGGACGCCGGTCGGCGTGCTGAGCGTGATCGCCGACACGTGGCGGCAGAAGCTCCCGTCGCGGTGGTGGTTCTTGCCGTGGACGTCCGCCGCGATCGCACCGCCGACCGTGACCTGCCGCGTCCCGGGCGACACCGGGATGAACCACCCCTCGCGCAACCCGGTGCGCAACAACCGATCCAGGCTGACCCCCGCGCCCACCTCGACCTCGCCGCTCGTGGCGTCGATCGGGCCGATGGCGTCGAGGCGGCTCGTCTCGAGGACGAGGCCGCCGGCGCACTGGGCTGCGTCGCCGTAGCTGCGCCCGAGGCCCCGAGCGATCAGTCCCTGCGCCGATCCGGCGTCGTGCAGCCAGGCGTCCACCGCCCCGGCCGAATCGGGCTCGAGGACCCGGGCGAGGGTGGGCGAGGTCCGGCCCCAGCCAAAGAGCAGACGCTGGTCGCTCGCCTTGTCCCCCCGGTCGTGCTTCGTCCTCACGGCGATGGCGCCCGCCTCGCCATGAGGCGCTCAGGCATAGATCCCGATGAGGAAGAACAAGAGCCAGAACGCACCGAAGACCTGGATCCAGCGGTCCTTCAGGGCCAGCTCCTCGGGTGCAGCGCCCCCGCCGCTGTCGAGGACCCGCAGTACGTGCAGCACCGCGATGCCGAAGGGGACCACGGTGAGCTCGATCCAGATGGCCGCGTAGCCGGGGTGCTGCAGGCCGGTGCGGTCGAAGGCCCACAGGCAGTACGTGGTGACCGCTGCGGTCGCGGTCATGGTGAGCGCCGAACGCAGGAACGTGGGCGTGTAGTCGCTCAGCACGAGACGGTGCTCGTCGCGGCTCTCGCCGAGGTGGTGGTACTCGGCGTAGCGCTTGCCGGTGACGATGAACATGGCCGAGAACGAGGTGACGGCCAAGAACCAGTCCGAGAGCGGGACGTGGGTGGCCACCCCGCCCCCGATCGCGCGCAGCACGAACCCCGATGCGACCGAGGCCAGCTCGACCACTGCCAGGTACTTGACCCACATGCTGTAGGCGGCGCTGATCGCGACGTAGAGCGCCATCACGACGAGGAACCGCCACCCGGCCGTGAACCACGACGCCACGAGACCCCCGGCGACGAGGATCGCCCCGACCGTGAGCGCCTGGGGGATCGTGACGAGCCCGGCGGCCACCGGGCGCTCGCACTTCTCGGGATGGAGCCGGTCCGCCTCGATGTCGAGCACGTCGTTCAAGAGGTACATGCCCGAGGCGACCGCCACGAAGATCGCGAAGGCGGCGAACGCCCGGCCCCAGATCGCGACGTCCCCGAGGCGCCCGGCCGCCGCCGGAGCCACGAAGACCAAGACGTTCTTCACCCATTGGCGGGGCCGAAGGGCGGCCAGGACGGCCCGGGGTGAGCGCGGGCGCAGCGAGCCGTCGCTCGCCGGCCCGTTCAAGGCGGCGTGCGAGTGCTCGGCGAACTTGCCGTCGCCGGCCTCTGTGCCCACCTCTTGGACCACGCCCACAGGTTAGACAGGGGCCGACCGCCGCCAGCGTGTCACCCCGAAGCGGGCGGCCGCCCGGCGCGGACCCAGGGCGGGGGTGCCGCCGTGGGCCGCTCCGGACGGCCGGCTCGAGGAGCCCGCGCCTCGGGGCGAGGACGGTCGTTCAGCTCGTCGCGCCCGAAGACGCGGCGGCCTTCGGCGCGCTGATCATGCGAGCCACGCCGTTGTAGGAGATGACACCGACCTTGTCACCCATGGCGAGCTGGGCCTCGCTCGTGTTGTGGAACTTGGTGGCCGAGGTGATCGACGCGCTGAGCGTCGTGCCGTTGGGCGAGTCCACGGTGATCGAGGTGGGCGAGATCGACCCGACGGTGCCCCTCGCGAGGTCGAGAGTCTCATAGCCGTTCTTGGTCTTGAGCGTGAAGGTCGCGTCGATCGTGTGGCGGCGGATGAACCGGCGCAGCGTGTGGGCCTTGGCCGAGGGGTGCGAGGCGGCGGGGGTGCTCGCCGTGGTGGCCCCGGCGGCGCCGCCCTCGATCGCAGCGAAGCCGGCGCCGCCGATCCCGACCGAGCCGAGCACGACGGCGCTGCCAATCACGATCCGCTTGATCCTGCGCATCTTGGTGTCCATTGCATCTCTCCTGTCTCGGGTCGGGCCCGGCGTTGGGTGTCGGTGGGGGGCGCTCGACCTCGCCGGTGTTTCCCGGCCTCCCCCCAGTCAGCCAGCCCGAGGTCAGGGGGCCGTGTGGGAGATGTGAGGGCTTTGTGAGGGCACCGAGACCGGGACCGTCACCACCATGCGGGTGCCCCCCTCGCTCGTCACCGGCGACTCGGCGGTGACGCTCGCCCCCATGGCTCCCGCGAGCTCCGACGCGATGGCGAGCCCGAGCCCCGATCCCCGGGGCCGTCCCGGCCGCGCATGGCGGTCCGCGCTGTAGTGGCGCTCGAAGATCCGGCCGAGCTCCCCGCCGGGGATGCCCGGGCCGTCGTCCTCGACGACGAGGCGCGCCACCCCATCGTCCTCGCTCGCCCCGAGGACGATGGTGCTGCGCGCGTACTTGGTGGCGTTCTCGACCAGGTTGGCCAGCACCTGGTCGAGCCGGTCGGGGTCCACCCGCGCGAGGCTCGGGGCCGCGGGCACCCGCACGACCAGCCCGAGGCCCGCCTCGTCGACGAGCGGGCGCAGCTCCTCGGCCACCTCCTCGAGCACCTCGACCACGTTCACGGTCCGTTCGTGGAACGAGAAGGTGCGCGCGTCGAGCTTGGCCAGGTCCAAGAGGTCCCCGACGAGCCGCTCGAGACGTCGGGACTCGTTGCCGATCACCCCGGCCGCCTGGGCCGGGTCGGTGGCGGTCCCGTCGAGGATCGCCTCGGAGTACCCCCGGATGGCGGTGAGCGGGGTGCGCAGCTCGTGGGAGACCGAGAGGAGGAACTGGCGCTCGGCATTGCGCAGGTGGCCGAGGCTCTCGGCCATGGCGTCGATCGACCGGGCGAGCGAGGACAGCTCGGGGACGTCGCCGGGGCGGGTCTCGACCCGGGCCCCGAGATCGCCGTCGGCGATCCGTTCGGTGGTGGCGACGGCCCGCCGCAGCGGCCCGGTGATTCGCCGGCTGAGCGCGACGCTGACGACGATCGCGAACAGGATCACCGCGAGGGCGACGACGACGAAATCGGCCGAAAACGAGGTGCCCCCGATCGCCCGGGTCAAGGCGAGGACATAGTCGGCGGTCCGCACCCGGGAGCGTTTGGGACCGTGCAGGGTGATCTGGAGCGCCACCTTCTCGACCGCCCAGGCCTCCGAGCCGGTCGACCCCGCCCGGGCCGTCGGGGCGCCGAGTGCGCGAGCGGCCGCCACCGTGTCGAGCAGCCGCTGCGGCACGACCGACTTCGTCCCCGCGGGGATCGACCCGCCGGCCACCGGGAAGAGCCTCGCGCTGTCGACCCGGGCGGCCGCCCGCACGAGACGCCGCAAGATCTCGACCTGGTGGCGCAGCGAGCGCAGCTCGGCGGCGGGCGTCGCCGCCTTCACCGTGATCTGGCCGAGGGGAAGGACGCCGCCGTCGGCCTTGCCGAAGGCCT
>DAHUZM010000137.1 GCA_027306525.1 Acidimicrobiaceae bacterium
GGGAGCACGCCTGCGGCCCACATCGGGCCAGGCCGCAACGGCCCGTCCTCGGCCGGTTTGGACCAGGGTCGCCAAGGAGGTCGGCCCGGGCGTGGCCGCTAGCGCCTCACCAGAGGCCGAAGCGTTCCTTCCCGCCCCGACCAATACCATCGACAGACGTGCCCGACCCTCGCCGACGTGCCGTTCACTGGGCGCGCCGGCTGCCGAGCGTGTCGCCGCTCGTCGTCCGCCGGTTCTCGCTCGTGTCTTTGGTCTGCGTGTCGGCCATCGTGCTCACCGGTGCGGCGGTGCGGGTGACCGGGTCCGGGTTGGGGTGCACGGACTGGCCGGACTGCTTCAAAGGGCATGTCTCACCTCCCCTTCAGTTTCACTCGCTGATCGAATTCGGCAACCGCATGGTCACGGTCGTCCTCGTGGTGGTCATTGGCGCGACCTTCCTCTCGACGCTTCTGCGGCGTCCGGCGCGCCGGGATCTGGTCTGGCTGGCCGGGGGCCTGATCCTCGGCGTGCTCGTCGAAGCAGTCCTGGGTGGCCTTCTCGTCTATACGAAGCTCAACCCCTACCTCCTGATCGTGCACTTCCTGGCCACCATGGTCCTGGTGGTGGATGCGGTCGTGCTTCTGCACCGTTCGAGCCGCACCTATGGCCCGCGAACCGGGCAGCTCCTCGTGGCGCGGCCGATGCTCCGACTGTCGTGGGGCGTGGCGATCATGGCCAGCATCGTGCTGGCGGCCGGCGCCGCAACGACCGGCACCGCGCCGGACTCGGGGGCGGCTCGGGGCCAGGAGGTGGCGAAACGGATCCCGATGTCGCTCCGGGACATGGCCGAGATCCACGCGACGCTGGCGCTCTTCTTCATCGGGATCGTCCTGTCTCTCGCCGTTGCCCTCCACGCCATGGACGTGCCAGAGCGGATCCGCAAGGCCGCCCGGATGCTCGTGTTCGTCCTCGTCTATCAGGGCATCGTCGGCTATACCCAGTACTTCACGCATCTTCCCGCCGTGCTCGTCGAGCTTCATGAGCTGGGCGCCACCGTGCTCGTGATTGGGATCACCCAATTCCTGCTCGCGCTCACCAATCACGCCCCCGAGCGCCTGGAGGCCGAGGCCTGCGCACTCCCCGGCCGGACCAAGGAGCCATTGGTCATCTTGACAAGCGGCGGGGCGGGCACCCACCGCCTCGCCTCGGAGTCGGCGCACATCGACGAGCACTCGAGCACCTCCGCCAGGGATGTCCGTGTGGAGGGCCGCCCACCGCGCTGAGGCAGTGCTGAGGACGGATGGTCGAGGACCGCAGCTTCCACCAGGGAGGACGTCCATGACCGGTTACTACCGGCGCATTCGGGGGTACGGAGCATCGAGCTCGCGCTGAGCGAGTTGCCCCATCTTTCGTCTTCTTCGCCAGGCTCGAAGGTGATGTGCCGAGAGCGGCAAGGCGGGTATCCCCCACAGGAGGAGCGCGCCGGCACGCTCGGCGCTCTGGGTGCGGCAGCGAGGCGGGCACGTGGCGACCGCGAGTTGCCTGCGCGACACTGGCCGTCACGGGAGCTCGACCGACGGGCTGAGAGGACGCCAGGGGCGTCGACCGTTGAACCTGATCCGGGTAATGCCGGCGAAGGGAGGAAAGCAATGACCCGACGCAGTCCATCTCAGGGCGTCACGGGCCTCCGTCGCAAGATCTATGTGACCGACCCGGAGCGGCCGAGAATCCGCGTGCCCTTCAGCGAAGTCACCATCGGTGTCTCCCCAGGCGGGATGGGACACCTTCCGAACCCACCAGTTCGTCTCTACGACACATCAGGGCCCGGCAGCGACCCGCCGCGAGGACTTCCTCCATTGCGACGGTCGTGGATCATCGACCGCGGAGATGTCGAGGACTACGACGGGCGGCCGAACCGCGACCGTGACGACGGGCCAGCGGCCAGCCGGCGAATGGAGCGCGGCACCTCCCTTGTGCCGAGGTCCAACCGATCGCCGACGGCGCCCCGGCGACCACTCCGGGCACGATGCTCTGACTCGGATCGAGGTCAGCCCGTGACCCAGCTCCACTACGCCCGCCTGGGCGAAATCACCGACGAGATGCGATTTGCGGCTATCCGAGAGGGCGTGGACCCCGAGATCGTGCGCCAGGAGCTGGCCGCTGGTAGGGCGATCCTGCCGGCGAACGTGAACCACCCCGAATCCGAGCCGATGGTGATCGGGAAGCGGTTTCTCGTCAAAGTGAACGCGAACATCGGCAACTCCTCGGTCACGTCATCGATCGCAGACGAAGTCGAAAAGCTCACGTGGGCAACCCGCTGGGGCGCCGACACGGTGATGGATCTGTCGACGGGACCCGACATCCACACCACGCGCGAGCGGGTCATCCGGAACTCGCCCGTGCCCATCGGCACGGTGCCCATTTACCAAGCGCTCGAGAAGGTGAATGGACGCCCAGAGGACCTCTCATGGGACATCTACCGCGACACGCTCATCGAACAGGCCGAGCAAGGAATTGACTACTTCACGGTGCACGCCGGATTGCTCCTGCGTTACGTGCCCCTGACCGTTCAGCGGCTGACGGGCATCGTCAGTCGAGGAGGCTCGATCATGGCCGCCTGGTGCCTGGCGCACCACGAGGAGAACTTCCTCTACACGCACTTTGAGGAGATGTGCGCCATCATGGCTGCCTACGACGTGACCTTCTCCCTCGGCGACGGACTGCGCCCCGGCTCGATCGCCGATGCCAACGATGAGGCGCAGTTCGCCGAGCTGCGGACGTTGGGCGAACTCACCGAAGTCGCCTGGCGCCATGACGTCCAGGTCATGATCGAAGGGCCGGGCCACGTGCCGCTCCACAAGATCGCTGAGAACGTGACGCTTCAACAAGACCTGTGTCACGAGGCGCCCTTCTACACGCTCGGTCCCCTCACCATCGACGTTGCTCCGGGATACGACCACCTCACATCGGCCATAGGGGCGGCGGTCATCGCCATGCACGGCACGGCGATGCTCTGCTATGTCACGCCGAAGGAGCATCTCGGACTACCGGGCCGCGATGACGTCAAACAGGGCATGATCGCCTACAAGATCGCCGCCCATGCTGCCGACCTGGCCAAGGGGCACCCCGGCGCTCAGTCCTGGGACGACGCGATCTCGAGAGCACGGTTCGAGTTCCGTTGGGAGGACCAGTTCAACCTCGCGATGGACCCGGACACGGCCAGGAGCTACCACGACGAGACATTGCCCGCGGCACCGGCCAAGACGGCGCACTTCTGCTCGATGTGCGGGCCCAGATTCTGCTCAATGCGGATCAGCCAGGACATACGTGACCATGCGAGCTCGCGGAAGATCCCGGTGAGTGCCACGATGGCCGAAGGTATGAAGGAAAAGGCAGCCGAGTTCCGCGAAGCCGGCTCGAGTGTGTATCTCGAAGCAGGCGGCGCGGAGCGAAGGTGACAGACCGGCGGCGTGCATTCAGCTGCGTCACAGGGCGGTTCCGACCGTCGTCGTCTTGGTCGGTGGCGCGCTGGCCGATCTCGACCACTCGCTCAAGACGCGGCCGTCTGATCCGCTGCGCGTTCTTGGAGCTCGAGTTCGGGGATGCCGATGCTCGACTGTGGATGGAGCGCTCGCCTCCCTCGCCCGAGAGAGCACCGGTGGCGCGCGTCCTCGGCGGCCTCCGGGGCTCCTGAGGCGGCCCGGTTCTCAGTCTTCGAGCCTGCGCGCACTGGGATGGCCAGCGTCATCTCCACTGGCCCGTGCTCAGGTGTGCGCCGCGTCTCCCACCAGGTCGCGTCGGCGCAACGAGAGGTCGGAGCACGCTTCGCACACCGACTGAGGAACGAGCCCGGCCCGCATAAGCAAGCCGAAGATCTTGCACCCGAGGCACAATCCAAGCGCTGCCTCGAGAAGGGCGGCGCCGGCGAGGACGCCGGTCAGCACGAGCGCAGGGGCGTGTGCGCCCGCCCCAAACCACGTCAGCACCGCCGCGGTGCTGAAGGCGGTGCCGATGCCCTGGGCGAAGCGCTTGGGTGGTCCCGGGACGTATTTGGGCCTTCCGAGGGTCGGCGCCACGACCGACGTAGCGAGGCGCCCCAGGGGGCTCAGCGTCGGGCCAGTCAGGACCCGTGCCCAGAAGCCAGCGGCGACGACGACCAGCAACCATGGTTGCCGTGCGAGGATCGCCGCCGCACACATGAGCACCACGCCGGCTGCGACCGTGCGGGCGGCCTTCTCGTTGACGGGATCTGGGAACGAAAACAGCGATCCAAGGGTCACCTCGAAATCTTACCAAGTTGGTCAGGTATTTGCACCGGGGCCCCGCTCAGATCGTCCCTCGAAGTCGGCGCACGCGGGCCGGGCCAACAGCGCCAATGCGACCAAGATCCAGCCGCCTGCAGCGGCCCAGTCGACACGACATGGGCCGTCTCCCGACCTCCCTCGGCGGCCGCGACGCGCAGACGCATGGGGCGGCGCGGTGCACACGCTCAGCGGTGCTGGCGGGTGATCGGTCATTCGAGGCAGGCCCCGGGCCCTGCCCGGTTCGATGGCTCCCCACCGTGGCGGGCCTCGATCCGCTGAGCGTCGACAAGTGCGCTCGATTCGTACGAAACGCATATTTCGCCGACAGATGAGGGCGCAATGCTCTTCTCGGCGGTGACCCGTGAGGGGTCGGTCGCCGCTCGCCAGGTCCGGGCCCACGGCGCGCACGAGGAATTCCGGCCCACGCGCCGACGAGGCGTGGGAGCATTGTCTCGCTCGGCGGTGCTCAGGGGCGAAGCGGGGGACGAATAGATGGTCGGAGTAACGACAGGGCCACCGGTTGCAGCGGTTGGAGAACCGGAGGCACCGGCTCGCCCGGCGTTGCAGATCGTGCCATTGCGGGGCCTTCCAATTGTGGCCGCGATCATCGTTGGCCTGGTGATCACGATCGTGAGTAACCAACTCTGGGCGATCGACTTCTTTCATGTTGTGGGCGGCGGCTTGTGGACCGCCTTGGACCTCTTCTTGGGCTTCGTGCTGGGCCCGATCCTCGGGCGGCTCTCCATCCCGGCCAGGATCGAACTGACCACGCGGCTCATGCCGAAGATGGTGCTCATCATGCCGACCCTCGTGATTTGCACCTTGACCGCCGGGTGGCAACTGGCACGCCACCTTGGCTATCTCAACGCCTCGTACTCGCACCACGGGTGGGTTGTGGCCTCTTTCGTGGTGGTGGCCGTCATGTCCGTGGTCGCCCTCGGGGTTCTCGAGCCCGCCAACGTTGCCGTGCTGTTCGAGCTGAAGAAGTCACGGCCCAACGGCGAGGTCATCGCACGGCTGATGCGCAGGTTCATCTATACGGCCGGCGTCACGGGAGCAATGCAGGTCGCAACCCTTGTCATCATGACCAGGATCGCCACAACATGAGCGCCGAGATGAGTCATGCCGCACCCCCCTCTTCCGGCGCGAGCGAGGGCCCGAACCCCAGGCCTTCCGCATCGGAGCGTCGCTTACCGCCGGTCGCCGAGCTCGCGGTGGCGTCGGTTACGCTCATGGTCTCGGGCGGGGTCTACCTGGCGGCCCATCTGCCCACGCTCCCCCCGCTTGCCCCGGCGGTGGGTCTGCTCGTGGGGGGAGCTGTCCTCACCCTGATCGCGATGGTGTTGCTCGCGCGCATCCGCCCGTTCGCGTGGCGAACCTTCTTTCTCGTCGCCCGTTGGGCATTCTCGGCCTATGTCGTCATCGCAGGACTGCTCGCACTGGTGTTCATCTACGACCACACCCGTGGCACCACGCTGGCGGTACTCATGCTCACCTTGGTGGTGTTCGCGCTCGACGTTCCCGTGATCGTCGCTTTCACCGTGGCCCGCTACGCAGAGCCCGTGAGTGACGACGCTCCTCGGCCCACCGAGAGCATGGGCAGCGACACTCCTGGCGCTCTTTGAGCAGGTTCGGCAGCGAGGCGCTTTCGCGTCTCGAGGGCTCACCGAGCGGTGCGATCAGTGCGGGTGGTGCTCGTCGTTGATCTGATGCTCGCCATCGGCGTGCAGAGCGAGAGGAGGCAACGTGCTGCTGGCGAGCACGATTCCCTCGGCCACGGCGTCGCCGAGTGCAGCGAGGGCCTCTCGGTCCTTTCCTGCCTCAAGCATCCAGCGGGCCGCCGCGACTCGCTGGACGATGGCGTCGCTGGCCTCGACGGTGGAACGCTGGGCATCGCGCATCTCCTCGATCTGATCGGTCTCGAGTCTGCGCCTCGCCTCGCCTCGGGAGGCCAGTTCGCTCAGATGACCGACGAGGAACCCGATGAGCGCCATGGCCAACAACGGACCCACCCAGCCGGTCATGTCCAAATCGCCTCGAGCGTGGACCACCTCGAGGATCCCAAAAGCGAGGATCCCGAAGGACGCAACCGCGATCCCACCCCTGCGGCCAAAGCGCAGCGCCCCGAGGGCGATCGGCACAACATAAAGGAGCGCCGCTGCCTGCCCGGCGCCGTCGACGAACCAGCGCAAGACGGTGACGGCCACGAGCAGCCCGGCGATGACCACCAAGGCAACCGTGCGCGACCTCGGAGCACGGCGGCGAATGACCTGCCAACTTCGCATCCAAAGCCTGGTGATGTGCTCCCGAGCACTAGGCACCGGGACCCCCTTGATCTCTCTCCTGCCTTCGCATGATGGCCGTTCGCCAACCGTGCGTACCAGGGTCTTTCGTCCCTCCTGCGCACGGCGTCCCGCAAGGAGCGGGGCTTCTTCGGTGTCCCTCCGTCATGGTTCGGTGACCCAGTTTGCTGCGCTCTGGGCCCCGGTCGGTGTCGTGGGCGCCGAAGAGGTCACCGGCGCGACATGTCATCGGTCACGCGGGCCCTCGCCTTGTTCCTCCAAATCGAGCCGCAGATTGCGCGTCTCGGGGAGCACCAACACCACGATCGGAACGGCTACAAGGAAGATCAGCACGAGGGTGGTGACGGCGGTGCCGATGCTGTGCAGCGGCGCGGTGCTCTCCCCCAAGATGCCGACGGCGGCCGGCCCGAGAACCGATCCGGTGTTGCCGAATCCGTTGCGGACCCATGCTGAGGCCTGAGCCCGGATGGAGGTTTGGAACAGCTCGGTGACAAAAGCCGAGAGGACCGGCGCCATACCGACCCCGAAGAACGCGGTCCCGATGAGGAAGGGAAGCATCACCCATCGATCGGCGACCTGGAAGGTGACCACAGCGCAACCCACGGCACCGAGGATGTACGCCACCGCCGTCGGCCTTCGGCCGACCCTGTCCATCAATCGGCCGCACGCGATATACCCGAACACAGAGACGAGCGCGGCCGCGGCAAAGAACGACCCGGCGGTGCCCGTTCCGAAGTGTCGCTCGTGCTCGGCGTAATACGTCCACCAGCCAACAGTCCCGGCAGACGCCAGCCCTTGCAGGAACGCAACCCCACCAACGGCCAGCGCTTGTCGACGCGTCCGTCCTCCAAAGATCATCACCGAGTCGATGGTGGCTTGCCGCAGTCCTCGCCGGGGCTTCGTCACACGAAGCCCCGGCGCAATGAGGAACGCGTGGCTCTCACGCAACCAGTGCCGCGCGATCGAGACAGCAAGAAGCGGTACGGCGGCGAGGAGAAAGAAGGCCCGCCAGCCGATGGCGTTGTGAAGGAACCCAATTGCGACCAGGAGACCCGCGAGGACGGCGCCCAACGGGCTGACCAACAGCAGCCAGGAAAGGAAGCGGCCGCGTCGCTCGGGAGGTACCTCTTCGGCGAGCAGCGTCACCGCCACCCCGAACTCCGCGCCGATGAACACCTGTGCTCCGAACTGGAACGCCGCAAAGGACCAGAGGTTCCAGGAAGCCGCGGTGAGCGTGGAGAAAACCGTGTCGCCGAGAATGGACCACAAAAGAATGGGGCGTCGGCCAACTCGATCGGCCAAGAGCACGGCGAAGAAGGCAACGAATTGGCCCGCCCCGATCGGGATATTGGCGACGCCGATCGCGGTGGTGCCGACGTGGAACGACGCCTTGAGCTGCGTGAGCAGCACGGCCCGCAGCTCGCTGTCGTAGGCGTTGAACAGCGCAGCCGGCAAGAGCAGCACCAGCAACAAGCGCAGGTATCGAGAAGAGGCCTCTGCCCGTCCGCCCGACGCATCCGTGATCGCGGGACCCATCGCGCTCACCAGCGCCCAGCGAGGGCGCTCGATAGCTGCGGCAGGTGCCGCTCGGCCGCCTGGGTCCCGGCCACGACCGTCATGATGACCGGGCCTCGGTCTCGGGCCCAGGGCCCAATGGCCCCTGTTGAAGGCGGTGTGAGAGCTCCGGGGCGCTGGCGGCATGAGGCGGCGAGGGGGGTGACCTCCGAGCCGTCCGAAGGCGAGTGGGTCGAGGTGCGCTGGCCGGGCCGGATCCCCGAGCCCCTGCCCGGGCGCGGACGACTCGCCACCGAGCGCGCGACCCGCTCAACCATGACTGCCAAGCGACGAGGTCGTTCCTGCCACCGCCCGGCCGGCGCCCGGAAGCCCACTTGGAGCGGGCAATCGCCGAGCAGAGGTGGTGGATCGCGACTTGGAGCATTCCCGCTCACCGATCCTCGGCAGCCGGGGCCCGCTCTGGCGCAGTGAACGGCGCAAACAAATCTTCGACTTCACTGATGTCGTGGACGGCTATGCTTCGTCCGATCCCGCGGGCGATTGCCCGACGGTGGCTGGCAAGACGCCAGCCGGGCCCACGAGACGTACATCGAGTCGGCCATCCCCCTTTGGACCGACCGGAGTCTCATGACCACATCTCCCCAATCCTTGGCGCCCGTGCGCTTCTCAGACCTCGGCGTTCCCGACGTGCTCGCGACGGCACTGGAGCGGCGCGGGATCCTCTCCGCCTTCCCCGTACAAGCGGCCACCCTGCCCGACTGTCTCGCCGGGCGTGACGTGTGCGGCAAGGCGCCCACCGGGGCAGGCAAGACGCTCGCGTTCGGATTGGCGATCCTCTCGCGGCTGGCAACCACCCCTCGTACCGGGCGCGGCCGCCGGGATCCGAGCGCCCTCATCTTGGTTCCGACTCGCGAGCTCGCAGCACAGATCGAGTCAGTGTTGTCCCCTCTGGCCGGGGCGGTCAGTGCTCGGGTGGTCTCTATCTACGGGGGCGTCGGGTATGCCAAACAGCTCGCCGCACTGCGCAACGGCGTCGACGTCCTCGTCGCCTGCCCCGGGCGGCTCACCGATCTCCTCGAACGACGCGCCGTCCGCCTCTCTCACGTGCACATGGTGGTGGTCGACGAGGCCGACCGCATGGCCGACATGGGATTTCTCCCAGCGGTGCGCCGCCTGATCGACGAGACGAGCGCGTCGCGCCAAACGCTCCTCTTCTCGGCCACGCTGGGCGGCCCGGTCGCGAACCTGATCCGTGACTACCAGCACGACCCCGTCCGCCACGACGTCGAGCCGACCGATGCAGACCAAGGAGACGTCTCCCACCACTTCTGGCGTGTCGAGCTCAGCGACCGGGTCGATCTGACCACCCAGGTGATCAGCTCGAGTGGCCCAGCCGTCGTGTTCTGCCGCACCACGCGCGGTGCGGATCGCCTCTCGGACCGGCTCGCCCGGTCGGGCCTTGCGTCGGCCGCCATCCACGGTGACCGGAGCCAGAGCCAGCGCGAACGGGCGCTCGCTGCCTTTCGCGCGGGGCGCCTCGACGCGCTCGTCGCCACCGACATCGCAGCGCGCGGCATCCACGTCGACGCGGTGCCGCTCGTCGTGCACTTCGACCCGGCCGCGGATGCCACCGACTACGTCCACCGATCGGGTCGGACCGGCCGAGCCGGTGCCGACGGGACCGTCGTATCGCTGATCGGCACCGAGCATCTCGGGGCCACCAAGCGCATGCAGCGAAGTCTCGGGTTTTCGTCCGGGGTTTCCCAGCCCGACATCGCTTCCCTCGGCCTCCCGGGTGCTGCACGCCACCTAGAACCGGCGCCGACTCCAGCGAGGGGCGGCACCGAACACGGCGCCACACGCGACCACCGCCCGCGAAGCGCGTCGGTCGACCGGCGAGCGAAGGCGAAGGCGTCTTCACGACGACGCCATCGGACGAGTCCGCGCTGAGCTGCCGCCGCCGCAGCCCGTTCATGGGCCCACCCGGAGGAGACACCACGGGCGGGCGCGAGACCGGAAGTGGGGTTTGGCGACGATCACCGATCCGACTCTGTTCATGCAGGTCACGGCGCACGTTGCGGCCGATCTTCCGATCGAACGCGTCCAAGACGCTGTAGCGCTGCAAGCCAGTCGGCACGTGCATGGCGCGCTCATCGTCACGCTCTGACGGCAACGCTCGATGACCGACGCCTTCGGGGCAAGCCTCGACGGTGTGGCGGCGCGAGGCGCTACGCCGTCGCCAACGACCGTGCACGGCGATCCACATTGGCAACAAGGGCGCGAGCGTCTCCGACCAGTCGATGTCGGCCAAGGATGGGCGCAGGTTGGCGGTGGACGACCGTCCAGTCCGCGACCCAGCGGTGGGCTCACCCGGCCACCGAGCCAACCCCCATGGCCGCGAGGACCGGTGATGGTCGCCCGCGTCCTGAGGACTCGAGACACGATCGGCCCCTTCGCGCGACGTCGCTCGCCGACGCGCCGAACAAGGAGCCGTGTGGTGGTGGCCCAGCTTGGAGGCCGATTCCATTTCGAAGCACAGAGCCCGAGGCTCACGCGAGCCGGTACCGTGCCATGGTGGCCACCACGACCCCAAACGCAGTCACGCCTGCGCAGGCGGCTCTCGGTCTCGATCGCCGGCGGTTGCTTGGCCTGTCGTGGGCTCACCTCCTGAACGATGGTGCCGCCAACTACCTGCCGGGCGTGCTCCCGGCGGTGCTGGTGTCGCTGCACCAACCCGTGCGCATGGCGGGCGTGCTCATCGCTGCGCTGACCATTGGTCAGGCGCTCCAACCCCTGACTGGCTGGCTCGCCGACCGGCTCGGTGGCCGAGCGCTTGTCGTTGCGGGACTCACCGTCAGTTCGCTCGGGGGAGGGCTGTTCGGCATCGCCCACAACACCTGGGTGTTGGTCGTGCTTCTCCTCCTGGTCGGCATCGGCAACGCGTTCTTCCACCCGCAGGCGCTCGCAGCGGTCCGCAGCCTCTCGCACGGCCGGCACGGTCTCCTCACTTCGGCCTTCCTCGTCGGTGGCGAACTAGGGCGGGGCATCTGGCCGACGGCGGCCAGCCTGGTGGTGGCCCATCTCGGCCTCTCCTACCTGTGGCTGGTCGGCCTTCCGGGCCTCGCGACCGTCCCGCTCCTCGCAAAGGTCTCCCCAAGGCTGCCGCCGAAGCCTGGTACCGGCAATCGCGTGCAGTGGCGCAGGCACACCCGGCCGATGGCCATTCTCATGACCTACCAGTCCGTGCGCGCTCTCGCCACCTATGCGCTATCCGCCTTCATCCCGATCCTCTGGCACCTCCACGGCGGATCGCTCGTATCGGGCGCGTCGATTATCACCGTCATGCTTGTCGTGGGGGTGCTCGGCAATCTGTACGGCGGGCACCTCGCCGATCGGATCGGCCGCCTGAGCGTCCTCGTCACGTCTTCGATCTCGGCTGCAGCGTTCATCGTCCCGGGCATTTACCTGCGCGGCGCGTGGCTCTGGGTCACCGCCGGACCACTCGGCATCGCTCTCTTCTTGACAGCGTCTTCGACGATCCTGATCGGCCAAGACATCTTTCCGGAGAACCGCTCGATGGGATCGGGAATGGCGCTCGGGCTCGCCAATGGCATCGGTGCCGTGCTCGTGCTCGCCATCGGCCAAAGCGTTAGCAACACCGACCTGGCCACACCGCTTTGGGTCATCGCAGGACTAACCGCCGCAACCGCGCCACTCGCGATGGCATTCCCCAAGCATCTCCTGCGCCATCAAGGCGCATCAGGCGCGGAAGGCTGATCTGCGGGTGGTTCGGGACGAGCCGCGTTGACGAACGCTCATCATGAGAAAGGCAAGATCCCATCACGATGTTCGACCTTGACGAATTGCTCGAGGAGTATGACCGCGCCCGCGCATACACCGACATGCTCTGGCGAGACCTACCCGAAGCCGAGGTCCGCTGGCGGCCACGGCCAGAGTTCAGTCCGATCGGCTGGCACCTCGGTCACCAAGCCGCGGTCGCACATTTCATGGTTCGAAACCTGACCGCTGCTGAGCGAAGCCCGGCCCCCGATCTCGAGCCGATGATGGACTCGGCCAACCCCGAAGTGCATCGAGGCGAGCTGCCGCCCCTCGAGCGGATCGCCGGCTTTCGGGCTGCGGTTGGGGAGCGAGTCCACTTCCGCCTGCGGGATATCGACCAGAAGAGAGTGAACGCGCCAGAACAGCTGGATGTCGTGGGCCGACACCTGCTGATCGCTCTGATCAACCACGAGTACCAGCACGATCAGTGGATCTGCGAGGTCAGGGAGGCGGAACTCGGTCACGGCCTTCCGGCCCGTCCCTCCTCTTCGCGACTGACAGAACTCGACGGTTACATCGTCGTCGTTTCTTGATGGCGGTCGATGGCCCGGCGCGTCGAACAGCGCGACGGCCCGGATCGCTCTCTTCGCAGGCAGGCTTGGCCGCGCCAACTCCCGATGTCGATCACATCCTCCGCGCTGAGGCGCGTCGCTGCTTGGCTTCGGCGTGGAACAGCTTCCGATCACTGAGACTCGGTCCCGAGATGCAGCATCATTGACTTTCGCGGGGCTCC
>DAHUZM010000141.1 GCA_027306525.1 Acidimicrobiaceae bacterium
CGACCTCGCCTCATCGATCACCGAATGGATCAATGCGTGGAACCGAGATCCCCGGCCATACGTCTGGCACAAGACCGCGGATGAGATCTTCGACAGCCTGGCTCAGTATTGTCGGCGGATCTCTGAATCAGGACACTAGGAGCCCTGTGCAACGAGGTCTGGAATCAGGGGCGATGAGCCGACGACCGGCGCGACTTCCTGCGGATCGGCGCCGGACCGGTCGATTGTCGCTCAACGAAACGGGCCTTGTAGTTGATACCCGTCGATGGCGGCGGCTCTCCGTCGATGGCGGCGAGCAGCATCGCGGTGAGCTCAAGAGCCTCACCGTAGGTATCGTGACTGATCACGGACAAGGTGGGACGGTAGGCGGTTGCCCACGGTGAGTCCCCGTAACCGACCACCGAGACGTCTTCAGGGATGTTCAGCCCGGCCGTACCGAGACCGATCAGCAGGGTGGACAGCACTAGGTGGTTGGCAGCCACCCACGCTGTCGAGGCGGAGCCCGCGGTGACGGCGCTGGCCACCTCATCAGCGGCGAGGGTCTCTGATACCCCTCGGGTGATCATCACGACGTCGAACTCCACGCCGGCGCGACCAAGGACGTCGCGCAGGACCTCGTAGCGCGACCGGCGGTAGTAGCTGGGGCTACGGGTTCCCGCCGTCTGGTGACCGCTCACGAGGGTGACCTTGCGGTGACCGAGGTCGACGAGACGCTCGGCCATTTGCCGGGTGGCCGCTGACTCCTCCAACGTCCATGCAGCGTTGAGGGCGCTCGACAGTGGTCCGGGTGGGGGCACCACCGGGATGTGGTGTTCGGCAAGGACGTCGAAGTTTCGCCTCCCGCCCACGAACGTACCGAGTACCACGCCGTCGGTTCGCTCGGCTACTAGGCGATGGAGGATCTCGCGCTCTTTGTCCGGTGAGCCCTGGCTGGTGGCGACGAGCACGACGTATCCTCGGGCATTCGCCGCCTCCTCTATCCCCCGGAGGAACTCGAGGTTCACGGGGTTGACGAGTTCGGGAAGGATCGCCCCGATTGTCATCGTGCGCAGGTTGCGCATGCTGCGGGCTCTTTCGCTCGGCCGGAAACCTAGGCGGCTCGAAGAGGCAAGCACGCGTTTTTTGACTTCGCCGGCGACGTAACCGTTGTTGTTGAGCGCGCGCGAAACCGTGGCGATGCTGACCCCCGCGTCGGCAGCGACATCGCGGATGGTGACGAAACCGTTCTGCCGGCGGGGGACCAATCTGCGCCCGTCCGAGCCCCTCGGGGGATCGAAATCTGCCATCACAGCGACCATGGCTCCTTCGGGCTCCGGCTGCGCAGATGCCAACGGTGCAGATGACGATGATATTTGGGCCGGGTACTCGTGCCGACTTCAGCTTACTTAACCTCGATCCACCGCATGACCCATGGCCGGTCGCCGCCCTTTGGTGGCCGAGCGACGCGTGCGTGTCCGTCTTTGAGCACTCGATGATCGACGTTCTGCATCGGAGGCGCCATCGCCCTGAGGCTCGTGCCGCTTTGCAGGTCGTCAGCCCCTGGGTGAAAGCGTCTGCGGCCGCGCCGAGCCGCGTGGTGCGTCAGGTTGGTGCGAAGGAGAGAGCGCGCAAGGTGGTGGCGCCTGCTCGAACGCCACCCCGAAGTTCCCCGACGGGCAGTGCTCGAGGCCTGCACCTTCCTTCAAGTCCCGGATGTCGAGCTCGACGACCTGGTGCTGACGCTGAAAGACGCCGAGTTCGGTGGCGGCGCCCTCAAGCTCGCTGAGGAAGGCGAGTGACGCCGGTCGGGCCACAGCGTGGCCGGGGCCCGCCAGCCGGGTACGGCGAATAACGAGCCGCCGAGCCCCGTAGGTAGTCTCGGCCGCCCACGCCTCGCCGCCCTCGGGGAACTCGATGCTCACCCAGGCGTCCTCGCCGATCGCTGAGATGGCCGGCGAAATCGCCTGGGTGTCGACCCGAAGCACTTCTCCGATCACCGCGTCGAGCTCATATACGGGGCCGAGGCACTGCTCTTTCTCACCGCCGGCGCTGGTGGCCGCCGGGTCGAAGGTCACGAGCGGGGCGGTCGCTCGGTAGGTGAGCGTGGGCATGGGCTTTGGCCTTGACGATCTTGGAGGCCGCGCCGGCGCTTTGGACAAACGCGGCGAGCAGCCCGGTTCCGACCGGTGGTGTCGCGATCAAGCCGATCAGCGCGAGCCGGCGTAGCACCCTGAATGCCTCGCACGTGTCCTTCACCCGCTGTCTGGAAGCGTTATCCGAACAGCATGCCGACAGATGCCGGACCAACGTCAAGGATGACGGGACATCCCTGGAAACGGTATCATGCGCCGGGAAGGGAGGAACATTGGCAGACCGACCGCCGAACATCCTGCTACTCATGCCGGACCAGCATCGAGCCGACATCCTCGGGTGCGCTGGCGACCCCGTCATCCGCACCCCGAACATCGACCGGTTGGCGAGCGAAGGACTCCGCTACGAAGACGTCCATTGCCAGGGACCTCTGTGCATGCCGGCCCGGGCGTCGTTCTTGACCGAGCGCTACGTGCGCGACCACGGGGTCTTCGAGAACGGGTGGGACACGCCGAGCGACCTCCCGACGTTCCTGCATTCGCTGCAGGCGGTCGGGTATCACACGGCATGCATCGGCAAGATGCACCTCTGGGTCCACGGGCGACGGGGGGCCGACGGGCGGCGGACCAACGATGCCCGTGACCGGGCCGACCTCATGAGGGTTTACGGGTTCGACGAGCCGATCGAGACCGTCGGGAAGCTTGCCTCGGTGAACATCAATACGGAGTACTCGGACCACCTCGCGTCCCGCGGCCTTCTCGAGACCTACCGCTCGTTCGTCCAGAAGAGGACCTATGGGCCCGGGGCCGAGCACCTGCCGAACTCGGCCACCGGTTCGATCCCCCTGCCGGCCGAGGACTACATCGACGCCTGGCACGGGGACCGGGTGGTCCGCTGGATCGAAGAGCGCGACGGCGATCAACCGTGGTTCCTCTGGGTTGGGTTCCCCGGGCCCCACGATCCTTGGGACGCCCCGGCCGAGTTCGTGGATCTCTACCGGGACGTCGCGATGCCCACGCCGGGCACCCTTCGGCGCCCCGACATCCCAGAGGCGGGACCATTCCGAGACTTCATCGAGTTCTTCCTCTGGGTCCACAGCAGCTCCGAGACGCTGAGCGACGACCGCATCGAAGACATCCGTCGCCACTACTACGCCGACATCACGGTGATCGACCAAGCGGTGGGCAAGATTCGCGACGCGCTCGCGCGCAAGGGGCTCGACGAGAACACCTGGATCATCTACACCTCGGACCATGGCGAGATGATGGGCGAGCACCGGATGTTGATGAAGATGGTCTTCTACGACCAGGCGACCCGGGTGCCGCTCATCATTCGGCCCCCCGGGGGGGCGGAGGCGACGGTCGTCCCGGGCCTCGTCGAGCACATGGACGTGTCGGCGACCATCAGGGGCCTTGCCGGGGCCGCTGGCCACGAGACCTTCGAGGGCCGGGACCTGCTCACCGAGGGAGAGTCTCCGACCAGACCCGTCGTCTACAGCGAGAACTACGGGTTCGCCATGGTGAGGAGCGCCTCGCACAAGCTCGTCTTCCACGAGGACAGCCTCGAGGCGTCGCAGCTCTTCGACCTCAACGAGGACCCGACCGAGGACCGGAACCTCCTGGAGGACCCGGAGGCGCGCGACGTGCTGGAGGAACTCGTGGAGACCCGCGTCCGGCCGTTCCTGGCGAACGGCCGTCGCAAGCCGGGCCCCGGGGTCTTCGAGCGCGGGGACCGCCGCGGGTGAGCGTGTCGGGCCCGAGCCGGTCGGGATCGACCCGATCGCTACCGGCGCGCCGGCCCGACCGAGCTGCGCTCGATGAACTGACTGCGGTACTCCACGCCCTCGGGCGCGAGCGGCCTTCCGTTGATCGAGTCGAGGAGCATCGACGTGAGCGCGCGCGCCTCGCGATAGGTGTCATGACTGACCACCGTGATTGGGGGTCGATAGGCCTCCGCCCAGATCGAGTCGCCGTAGCCCACCACCGAAACGTCTTCGGGGATGCCGAGGCCCGCGAGGCCGTCGAGGAGATAGGGGAGCAGGATGTGATTGCAGGCGACCCACGCAGTGGGCGGATCGACGGATCTCGCGGCCTGGACGATCTCCTCCGCCGGTGCGCCTTCGGCGGGAAGGCCGGCCAGGTTGACCATGTCGAGGGCGACGCCCGCAGCGCCGAACAGCTCCCTCAGCACCTCGTAGCGGGCCTTGTGGTGGTAGCCGGGCGCCCTTCGGCCGGGCGTCTCTTGAAAGACGACGTAGGCGACCCGTTTGTGTCCGAGCTCGACGAGGCGGCGCCCCATCTCATGGGTCGCGGCCGCCTCGGCCCTCATCCAGGCCGAGTTCAGCGCCTCGGAGACAGGGCCGGCCGGCGGCACGTGGGCGATGTTGTGCTCGGCGAGGATGTCCAGGCTCCTGCGGCCTCCGACGAAGGTCCCGAGGACGACTCCGTCGACCCTCTCGGCAACCAAGCGCCCGAGGCTCTCGCGCTCCTTCTCGGGCGACCCTTGGCTCGAGACCACGAGTACGACGTAGCCGCTCTCGTTGGCGGCGCTCTCCACCCCGCGCAGGAACTCGAGGTGGACCGGGTTCACCAGCTCCGAGACGATGGCTCCGATGGACATCGTCCGCGAGCTGCGCATGCTCCGGGCGCGCTGGCTCGGGCGGAACCCGAGCTCCTGCATCGACGCCAGCACGCGCGCCTTGACGTCGGTGGCGACGTAGCCGTTGTCGTTGATCGCACGCGAGACCGTGGCGATGCTGACCCCGGCGTGGGCCGCCACGTCCTTGATGGTCACGAAACCCCCCGTCTTGCGGGGGGTCAGCGAGCGCCCGTCGCTCCCTCGCTTCGGGGCCGATCCGTTGAATCGTTCTGCCTCTCGCATCTTGTCACCGGGGGGTCGCCTGAGGGGCCTGGAGTTCGGGGCCAGAGCGAAGTGTACCGATCCGGTCAACTGGGAGTCATCGAGTCGCTCGAACCCGGCGGCTTGCCCGCAGAGGTGCGTTCGGGGACCATTCGACGGCAGGTGGCCGACGTTGCGTGCCCTGGCGACACCGCCGGTCGGTCATTCGGGCCGATGCTGACCCACGGCAAAGAAATGGAGGTCCGGTGGACGATTCGGTGTTGGTGAAGGTCGAGAAGCGCGACGGCTGGGGCGAGCTCGTGCTCAACCGCCCCGAGCGGCGCAACGCGCTCACCACGGACCTAGTGATCCAGCTCCACGGGGGTCTCGACGACTGCATCGCCGACGACCGGGTCGCCGCAATCTTGGTGCGGGGCGAGGGAGGATGTCTCTGCGCCGGACTTGACCTGAAGGAGGTGGTGGGGAACGAGACCCAGCGTCTCGCCTTCGGGCCGGCCTGGACCGATCTCCATCTAGCTCTGGCTGGGTGTCCAAAGCCGACGATCGCGGTCTTGGAAGGGGCCGCGGTTGCGGCCGGCTCGGCGCTCGCGCTCGCGTGCGACTTCCTCGTCGCCGGCCGGAGGTCGGTGCTCCATGTGAGCGAGGTGAGCCGGGGGATGACCGCGCCGATGAACGTCGCGTGGATCGTCGCCAAGCATGGCCGTGCCCGAGCACTGGAGCTCGTGGTCGCAGCGGGGAAGCACGACGGCGAGGACCTCTTCGGCCTCGGCATGGCCACGCGGGTGGCCGACGACGACGAGGTCCTCGGGGCCGCGAGGGCCTTGGCCGGACAGCTGGTGGGGCACGACGGGGCCGCCGTCGCCGGGTCCAAGGCCATGATCGACAAGGCGAGCGCCGAGGGGTTCGCTGAGGCGCTCTCGCGGATCCGGGCCGAAGCCGAAGGGCCTCAGTAATGGCAGACCGGGCGCAGTCGAGCGACCAAGCAGAAAGGCAAGGAGGACCAGTGCAACTGGAGGCGGCGAACGGAGAGGCGATCGCGGGGCGATCGGTCATCGTGACCGGCGCGGCGAGCGGGATCGGCCGGGCGTTGGCGAGCGGCTTCGCGAGGGACGGAGCGTTCGTGGTCGGGGTCGACAGGAACGGCGAGGGGCTGGCCGGGCTCGAGTCCGAGGGCGTCCGCGGCGTGGTCGGCGACGTGACGGATCCGGGCACCATGCAAGACGCTGTCGCCGTGACCCTCGAGGGCTCGGAACGGATCGACGCTCTCTTCAACAACGCCGGATTCGGCGCTCCGGGAACGGTCGAGACCCTGGGCCAGGAGTCGTTCCGCTCCACGATCGCCGTGCACCTCTTCGCCGCCTTCTACGGGATCAAGGCGGTCGCCCCTTCGATGCGCCGGCAACGCTACGGGCGCATCGTCAACGTGCTGTCGCGGGCCGCCGAGGCGTGCGCTCCCGCCAACAGCGCCTACTCGGCCGGGAAGGCTGCGCTCTGGGCATTGACCCGCAGCGTCGCCGGGGAGCTCATCGAAGACGGAGTCCTCGTCAACGGGCTCGTCCCGGGGATGACGAACACCGGGATCTGGGGGCGGCCCCGCCCCGAGCTCCAACCCCCCGACGAGGTGTACCCGACGGCCCTGGCCTTGGCGACCCTCCCAGCCGGCGGTCCGAACGGCCGCGTCTTTTGGGACATGTGCGAGTATCACCTCTTCGAGCGCACGATCGGCCAGGGCGTGCCCATGGTCGGGGTCCCCGGACGCGAGGAGGTGGAGAACCGATGATCGCACACTCGGTCGCCGTCGAGGGGGCAGAGCTCCACGTCGAGCTCGACGGCCCGCCCGACGCGCCGGGCCTGTTGCTGTTCTCAGGTGCGCGGTGCGCCACCGGCATGTGGGAGCCGGTGTTGGCAGGCCTCGCCGATCGCTTCCGCGTGGTCCGCCACGACATTCGCGGGACCGGCCACAGCCACGCCGAACCCGACGCCCTCTACGGGCTCGACCGTTACGCGGACGACGCCGACGCCATTCTCGGGCATCTAGACATGGACAGGGCGCTCGTGTGGGGCATGGCCTTCGGTGCGAGGGTCGCGCTCGCGTTCGCCTCGCGTTACCCGGGCCGTGTTCGGGCGCTCGCGCTGTTCGATGCGTCCGTCGAGGCGCCGGATCCCGAGGCTCAGAAGAGCGGGGCGAAGCTGGCCGCGCAGCGTAGGGCCGAGCTCGGCCTGCCCGAGGTCGTTCGGCAGGCGAGTTGGTTCCAACATGACGACGAGGAGACGCTCAGGCGCTCGTTGGCCGCCACGTACGCGGACCCCGACCATTCGCGCTACGCGGCCCGGCTCGAGATGCCAGTCCTCATCGCTACCGGCGACCACGACCCCAACCTGCCTGCGAGCCGGCGACTCCAGGGCCTGATCCCGGGGTCCGAGCTCACCGTCCTCGAGGCCGTCGGCCACGGCTCGGTCATGGCCCGCCCGGACCTCTGTCTGTCGGTGTTCTTGGACTTCGTGGACTCGACGTCCAAGACGGCCAGCTCCGGTCCCCCCTAACAATTCCCGTACTCTCGCCACACAGCGGGCTCCTAGAACAAAGCTTGAGGCCCACAACCGCGCCAGCGCGTGGCTCATGGTTAACCGGCTACGTCAACGCCGAACCGCGCTGCCCAAAAAACGATCGCCGTGATGAACCCCTTCTCCGAGCTCATCATCGGACCTGTTCGGAACCGAGACCGGCAGCCACGCCCGCACCGCCATCGGGGTCGCCAGCCTCCCCTCAACCTGCCCGTCGTCATTCGGGTCTGCACTGAGTCTGGTTGACATTCTTATTGTGGGACGGAGTCCCGCGGAAGGATGGAAGCCATGCCCAAGAAGTTTCCGGCCGAGTTCAAGCGTGACGTGGTCCGGGTGGCCCGCCGAGGGGATCTGACGATCGCCG
>DAHUZM010000143.1 GCA_027306525.1 Acidimicrobiaceae bacterium
GAAGACGTGTCGAGCCTGCCTGGCTTGGGCTCCGTTCTCGGTGCCCGCTTGCTGGCCGAGTTCGGTGACAGCCCCAGCCGCTACATCGACGCCAAGGCCCGCAAGGGCTACGCAGGAACGGCGCCCATCACCCGCGCCTCGGGCACAAAGGTGGTTGTGCTGGTCCGCCATGCCAGGAACAACCGTCTGATCGATGCGTGTACCCGCTGGGCGTTCTCCTCGCTCACGTCTTCACCCGGTGCACGCCGCTACTACGACGCCAAGCGTCGTCGAGGTGGCAGCCACAACGAGGCGCTTCGCGTGTCAAGGGACACGGGGATCTCCCCATAGGCGGCCATGACTTCTCCCCAGGGACGGTCACGAGAATTCCCCGCGGACGGCCACTTCGCTCCCCGGGGGCGGCCATGACCGTTCCCCGGGGCGCGTGACCATCAGGCGAGGGGCGTCACCCCCTTCCCGGCCATGGCGTCGGCGAGGCGGATGCTGTCGCCGTCGGTCACGAGCACGTGGGCGTGGTGCATGAGCCGGTCGACCAGGGCGGTGGCGATGGTGCGGTCCATCAACTGGTCGAAGCCGCTCGGGTGGAGGTTCGAGCTGATGGCGAGGCTGCGGCGTTCATAGGCAGCGTCGACGAGGCGATAGAGGCCCTCGGCGGCGTCGGCCGACAGCGGCAAGAGGCCGATGTCGTCGACGATCACGAGGTCGGCCCGCAAGAGCGGGGTGAAGGCCTTGGCGATCGAGTCGTCGACCCGGTGGCGCCGGACGAGGGTGCCCAGGTCCTCGATGCCGAACCACGCGACGCGCAGACCCGCATCGACGGCGTGTTGCCCGAGCGCTTCGCACAGATGGCTCTTGCCGGTGCCTGATGGCCCGCACACCACCACGTTCTCGTGGCGGCCCACCCACTCCAGGGTCCGCAGCGCCTGTTGGGTGGAGGAAGGGATGGAGCTCCTCTTCGCGTCCCAGGTGTCGAAGGTCTTGCCGGCGGGGAAGTGGGCCTGGCGCCGGCGAGTCTCGGTGGTGGAGCGCTCGCGACCTTCCACCTCGGCCTGGAGGAGGACCCGGAGCAGCTCGGCCGGCTCCCAGCGCTGGGCCTTGGCCGTGAGCAGCACGTCGGCGGCCTGCTCTCGCACATAGCGGAGCCGGAGCCGCCGGCACAGGGCCTCCACCTCGCCGGCCAACGGCTCGATCACCGCGCGTCCCCGTGCGTGAAGCCGGCCCAGCGCCCGGTGCCCGGTTGGAGCGAGGTGGCGGGGTCGGCCCGGCGGACCTCGATGCGCCGGGCGTCGCAGATGGCGGCGAGGTCGCCTGCGTCGAAACGCCCGGCCATGGCGGCCAGCCCCAGCGCCTCGTCGACCTTGTCGTGGCCGACGATGCGGGCGAGGGCGACTGCCTCTTGCATCCGGGCCTCGATCCCCCTCGTCCCGACGGCGGCCGCCTCGAGCAACCAGAGCTTCGCCCCTTCGCCCAAGGAGAGGAACGCCGCTTCGGCGGGATTGGTCGCCTTGGGACGGCGGTCGGCCGGTTCCTTGCGCTCGGGGTAGTGGGCGGGGTCGATCGAGGCCGGGCCCGGGCCCACCCGGCGGTGGCGGGCCACCTCTTTCACCTCCCCGGGGCCGCCGGCCACCACGACCACCTCGTCACCGGCCACGCGCACCCACACCCTCGTGTCCCTGAGCGTGTGGGGCACCGAGTAGCGCGCCCCGTTCAGCATCACCGTCGAGCTCCACGACACCGAGCGCGACAGGCCGAAGGCCACCGAGTAGGGCTCGTTCGGGACCCGGTGGAGGTGGCGCCGCTCGTCAACGAGGGCCTCGGCCGGAACCCGGCGCGTGACGGCGTGGGGCCGGGAGTTGAAGCGCTCCATCGCCGCCGCACAGGCGGCCTCGAGGTCGGCGAACGTCTCGTAGGCGGGGCGCAGGTTGGCCTCGGTCGGCACCACGTCGGCCTTGGCGATGCGGACGGTCGACTCGGCTCCGCCCTTGGACTCGGGGTCTGCCACCACGCAGGTGCGCACCACGACGCCGTAGTAGACGGCGGCCGACACGACGGCGGGGTTTCTGACCGGGATGCGGGCCACGTGGCGGGTGGTGACGGTCTTCTCGTTGTCGGTGAGCAGGTAGGTGGGGGCACCGCCCAAGATCGCAAAGGTCCGGTCCCACGCCGAGAGCACCGAGGGCAAGGTCCGGTCGGGCAGGGCGAGGATCACCCGGAACCGGCTCCATGCCAGCCACGCGCAGAAGAGCACGGTCTTCTTGCCGCCGACGACCGGGCCGTCGCCGTAGTCCCACTGGAGCCACAGCCCCGGTTCTGGGATCCAGGGCTGGTAGGCACGGGCGTGCTCCCTGCGCCAGGTCGCCTTCACCGCACGCACCACCCGGCGGGTGGTGCGGGGCGAACCCTGATAGCCGAGGGCCACCAGCTTGTCGTGGAGCACGTCGGCGCGCACCCGTCCCTGGGAACGATCGATCCACTCTTCGATCTTCTCGATGAAAGGGTCCGACAACGAGCCCCGCTCGCCGGTGCCGATCGACGTCGGGTCGAGCCCGGCGTCGCGGGCGGCCACGTAGCGGCGCACGGTGTGGTGGTCGACACCGCAGAGCTGGGCGGCAGAGCGATACGAGCGCGTCAGGTCGAACGCCTCGAGTACGTCCATGATCGTGTCCTCCGACAACATGTGAGTGGCTCCTCCTCGTGCTGGATCGGTTGGTGAGCACCGTCGATCTCAGCCGGGGAGGAGCCCCTGTGGGTGAACCACGCCCCCGACCGGGGACGCCAACGGCCACGCGTGGGGAGAAGCCATGGCCACGCGTGGGGAATTCCGATGGCCGTCCTTGGGGACTTTCAGTGGCCGCCTATGGGGAGGATGACATGGCCGTCGTCAGGAACCACAGAGTCCATCGCCGGACCCCATCTGGGGGTGGATGTGCAACCTCGTCATTCGGTCAGGAAGCTCTAGTGCACCAGCCCCGACAGCGCGCCTTCGAACAGGCGCAACCCATCGAGCCCGGGGAGTCGATCGATTTGGCGGTCGACCCGCAGCGCTGCTCGTCGGCCCCGATCGTCGCCGAAGAGGTACGCCGCGAGAAACGACACTTCTGCTTTGGGCATCACGCCGGAGCCCACGGGTGCCCACCAGAAGCGGAGGATCTGCCTCGTCAGCCGGCGGGCAGGTTGGCTTGCCCCGAGGCGCGCCCTGGCCTGACTGGCGTAGAAGTCGATGTGACGCCCTTCTTGGCGCATGATACGGCGCAAGAGTTCGCTCAGCACCGGGTGTCGTGCCTTTTCAATCAGTCGTTCATAGCCACTTTGCGTGGTCCACTCGTTCAAGGCTCCCCATGCCATGAGCACGGCTGGGAGGTGCTTCGTCGTGGCGGAGATTGCGCTGAACGTGGCCGGTCGAAGCGAGTCCCTGACCGCCAAGCGCTGGCGCATCGATGTAAGACGCGTCGTGCCCGAGGCCTCTCCGTGTGCATCGAGCACCTGGGCGATGGCATCGCCGTGCCAATGCTCCTCGTAGGACCAGCATGCAAGAAAGGCCGTGATCTCCGGATCGCGATGTGCCCGGGTGACGAGGAGATCGCGCAGATAACAGATGGTGTGCCCTTCGACGTCGTGCATGTATCGGAGGCAGCGCAACGAAGGCGGATCGAGCGGCTGCGACCTGAAGGCGTTGAAGTCGATGTCGTCGATCTTGAGACGGATGGACCGTTCGATGAGGGTCTTGACGTCGGTTCTCACATCTCTCATTCGGATTCGACCGGGGATTCGGATCGAGATCTCTCAGCCGGCCCGGCACACCGCGGTGACGGATCGGGTCGGCAGACGGCGCGGACCGTCCACGGCGCCGCGCGCGAGCGGACGACATATGGGCACGCGCGGCGATCGCATGGCGCTCAGCCTCCGCTTCGGAATCCCGGATGGGGCACTCCGAGGTAGGGAAAGGTCGCGAGATACGCCTCGGTGCCCTTGGCCGTCGTATCGGCCGGACCCGATGTCAGACCGTCGGTCACGGCCATGGCTGCGGCGTCGGGTGTAAAGCTCTTGTCGACGAGCGGCAAGGTCGCGCCGGCGACAGCCCGCAAGGCGATCGTCACGACATCGTCGAACACCCGCCGGCCGTTCGGATACCCCGCTAGGTCGTCGCCGAGCAGCCCCAGGTTGTTGGGGTTCGAGGTCGTCGGAGGGATCGCCGTGTTGAGACGGAGCACGTCCGCCTCGATCGTCCCCATCGAGTTCTGAAATCCCGCAACGACGCCGCTCGGAAGACCGGTCAGGAAGATCGCGACCAAATCGGAGCGGTTCGGGTGCACCTTGTTGTAGGCGGCAAGATTCGGGAACACGCCCGGGTAGAGCGCCGGGAGCAGCTGCGCGAGCTCGGGGTTCTTCACGGCCGCGAGGAATTGCTTGTCGGCAACCGGAGGCTGGGCGTTCCAGTAGTCCTTCTTCGCCATCGGGACGACCACCTCATTCACGAGGGGGTTCCCGAGTCGAGACACTTGCACCCACGGTCCCGATTCGATCCCGGTTCCCTTCTCCCCGTAGAGCACCCGAGCCTTCTGGCGGCTGGCGGTCGTCCATATGCCGATGACCGAATCGGACGAGCCCGGTGACGTCGGTCAGACGCCGTTCTTCGTCAACTCGGCCGTCGGGACCTGGATCGCGATCGAGTGCACGTTTACGCCAGCCGTCGAGTTGACACCGGCCGCCATCGCCCCAAGGTCGGTGCCAGAGAGCCCGAATGTTGCGTGGTCTGCCTCGAAGGGGCGGAGATTGCCGAGATCAAAGATCGATCCAAGATCGACGTAGAAGCCGTCGGCCCGCTGGCCCGCGAAGACCTGACGGTTGCCGGCCAAGGCATGCGTGGCCGACGCAGCGAGGGAGGCGTAATTCGGGGTCGAGAGCGGCCCGACATTGCAGGGTGGGCAGGCGAGGCCGGAGCCGAGGCGCTCCCGGTTGCCACCGGCCACCCGAACCACGTTGTAATGCTGGCGCCGGTTCCAGCTTGACGAGGTGAGCGATGTGATCGGCCCCGTGTTGTAGAGGAACGTCGCGGGATTCGTGATCGAAGTGGAGAAGCGGAATTCGTAGGAGACCTCGGCCTTGCCGTCGCCGTCGTTGTCGATGTTGATGGCGTAGAGCACATCGTCACCAAACTCGTAGAAGTTGGGTCCACCGTCGGGGCTCTCGAGTGGGACGTAGTTGGCGATGATCGTCACCGTCTCTGGCTTGTCGGGACTGACGAATGCGTACAGGTCCGTGCTGTCGGCGACGGGATCCTTGGAGATCTCGGGGGCTTCTCGGTGTGAGGACATGGCGTCACCTCGGACTGGTTCTTGAGCCAATGGCCGCGCCGTTCCACGACGCCAGCCGGTTTGGGGTGCATCCGGAGCCGCTTCTCGGTCCGGATGAAGCAGTGCGCAACTTCTTCGGCTCCGGATGTCGCACCATCCAAGGTGCCGAATGCCTCCGAAAGACCGGGTACGAAGAACGACACGTCGATCGAGGAAGTGTGAAAGTGCCAGAGCTGAGTCGCAGGGCGTTTCTCATCGGTGGTTCGGTCGGGGCGGCAGCGGTGGCCGTTGCCTCGGCAATTCCAAGCTTGCCGACCGTCGTCGGCACCGCCGAGGCCGATGCGCCGGCCGCCCAAGACGAGACGGCGGTCCTTGCGGGGGCCGAGCTCCCCTCGGCGGGCCAGCCGCTCGTTGCGCACGTCACCGACCTGCGATCCGGCGCGATCAGCCTCTTCGTGGGGGAGCAGGAGTTCACGATGAGGGATCCCAGGTTGGCGGGTCGCCTCTTCGCTGCAGCGAAGTGACCGGTCGTCATCGCAAGATGGAGACGACCGGTCCGAGTCTCGGGCACGTGGTGCTCGAGATCGGCGGGCGCCAGGGTGGACTCGTCGTGCATCTCCCACCCGAATTCGAAGGTGACGAAATCGAGATCCGGCGCCTTTGCGAGCCGTGGGCCGGACGTCACGTGGCCGTTCGGGCCCGACCGGCCATCGAGCGTCCCGTGTTTGCTGCGGTGTTCGGGCCACTGGAGGAGGGGCAATACGAGCTGCGACGGCGCGATTGGCGACGCGAAGCGCGAAGCCACCGGGTCGAAGTGGTCGGCGGTGAGGTCGTCGACACCCACTGGCCCATGAGTGACGACGCCTGACCCCTGCAGAAGGGCGTGCACGCGCATTGAGAGCGAAAGGAGAACAACGATGTTTGCGGAAATATTCGGTCTCGACGGTGTCGTCGTGTTGGTGGTGGCGGTGGTCGTGCTGTTTGGGGGGACCCAGATCCCCAAGCTCGCCCGTTCCTTGGGCTCGGCTCAGCGTGAGTTCAAGACGGCGCAGCGCGAGAGCTCGTCCACCATGCCTGTGACCGTCGATGAGACGTCGGTCGAGCACACGAACTCATAGACCGCCGCTCCTCGTCACTAGCCTTGACCGATGGGTTCGTGCGCCTGCCGCAGGGAAGTCGACCGGGTTCGCACGGTGCACTCGACTGGCATTCCGAGATCGCCGTGTGCTTTGAGTGCCTCGACTGGGGGCAAATGCGCCGAGTCATGAAGCAGGCGGTTGGCGACCCGATCCAGATCTCGCCGGTCGACCCGATCTTTCGGTTGGATAACGTCGGCCGCTCGAAGCGGATCGAAGAGCAGAGCTTCTTGATCCGCACTCACGACGAGAGTGACGCCTATGCGCACCCTGGGGGCTTGACGGTCCATCTACGTCGGACCGAAACGCCGACTCGCGGCGCGGGGTTCATCTACCTCGATGTCGACCACGCCGACGAACTCGCTGTTGGGTGCCGGTTGGTCGGGCTCACCGTCAGTAATCCGGAGGAGGCCGACTACGAGAAGCGTGAAGGGGCACATATGGACCCCGACGGCGATCTCGTCCGCCTCGGTGCAGCGGTCGCGTCCGGCGCGGCGCGCTGAAGGACGCCCAGAGCCCGGCTCGGTCATCCAACCCTCGTGCTGGCTTCGAAGAACGGGTGAACATGGACTACGCATCGGCCGGCGACGGCGCACTCGTAGCAGCGATCGGACGCTGGCAGGACGCGGCATTGGCCGAGGCCTTTCGACGCCACAGCGGCGCCGTCCATGGCTCGGCCCGTCGCGTGCTCAACTCGGCGAGTCTCGCCGATGAGGTCACCCAGGAGGTCTTCCTCGCGCTGTGGCGTGAGCCCGAGGCCTTCGACGTTGCCCGGGCCTCACTTCGGACCTTGCTCTTGACCAAGACCCACAGCCGGGCCGTCGACCTCGTGCGTTCCGAGACCGCTCGTCATTCGCGCGAGGAACGCACTGCCTTTGATCGAGCGAACGCCGGCTATGACCTCGAGCGATACGTGGCCGACCTGGCCGTTGCCGAACAGGTCAAGAGCGCGGTCGGGACGCTACCCGAGGCGGAGCGCCAGGCCATCGAGCTTGCCTACTTCGCTGGCCGCACCTACCGCGACGTGGCGACGGTATTGGGCGAGCCCGAGGGCACCATCAAGTCAAGGATCCGATCAGGGCTGCGCCGCCTGCGGATCCTGTTGATCGAACACGGCGTGGAGTCTCCATGGATCGACTCATGAGCCACGATGACATCATTGAATCGCTCGGTGCCTACGCCCTCGACGCTTTGGAGCGCGACGAGGCCGAGGTCGTGCGCCAACACCTGGTCGAGTGCCCCCGCTGCGCAGCCGAGGTCGCCCAGCACTGCCACGTCGCGTCCCTGCTTGGCAATGCCGGTGGCGAGGCGCCGGCGCACCTCTGGGAGGCGATCGCGGGCCGGCTGGAGTCGGACCGCCCGCGCCACCCGCACGGGGTGCCCTCAATCGCCGAGGCACCTGCTCGCGGCGGCCCAGATCGTCCGGGGTGGATTGGCCAGGTGGGCCGGAGGCCCTGGACGCTCGTCGCGGCGGCGGCGGTTGTCGCCATTGCGCTGTTGAGCCTGCAGGTTGCCCGTCTGAACGACAGGGTGGGGACTCTGAACTCGCTCGGGTCGCCCAAGAACCTGAGCCAGCTGGCCCAAGAAGCGTTGGCGAATCCCAACGCGCAACGCGTGGCGCTCGCGAGCGCGACGACCGGACACACCGCAGCCGAGGTCGTCGTCTTGCCCTCGGGGAGCGCTTATCTCTTGAACAAGGCGCTCCCGGCGCTGCCGACGAGCCAGACCTATCAGCTGTGGGGGAAGTCCGGAGGCCAGCTGATCTCGCTCGGCGTGCTCGGGAACCGGCCGCGCACCGTGGCGTTCACGGTCCGGCCCTTCGCGACGTACGCCGTCTACCTGGTGACGGCCGAGCGGGCTGGTGGCGTCGTGCGCACGACGCACCGACCGGTCGCCAGGGGTGCTGCGGTCGCCCGTTAGCTGTTAGGCGCGCTCTGGCTGCCACGCCACGAGGTTCAGGTGACCCTCGGGGGCCCGCTCATAGCGTTGGAGAATCTCGGCGATGGACGAGGGGCGTCGGCCCTCGGGTGGACCGTCGATGACCCCGAGCTGGTAGCCGTGCCCCTCAAGCAGGGCGAGGACGTCGGGGCCGCTCATCTCGGACACCGCCTCGAGCGCCGGCGGCGAGAACTCGAGCATCACCGTGGGTTTCGAGTGGGCGAGCAGGCGGTTGCCGCCCCGAAGGACCAGCCCCTCTGCTCCCTCGGCGTCGATCTTGATGGCATGTACCCGGCGACCGTGGAGCTCGCGATCGAGGGTCGACACGCGGACGAGGTCGTGGTTCGCGAGCTCGCTCGGGTCTCCTCGGAACTGGGAGACGACGCCATTGGCCCCCGAGCGGCTGTAGGCAAACAGGCCAGGCTCACCTCCGAGGGCCATCTGGCGCACGTCGACCGCAGTCACGCCGTTGGTAGCGAGGTTGAAGAGGAGCAGCGACTGGTTCTGGGGCCCCGGCTCGAACGCGACGACGTGGCCGGCTGGACCAAGGTGAAGACCGAGGCGCGTCGAGAAGTACCCGAACGACGCTCCGACGTCGACGAAGGTGTCTCCGGGCGAGAGTGCATGCTCTAAGGCGGCCAAGACCTCAGGCTCGTAGCCCCCGGGCCGCGACAAGTGCGGTCCGATCGCGAAGTCCTCGGAATCGACCCGGAACGTGACGTCGTCGATCACGACCTCGAGCGTCGCCGATCCGGTCCCCTCGCCGCCCTGACGCGCGCGGTACTCGGGCGAGCTCATGAAGTGCTTCACGAGCTCGTCGGTCGGCATCCCGCGCTCGATCAGGCTGAGGAAGTCGAGCTCCCCGCGTCGGTCGGGCGCACGTCCGAGGAGCAGGCGATAGCAGGCCCGCAGATCGGCCGGGGTCGCGAGCGTCCGGTTGCCCCAGAGGGTCCGCAGTGCCGAGCGTGCGGTCACCCGCGCCCGAAATGGCACGGCCCGGCGCGCTGCGGCGACTGCTCGTCGGCCGATCTGAGTGCCAGCAGCCATCGCGGCGGCATGCTAACCCCGACGCGCCGCCCTCCTCGGACGCCGTCGGCGACGCTCGATCGCCACCGTGGTGGCGCCGAGGGCGGTCATGGCCGCGCCGCTCCCGCCCAACAAGAGCGCCTGGAAGCCGGTGAACGGGAGGCTCCCGGTCATCGGCACCTCGGGCACGGCGATGGTGGCCGCTGCGGCGGACGAGTCCGTGGTGAGCACCGCCGAGCAGTGGAACGCTGGATCCGGCTCGTACTCGGGTGGTGCGACGAGCTCGTGCAGGCACCACGCGTATCCGGCCGGCAGAGCGAAGGAGAGTACCCCCCTCGCGTTCGTCGTGCCCTCGGCCCAGAAGTGATCTCCCGCAGGCACGACCGCATCGGACGGGGCCGAGGACGGAAGGCCCGGGGGTGACGCGCGGTCGGCGATCACCTCGTAGGTCGCATCGGGGATGACGGTGTTGGGTTGGCGCGAGTTGTACTTGTACGCCGTCATGTGCACGGTGGCGAGGGATTCGGGCACCGCGATCGTGGTGGCGGCGGCGCCCGAACCGGTTGTGAGGGTGGTGGTGCAGTGCAGCCCCGGATCGAGCATGTAGTTGACCGGCGCGCTGACCTCGCGAACGCACCAGGCATAGCCCGCTGGCACGCTGAACGACAGGCGTCCGTCGCTACCGGTGGTGCCCCGCGCGTACCACGTGTCGCCCGGTTCACCCTGGACGTCCGGCGGCGGCGTGCCGTGCACCCCGCTCGGCGGCGGCGGGCCCTGCACATAGAGGTCGTAGGTCGCGCCCGGGATGCCCGTGCTCGGGGTGAGCGAGTTGTACTTGAAGACCGAGAGGTCGAGGGTCCGCTCGGCGTCCGCGAAGGACAGCGTGGTCACCGGCGCCGGCGTCGAGGTCGTGCCGTCGAGCACCCCGGTGCACCGTTGCATGGTGTCGGGCGCGTAGTTGGCTGGGGCCGCGGTCTCGATCGCGCAGTACGCGTATCCGGGGAGCTGCAGTGGGAAGGTGCCGGTCCCGTCGGCGCCCGTCGTGACGGTGGCGACGAGTGTGCCGCCGAGCGGCGTGCCCGGGTCCGGGAACGGGGTCGCGAAGTCCGATGCGCCACTGGGCATCCGGTACAGCTCGAAGACCGCACCGGGGAGCCCGACCGCCGGGTTTGCGGCGTCGGATTTCCTCACCGCGATGGCGACGAACTCGCCGGCGTCGCTGACCGTGATCGGCTGGTCGGCCTGCCGATCATCGGCGGTGAAGCATCCGCTGGCACCGCCCTGGAGTCCCGGAGGTGGGGCGATCTCTGCCCAGCAGTAGCGCGACCCCGAGGACAGGTCGAGCGGTGTGAGGCAGCTGCCCGTGGCGTCGGTGACGCACTTGCCCATCGACGGGCCGCCGGGCGTGCCCTCCGAGACGGCGATCACCGCCCCCGAGAGCACCAGCTCGGCCGGGTTGACGTTGCCCGTCGCCACCTTCTGGAACAGGGCTCGGACGAGCCGCGGATCGCCGAAGCTGACCGAACCCGCTTCGCCTGGGACGAGGTCGATGACCTGGGTGTCCGGCGTCGAGAGCCCATAACCCGGCGGGGCCGCGGTCTCGGTGACTCGATAGCGTCCGGGGAGGAGCACCCCGGTGCCGTCGTTGCCCGGGGCGGTGCACGATCCCGACGCGTCGGTGGTGCACGTGCCGAGGTCGCTGTCGAAGGTCCCGTCGTTTGCCGAGTCATAGGCGATGTCGAAGACCGCACCACTGAGCGGTGCGCCGGTCTCGGCATCGGTCTTCTCGAGGTTGAGCGCGGCGGGGGAGATGTGGTCCTCTTCGGCTCCCGTGAACGAGACGACCGTGTTCGTGCCTGCGACGACCTCGACGGTCTGCTCCGGCGCCGTGCTGTAGCCGGGCGGCGCTTCCACCTCGCGCACGGTGTACTGGCCCGCATCGAGAGGCCCGGTCGCTTGTGTCGTCCCGTCGCTCGCCGTCGTCAGCGTCGCGACCACGCTTGGGCCGCTCAGCACGTCGAACACCGCGCCGCCGAGCGGGTAGTAGGGGGTGTCGTCGCCGGCCTTCACGATCGAGAGCGTCCCGGTTGTGGCGAGCGCCATGAAGTGCGCTACGAAGGCGGCATTCGTCGGGGCCGAAAAGGCCACGAGACCCTGAGCCCCGAGCTCCCTCGCACTCGGGGCGAAGAAGTCGAGCCCGCTCTGGCCCATGCCACCGGCGACCGTGGCGTTCACCGAGACCTCGCCCGGAGTGGTGGCGAAGATCTGGACAGTCAGCAGGCCGCTGGCGTCTGTCGCCTCGGTGACTGTCGTCGGTCCGCCAGCGGCGTCAAACGTGCCGCCGCTGATTGCGAGCTCGATCGGCAGGCCGACCACCGGGGCGTCGGAGCCTGGGAACTGCGCGTGGATCCCGATGGTGGCCTGCGCGCTGAAGCTCGACCCGCCACCCTTCAGGCCGCCGACGAGGCTCGGGTCGCCCGTCGACCCGAGCGCCTGCCGGTACCAGCCGTCGAGTGCCTGGTAGGCCGCGAGCACGCCGGGGTCCATGGCCGGCACCGGGCTCGACCAGACGACCGCGTCGTAGAGGAGTTTGCCGGCGACGGCCGCCTGGTCCGCCGTGAACTGGCCACTCGCCCCGCCCCACCACCCAAGGGCCTGCGCCTCGCTGAAGGCGAAGCCGAGCGGCCCGCTTTGCGCGGTGTCGGCCCCATTGGGCGCGCTTGAGGGTTGGTACGCGTAGTCGGGCGCCGGATAGTCGCCGCCGCTTGCCGGGGGGTCGGCGCACAGACCCCAGCCCTCGGCGGTCGGGAAGCCCGGTCCGTAGGACCCGTACCAGGTGTTGGCTCCCGAGTAGGTCGCGCAGAACCCGGCGAAGGGAAAGGGCGGCCCGCCGACGCTGCAGGGTGCCGGTCCATCGGCGAACGCCGGCTTGGCGGGCCCGAAGGAGGCCGCAGCGAGACCGCTCGCCCCAATGAGGACCACGAGGGCCCCGGCGGTTCGGCCGAGCGTCCTTCGTCGTGGGCGTCGGCGTTGCTTGGGGCCTCGGGCGGATCGGTGGTTGCGCATGGTGTGCGGGGTCTAACGAGGCGCCCTCCCTCGAGCGATCCCCATCGCGCTCCCCATGTGGTCTTGGGTTCCGGCCACGTGCCGCTCGGGGGAGTGCCTCCTCGGTACGCTGATCGGAGTGCCGATTTCGACCGACCTCCTCGACGAGGACGAGGACGTGCTGGTTGACCTGCGTCCGCACTGGGTCTTTTTCCTCGGGCCGCTCCTTCTCACCGCCGTCGCCATCGGCGTCGTCGCCTTGATCGCACACCAGTTCCCAAAGGCGCCCGTCGGGGTCATCTGGCTGCTGGCGGTGCTCGTCGGGCTCCCGGCGTTGTGGCTCGCAGCGCGCCTGGCACGCTGGTTCGGAACGAGCCTCGTGGTGACCGATCGGAGGATCGTCCTTCGCAGCGGGGTGCTCGGTCGTCAGATCATCAACCTTCGCCTGCAGCGCATCGTCGACATCCACTGCACCCAGCGCCCGCTCGAACGGCTCATAGGCTCGGGGACCATCGTCTTTGAGGTGGAGGGCGACGAGGGGGGTTTCGCCCTGGACGACGTGCGACGTCCCCGTGCACTCCAACGCGTGATCAACCGTCAGCTGGGCGAGCTCGATGCGGGCAGCGAGCATCGCGGACGGCCCGGCCCAGCTCCCCAGGTCTACGACCGGCCGGATCGCCTCGAGCGCCGAGATTGGACGCCTCCCTCTGGGATGGCGTCGGTCTCTCGTGATCCGGGTGTCGCCTCGGTTCCTGACCAGCTGGTCGCTCTCGATCGCCTCCGTCGCCAGGGCATTCTCTCCGAGCGAGAGTTCGCCGAGAAGAAAGCGGAGCTCCTTCGTCGTTTCTGACCGCCCGGCGGGTGGGCTTGGCTACCGTGGTGGTGTGCCGACCCGCTACCGCTGTTCAGCCTGTGGGAACCTGACCCGCTTCGATGTCACCGCCACCCGGACGACGCGCGCGTTCCACCATTTCAGCATCGGTGGTGCGCTCGAGGTCGACGAGGAGGAGGTGCTCGCGGAGCAGGTGCACGAGGTCGCCTGCCGCTGGTGCGGCCACGGCCGGTCGATCGAGGTGATCGAGAGCGAGGACGCCGAGGACGCGGCGTCGCCGGCCCATCGGTGACCCGCGAGGGGGGTCGGCCGGAGCTCTCCGACCTCGTCCAGATTCCGAGATCCCTCGATCAGCGGCGCGCCTCGGGGCATCCCCTACGTGGGCAGACGCCCAGCGGCCAAGCGATCGAATTCGCCGTGACGGGGCGGTGGTCGCTCCTCGTGTTCCTCTCGAGCACCTGTGACGGCTGCCTCGAGCTGTGGGACGCGTTCACCCACTGCGCAACGCCGCTCGGCGATGAGCTCGCCCTCGCCTGTATCACGAGGACCGAGCCCTCCGAGCGCGCCGAGGTCGTGGCAGCGCTGGCCGGATCAGCGCCCGTCGTGATGACCGAGGCTGCGTGGCGCGACTACCAGGTGGACTCGGGGCCGTTCTTCGTGGTGCTCGATCCTCGTGGCACCATCGCCGCCGAGGGCGTGGCGTGGTCGCTCGAACAGATTCGCTCGGCCCTCGCGATGGCCCGATCGCGACACCCCGAGCACTGATGGACACCGAGCAGATCGAGGTCGAGACGGCTCGGCGGAGGGTCAGCGATCTCACGCCTTGGTCCGTCGATTCTGTGCTGGGAAGGGGGATGGCATTTGCCATGTCTTCCTGCCGCACGCCACAGCCGGGCTCGCGGTCATGGAGCTCGGTTCGGGCAGCGAGGCGGATCTCGACGCCCTTCTCGAGCGCACATTGCCTCGCGACGACCGCTACGAGCATCGCCACGGCTCGAGGGGGCACGGCGCCGACCATCTGCTCCCGATCATGATCCAGCCCTCACTCGTTGTGCCCGTCGTCTCGGGAGCGCTCGCGTTGGGGACCTGGCAGTCGATCGTGCTCGTCGACACGAACGTCGACAACCCAACGCGCACGGTGCGGCTCTCGTTCCTGGGAGAGCGTTGACCGGGCCTGTCACAGCCCCTCGTCATGCTGTCGCCAACAGCGCACAACACGATGAAGAGACGGGCAGGGCCACATGTCGGGACCCACGATCACGATCGACTGCGACCAGTGCACGCTGCAGCACACTTCGGCGTGTGACGACTGCCTGGTCAGCTTCCTGCTCGAACGCGATCCCGCCGACGCGGTGGTCATCGACGCCGCGGAGGCTCGCGCGGTCCGGCTCTTGGAACGTGCGGGGCTCGTCCCGAACCTTCGTTTCGACGCGAAGGCGGGCTAGTCGCTCGTCAGCCCGAGGTGCCAAGCGTTGAAGACGCTCCTCGTCACCAACGACTTTCCTCCCAAGACGGGCGGGATCCAGACGTATCTGTGGGAACTCTGGCGTCGCCTCGACCCGTCCTCGACTGCAGTGTTGACGGCTCGATCGCATCCCGATCACGAGCGCTTCGACGCCGAGGCAGCGCAGCGCGGTCTTCGTATTCGTCGCGTCGAGGGTCGAATTCTCTTCTTCCCGAGTCCTTTGGCACTGCGACGCATCGGCGCTGCATGTGAGGAGTTCGCACCGGACCTCGTGCTGCTCGACCCGGTCTGGCCGCTCGGCATGCTCGGACGGCGGCTGGGCCGCCCCTATGGCGTGGTGCTGCACGGCGCCGAGGTCGCGATCCCGGCACGTCTGCCCCTCGTCCGGCGGGAGCTCGCATCGACGCTTCGGGGTGCCGCCATCGTCGTTTCTGCCGGCCACTACCCGCTTGTGGCGGCGGAGCGATCGACGGGTGCGTCGATCACCGGCGCGGTCGAGATCCCCCCAGGCGTCGACTGTGAGCGCTTCAGCGTCCATGACGGGGTCGACCGCGGGGTCCTCCGTCGCCGACTCGGGCTTCCCGAGGACGCGGTGGTGGTCTCGAGCGTCAGCCGGCTGGTGCCCCGCAAGGGCATGGACGTCCTCGTGGAGGCGGCGGCAAGGCTGCGGCCGACCCACGGGCAAATGGTCGTCGTGATCGCGGGAGCCGGACGCGATGAGAGGCGCCTGCGGCGTGCGGTCGCGCGCCGCGGCGCCCCGGTCCGGCTCCTCGGACGGGTCTCCGAGGAGGACAAGGCGGCGCTCCTGGCCGCCTCCGACGTGTTCGTGATGGCGTGCCGCAACCGTTGGGGCGGATTGGAGCAGGAGGGCTTTGGGCTCGTGTTCCTCGAGGCGGCGGCCTCCGGCGTGGCCCAGATCGCGGGCGACAGCGGCGGGGCGGCCGAGGCGGTCCTCGACGGCGAGACCGGGATCGTCGTCGCTCGGCCTCGGGATCCCGGCGCCCTGGCGGAGGCGTTGTCCCGGCTGCTCGATGACGGGGCGCTGCGGGAGACCATGGGACGGACGGCACGTGAGCGGACGCGAGCGTGCTTCGACTACGGGATTCTCGCTTCTAGGCTGGCCGAGGCGCTCGATCAGGTGAAAGGCTGACCGCCGACCGGCCGGGGCCACGGAGCGCCCAGCAACTGGTGGCGAGGAGGAACGGTGGCCGAGCAGGCGACGGAGAGCATCTTGGTGTCGGTGCCACCCGACCGGTGCTTCGCGGTCGCCGACGATATCGAGCGCTCCGGTCGCTATGAGCCTCTGCGCGTGAGGCTGTACCAGATGGACCACGAGATGCAGGGTCGGGAGATGAGAACACTCGCGGCGTCGCCCGAGTACGTAGTCGGGAGTGTTCACGCCGTGACCGACGATGGGTCCCTACTCATTGCCTCGGCCAGTGGAAGCCAGTTGGGTCCGATCGTGTCGGGGGCGGCGCACGTCATCCTCGTGATCGGAGGTCAAAAGGTCGTGAAGGACGTCGACGCAGGCATACGCCGGATCCATGAGTACTCCTTCCCGCTGGAGGATCGCCGAGCCCGCGAGGCCTACGGCGTGCCCAGCGGGGTCAACAACGTTCTGATCATCAACCGGGCCGTGGCTCCCGATCGGATCTCCGTGATCCTCGTCGAAGAGGCACTCGGGTTCTAGGGTCCAGCGGGTTGGTCTCGTTGG
>DAHUZM010000146.1 GCA_027306525.1 Acidimicrobiaceae bacterium
GGGATCATGGCCGGTTCGCCGTGCCCGGTCGAGGTCATGAAACGGGTGGTCACCGACATGGGCTGCGCCGAGATCACGATCTGCTACGGGATGACCGAGACGTCGCCGGTCTCCACCCAGACGAGAGTCCACGACGACCTCGAGCGCCGGGTGTCCACGGTCGGAACCGTTCATCCGCACGTCGAGGTGAAGGTGGTGGATCCTGATACCGGGCTCATTGTGGAACGGGGAACGCCCGGCGAGTTCTGCACCAGGGGCTACTCGGTCATGCTCGGCTATTGGGACGACAATGAGCGCACGCATGAGGCGATCGACGCGACGGGTTGGATGCACACCGGCGACCTGGCCACCATGGATGACGCCGGGTATCTCAACATCGTCGGGAGGATCAAGGACATGGTCATCCGCGGGGGTGAGAACGTCTATCCACGCGAGATCGAGGAGTTCCTCTACGGCCACCCCGCCGTACGTGACGTGGCGGTCGTGGGTGTCCCCGACGACCGGCTCGGTGAGGAGCTGTGTGCCTGGATCTGCTTGGCCGAGGGTGCGTCGGTCAGCGAGGAGGAGTTGCGGGTCTATTGCAGCGGGTCGCTTGCCCACTTCAAAGTCCCTCGCTACGTGCTCTTTGTCGACGAGTTCCCCATGACTGTTACCGGCAAGATCCAGAAGTTCAAGATGCGCGAGGCGTCGATAGCGACGCTGGGGCTCGAAGGAGCCGCGTCGCGCCCCCACGCCTGAATGGTGCTTGGCCGTCGCGGAGTGCCGATGCAGCATGCCATCACGGCGGCCGAGTGCTCGGCGAGCTGCCCTATGCGGCTGCGACGGGCGCTCCAGCGCGGAGCACCTCGTATTGGCGGGAGGGATCGTCACACAGGATCCGCTGGGTGGGCTCGGCGCGCGGGTCGCCCAAGAGCATCTTGGCGCCGGTCGGCGCATATTGAAGGATGTAGGCCTTGCGGATGGCCTCCGTCGTGTTCGGTCCGGTGAGGTGCGGTGTGAGCGACGAGAACACGACCGCACCGCCCGCCCGCACCTCGGCCACCAAGGGATCGAGGTAATCCTTCAGGCATTCGAACCCGAGCGGCTCGACGTAGGTGTGACGGAGCGTGCCCATCCGATGGAGCCCAGGCGCCACCTGCGGGCAGCCGTTCTCGAGCCTCGCGTCGGTGAGGGCGATCCAGACCGTGAGGTAGGCCTGGGGCTCGACGAAGGTGTACCCGTTGTCCTGATGCCAGGGGAAGCGCCGCGGCTTTTCCGGCTTCTTGTAGACCGCCTGGTCCCAGTAGAGCCGAGCGTCGGGGCCGACGATGTCGCCGACGATGTCGAGGATCCGAGGGTGCAGCGAGATCGACCGCAACCACGGCGAACGGGTGACGATGTGGGTGGTGAAGGTGATTGCTCCAGCCTCCGCGATCGCCACCCGTCCCTCGGGTTGGGCCCGCAGGCGCGCCTCGGTCTCCTCGTCCAGCGCGTCGATCGACTCGATCGTCCGGCGCACCTCCTCTTCTGAAAGGAGCTTGTCGAGCACGAAGAACCCGTCCTCGTCGAACCGGTCGAGCAGGACCGGATCGAGGGCGCCCGTTGTCAGCCGGGGCAGCGACCACCGAAAGTCACGGTTCCAGGGATGGAGTGTCGTCTTGGGGGAGGTCATGGAACCACACCGCTCCTTGTCGGGGGATTTGCACCGGGCGCATGGCGCATCGGGATCGAAACGAGCCACCCGAGGAGACGGGGGGCCTCGAGGCGTCGAATCGGAACGATCCTATTGACCCCGCATGCGGCCGAAGCTCGTCCGCGACCCCGGGGAAGGCCGAGCGACGGTGGAGGAACTCGTTCAGCCGGTCCTTGCATCTGCCAAGGGCTGCATGATCCTTGCCGCCACCCCGAACGTGCGGACTCCGCAGGAGAACGCCCGATCGGCGTCACGTCGAGTGGGGAGAATTTCGAATCGTGTGACCGTCCTCCGGCTGAGCGCGCCCAGAGGGGCACGGTACCGGTCGACATCCTCGGTGGGCATTGGTGCATTCTGTCCTGCGGGCCAGCACCCGTCGCCCTCGTGCCAAGCACCGCTCCAACTCATGCGAAGCTCGACGGGTGCCGAGTCCATTCCACGAGATCACTGACCTGTCGCGTTCGTCGGTGCAGGGGCGCTTCGGGGGCGTCGTCTCGGAGGACTGGGTGATCCGTCCCTATCCCCAGGGTGGTGCGCTCGCACTGGCCACGGCGAGTGCGATGGCGCTCGAGCTCGGGGACCCGACCCAGAGGCTGCGGATGCTCCACACGACGTTCGTCGCGCCGGTCGAAGCGGGCCCGATCCAGATCGACGTGGAGGTGTTGCGCCGCGGCCGCTCGATGTCGCACCTGCGCGGTGAGGTACGGAACCCGGGCGCCGCGCATGGCAGCCTCACCACTGGCGTCTTCGGGGGGCCGCGTCGGGGGTTCGAATTCACGGACCTCGAGCCTCCGGTTGGCCACCTTCCGCTCGCCCAGGCGCCCTCGTTCCGCGACCCGGGGCCCAAGCCGGGGGAGGGGTTTCCCACGCCATTTTGGACCCGCGTACTCGAGGGCAGGGCAGCACTCGGACACGCCCCCTGGGAGGACTACACCCCCGACCGGGCCGAGCAGGGCACCTGGTACCGGCTCGACGAGCCGCCCATGCACGACGGCAGCCAGGACCTGTTGTCCCTCCTCATCTACGCCGACACCATGCCGGGCGCCGTGAGCGAGAAGGTCGGACCCGAACACCGCTCCGGCTGGTTCGGGCCGAGCATCGACTTCGTCTGCCATCTGTTTTCGCCGCCGTCCTCGGAGTGGGTGTTCGGTCACAATCGGGCCCGCTTCGCCGGTGAAGGGTACGGGAGTGTGGACATGGCGATCTGGGATTTTGGGCCCGACGGGAGCGCACCCGGGAAGCTGTGTGCGTACGCGACGCAGCTCTGCTTCTTCGCTTTCGGGCCCTGAGCCGCCGATCAGTCGAGCACCTCGATGCGCCGCTCGATGATGGTCGCCGCCTCGAGTCTGAGGCGGCCGAAGGTCCGATGCGGCTGACCCCGTCGTTGGGTGGGTGATCCCGGGTTGAACAGCGTTTGGCGATCGAGCCCCGATTCGTTGACCGGGATGTGGCTGTGGCCGAAGACGACGAGTTCGGCATTCGGGAAGCGCCGTGCCAAACGCGCGGAGCGTCCACTTGAAGCACCGCTGTCGTGCACGACGGCCACAGAGACGTCCCCGAGCGAGAACAGTGCGGTCTCGGGCAGGACGCCTCGAAGCTCTATGTCGTTGTTCCCGAGCACAGCGTGGAGCGTGCTGAGGCCCCGGAACTGCTCAAGGGCGCGCCGGGACACGACGTCGTCAGCATGGATAATCACGTCGGCGGCCGCGAGAGCATCGAGGAGGCGGCGGTCGAGCGTCTCGATGCCGGCCCGCAGATGGGTGTCGGCGATGACGACGACCTCCACGCTCACACCCTAGATGTCCAATTCCAAGGGGTCATCCGTGGTCGAGCGCGATGAGCGAACGAAGCGGTCGCTGACCAGTCTTGGTGTTGTGCCAGATCGCGGCAGTGAGGGCGAGCAGGCGCTGGAGCACGCGAGTGATTACGCCACCTGGAGTTCTGCCACCGTGGCGTTCCAAGTCGAGCTGGATCTTCAAGGTCGCATTGACCAACTCGATGAGCTGGCGCAAAGGCTTGAGGAAGCGACTGGTGCTGCGGTTGCGATCGCGACCGTGGGCGGGTCGGATGAGCTCGATGCCGTGCCCGGCCAAGAGGTGCTCGAGCTCCTTGGAGCGATACCCCTTGTCGGCCAGGATCCGCTGGCCCGCCCGAAGCAGGGCCGGCTCGGACTCCAACAAATCCCGGGCCACCTCGCGTTCGTCGACCTTCGGGTTGGCCAAGGCGAAGGTGACCGGCAGTCCTGCGGGGGTGCAGATGAGGTGGAGTCCCAACCCCCAGAACCAGCGCGAGTGGCTGGCGCAGTAGCCGTATGAGGCCCAGCCGGCCAGCTCCGATCGCTCGACGGGCAACGCCGATCATGGACGCCTTTGTCGCGTCCGGAGCGGACCCTCGGTCAGCCGGGGTCCCTTGGAATCATCCATCTAGGAGCGCGCCCGAAGGCCGGTGTGGGTTTCGGTCGCTAGAGGAACCCCGCGGGCTCCGGCGATACGGTGGAAGAGTGCCCGCGAGCCTTGACGACGCCGCTGCGATCGCATCGTCATTCCCTCAGGTGTCCGAGGGACATCGATTCGCCAACCGCGCCTGGTTCGTGGGTACGAAGGCCTTCGCATGGGAGAGGCCTCTTACGAAAGCCGACATCAAGCGACTGGACGGTGCGCTCGTGCCAGAAGGGCCGATCTTGGCGGTGCGAACCCTCGACTTGAGTGACAAGGAAGCCGTGCTCGGCCAGCACGCCAAAGGGTTCTTCTCGCTCGCCCACTTCGACGATTATCCCGCGTTGTTGGTCCAACTGATGGCCGTGTCCAAGCGCTCGCTCAAGGTGGCAATCGAGGATGCTTGGCTCGCAACGGCGCCGGGTGCGCTCGTAGACCAATACCTCGGGCGCGAGACCTCCTCTGCAGGGTGTGGGATCGGCCGACCGAGCCCCGGGACGGGCTCGTAGTCTCCCGGTTGGTCCGCCGGCTTACGAAGGAGACGCAATGGAGACCCTCGAGCGAGAAGGTGTGCATCTGTCCTACGAGGAGGTCGGTTCCGGAGGTCCGGCGATGGTGTTCGTTCACGGGTGGGTCTGCGATCACAGCTACTTCGCACACCAGATCGCACACTTTTCGAAGCATCATCGAGTCGTATCGCTTGACCTGCGCGGCCACGGTGCGAGCGACAAACCAAAGACCGGCTACACGATCGACGCCCTCGCCGATGATGTTGGATGGGTGCTGGAGGAACTCGGGGTTCGCGACGCCGTGGTTGTCGGTCACAGCATGGGAGCGCTGATTGCGATCGCACTCGCGACGGTCAAGCCCAGCCTCGTTACGAAGGCGGTCCTTGTTGACCCGGCACCTCTGGCCGCACCACCCGAGATCCTCACAGTGCTCGGGCATATGACCGACAACATGGAGGGTCCAGATCCCATTGGAGCGCGCCGCGTCGTCATCGAGTCGCTCTTCATCGCGACCGACGACCCCGCCTTGAAGGCGCGGGTCATCGCCGAGATGGCTGCTGCACCGAACCACGTTGCGGTGGCATGCTTTCGGGGGATCATCGGCTTCGATGGCGAGCGCGCGTTGAGATCGCTTGACATCCCCGCGCTCGTGGTCAATGCGGCGCGACCGATCAATGATCCCGATCGGTTGTCGGCGCTTAGCAGGAGCCTTCGCCATGCACACACGCCCGGAGTCGGTCACTTCAACCAGTTGCTCGCGCCGAACCTCGTGAACGAGCTGATCGAGGACTTTCTCGGATAGCAGATAAGGCGATTAGCGCCTCGTCTTTCCTCTCGGCTCGAGCTCAGCAACCTCACCCATCGCCGAACGCAGCGAAGGAGGGATGGGCCCGGGTTTTCCGTCTCTCAGCGTCGCGTAGGTGACGGCAGCGTTTGCCACCGTCTCCCTGCCTCTCATGAATGCGAACTCGAGCCTGAAGGAGCTGCGGCCGGCGGCTGCGGGCCGCAGCTCCACGTCGATGAGGTCGCCCAAGCGGGCGGGCCGAGCATGTGAGCACCCGCTCTCCACAATCACGAAGTCGATGCCTCCGGCGCGTAGTGCCTCGGAGCCGCCGCAGGTGCGAGCGAGCCAGGCCAAGAACGCCTCCTCAAGGTATTCATAGGGCCGGCTGGCGTGCATCATCCCTTGGGCATCACAGTGCCGGGGAGGGACCCTGAAGCGCAGGAGCGCCCGGTTGGTCCCCCGATCCGCCTCGAGAGAGCATCCGGGCCGGTGTCCCTTGCCGTCCAGAACAGCGCCGCACTCGGGACAGAGGAGTCCAGCCCAACACGCCGGATCGCCGCCCTCGTCCGGCGCGATCTCGGTCACCGGTTCGCTGTCGTGGCGATCCACGTCGTCCACCCTATGCCCGGTCGGTAGTTGGCTCAGAGGTGAGCGGGGCTGCGGCTGAGGCGTCCACCCGGCGCAGCGTCAAGACACGTTCGGCGTACCGCTCCTCTTCGAGGAGCTTCTGACGGGCCTCGAGCAGGTCGAACTGGGTGACGAGTCCCTCGAGGTGGCGAGGGTCGTCTCGCGAGACGACTGGGAGCACGCCCACCCCGCGCGCGGCCATCCGGTCAGCGACCGCGCGAAGGATCTCGTCGGGATGCGCGACCTCGAGCGAGGACACCATCATGTCGCGGACGGTGCATCCGACCCGATGGCCAGCGTGGAGCACCGCAGACCAGGGGAGGACCCCGATGAGGCAACCGGCCGAGTCGAGCACCGGGTAGAGGCGTTGGCGGCGCTCCGCCGAACCCTCGGGGAGCGACGCGTAGATCTCGGCGATCGGCCGTGCCAGATCTACCGTGTAGACGTCCGTCTCCATCACCTCCCGCACGAACATCGCCTCGAGCGGGTCAACGGCGTACTCGCGCATCACATGAAAGCCGCGTCTGGCGACCTTCTCGGTGAGGATCGAGCGCTTGAGCACGAGCACGCTCGTGAGATGCGCGATCGTCGCGGCGATGAGCAGCGCGAGAAGGCTGTTTTGGTCGTGAGTCAGTTCGAACGCGAACACGATCGCGGTGAACGGCGAGCGAGTGACCCCACCGAGTGCGCCGGCAAGGCCAATTAGCGCCCACACCCCGGGCGATGCACCGGGAAGGCCGTGACCCATGATGCCGCCGATTGCCCCGCCCATGATGAGAATTGGAGCGAGGATGCCCCCGCTTGTTCCTCCACCGAGTGCACCCGACCAGATGACAAGTTTGACGGCGAACAACAGCGCGAGCGCTCCGACGGTGATCCGGCCCAACAACTCAGCGTGGATGGTGTTGTAGCCGACGCCAAGCGCCCGGCTGTCAATCAGGCCACCGAGCCCGATGAGCAGCCCGCCGATCGTGGGCCACCACATCCAGTTCAGGTGGCCCGTCAGTTGCTTGAAGAGGTCTTCGAACCGGTAGACGGTTTGGGTCATCACCCAGGCGCCGAGTCCTGTCGCGACCCCAACCGCCGCCGCCCCCAGCAGCACGAGGCCACCGAGAGGCGCATGCCCGGGAACCGGGAACAATGGCTGCGGGTGCACAAGACCCCCGCTTGCCATCGCCATCCGCAACCCATCCGCGGTGGCCGACGCCAGACCAATGAGCACCATCGAGCGCGGCCGGAACTCGAAGGCCAACAGCTCGACGCCGAAGAGTGTCGCAGCAACCGGCGTGCCGAACACGGCGCTCATACCTGCTGCTGCGCCCGCCACGAGCAGCGCCCGGCGCTGGGCGGCAGTGAGGCGAAACAGCTGGCCGACGATGGAGCCGACAGCGCCCCCGGTCAAGATGATGGGTCCCTCGGCACCGAATGGTCCACCGGTGCCGATCGAGATCGCGCTTGAGATCGGTTTGAGAACGGCGAGCCTTGGCTGCACGGTGCTGCCGTTGATGAGGATCCGCTCCATCGCCTCTGGGATCCCATGCCCTCGGATTTGTTCGGATCCAAAGCGCGCCATGAGCCCGACGATTAAGCCCCCGCCGACGGGGATGACAATGGCGGTGGGGCCAAGCGTGTTGGCGTTCGGAGACGCCAAATGGACGCTCAGCCGCTGATAGTAGAGAAGATTGGTGACGAATCCGATGCTGTCCAGCAGGGCAAGGGCGACGCCGGCCCCGAGTGCGCCGATCAGGATCGCAAGGGGGACCAGGCGGAGGACGGCTGTGCTCGTCGTGAAGTCGCCGAGTGCTCGTTCGTTCGTCACGGCCGGGCGGTGGTCCGTTCCAACGACGGAGTCGATTGCCTCCTCCTCCGTCTCGGGCATCGGCTGGTCCGTCGCGACGCCGGTCGCGGCGATCTCGGGGCGGGTCACCGATCGGTGCGCCAGCAGTGGCAACATTCCATCGCGATACGATGATACTGTGTCCCAGTGAGGCCCTCGGACTCGGACTACAGGCGGCTTCTCGCGCTGCGCACCGGACTCCGGCATTTCTTGCGATGGAGCGAACACCAGGCCCAGGCGGTGGGTATCACGCCGGCGCAGCATCAGCTGCTGTTGGCGATCCGGGGGCATGACGACCCCCGGGGGCCGACGGTCGGTGAGATCGCCGACTATCTCCTGCTACGGCACCACAGCGCAGTCGGGCTGGTCGACCGGGCCGACACCGCCGGGTTGGTCAAGCGGGTCAGGGATCCCACGGATCACCGCGTCGTACGCCTCCGGCTCACTGCCCTGGGGGAGCGCCGAATCGAAGCGCTTTCGGCACTCCACCTCGAGGAGCTGGAGCGTTTGGCGCTCGAGTTGCCCGCCGCGTGGCGTGGTCTGGGTCCGCTCCAGCCGGTACATGGCTTCCCCGGGTCGCCCCTGCGTGCCCTCGGCACCGATGGTCCGTCCGATGTGGCACTGGCTCGTGTGTACGACGCCGCTCATGCGCACGGGTACCGAGTCCTCGTCGACCGCCTCTGGCCTCGGGGAGTGTCCAAGGACGACGCGCCCTTCGACCTGTGGAGCAAGGACGTGGCTCCGAGTACCGAGCTCCGCAAGTGGTATGCCCACATCCCCGAGCGCTTCGAGCAGTTCTCGATCCGTTATCGGGCTGAGCTAGAGCGCCCGCCGGCATCTCGGGGGTTGAGCGAGCTGCGTGCGATGGCGACGTCGGGCCCGATCGTGCTCGTGACCGCCACGAAGGATCTCGAGCGCTCCGGTGCAGCCGTCCTACGCGGGGTCCTCACCGGCACGAAGTAGGCGTTCTCACGGCCTCTGAGCAAGGCGTGCACGTGGCATGGGCGTTCGAGGGCCAGCTGTGTCCCAGGCCATCGGCTGTGGGTGCCAGTTAGAAGATCGAGCCGCGGCGGCGCGAGCACCTCTCGCGCGTGGGCGCGGTGTTCCTAGCCACCCGAGGGCCGCGCGGAGAGAGAACCCACACCGGCGCAGACGCACCCCTTGCACCATCGGCATCGGCTCAGCCCGTGGCCACCGATCGTCGAGCATTGTTCGCGTTCTTTGGCCGGAAGGCTCTCGTCTCTTCGATCTCACGAGCGACGAACCGGAGCATGCTGCGAAGGACCCGACTCCCGGTTCGCTCGATGGCCTCGGTTTTGATTCGCGCACCAGCCTTGACCTGCTGAGCCCACACGCCGGAGACCGACAGCTCGCAGCGTTCGGCATCGACAGGCTCCACTCGGAGCTCCCCTTCGAAATGACTCGGACCCTCGGGCTCCAGGAGGCGCCAGGCAAGCAGGTAAGCGGGGGCGCGCTGCGCATCGGCTGACGCGAGGACGTCGATAGAACAATCGATCGTGCGCGCGGACCGTCGCGACCTCACACCCTCGGACTCGTTCACTTCGTCGACCGCTGCACCAAGAACAGACGCCCAGTCTTGGCGGGCGCCGAGTGCGGCGTGCGCCGCTGGTGCAGGCAGTTCCACTTGCACCAGGTCCGACAGTTCGATGGTGCGGGGATGCGATCGGTGCGAATCGCCCGGCACGGGGTAGCGGCCCTCCTCGATGGCCGCGTCCCGAGCGGCCACCTCGGCAAGCGTCGTTCCGCCGAGAAGTTCGGCGAGCCGCGTGGTCGCTTGGATCCAGGTTTCATGCAGCGGGCAGACGTCTTCCCAGCGGCAAGGTCCTTCGCCGAGGGCGCAGCGTTCCGCCCGCAGCGGCCCCTCGGCCGCCTCGACGACCTCGAGGACACTGACGTGCTCAGGCGGACGGGACAGTCGATAGCCGCCGTCCCGCCCCGCTCGGGACACCGCGAGTCGGGCTCGCACCAGGTCGGCAAGGATCTGCGATGCAAAGGTGCGAGGCATCTCCGTGTCCGCGACGACCTCTCGGATCTTGCGCGGCCTCCCACTCTCATAGGCGCGGGCCAGCGCGATCGCAGAGCGCATCACATAGTCACCGCGCTTGGACAGCGTCATGTTCATGGTTCGACCTGCACGTTACCGTGACCAGGCGCTCATGAGTCGCTGAGGGCCCGCCGGGCGGCACGGCGGGACGGTCACGACGAGCCGATCGGCTCGCTTAGCGTCCCTTCGAGCTCGCGGACCCCGGCCAGTACCCGTCGAGCGAACGCGATCGCGGACATCTTGGTCCCGCCTCGCCGCAACCCCGACGCCGTCACCACGCGAGCACCTCGGGCGGTGAGGGCGGCGCCCATCTCCTCGAGCGTCGAACAGGGGTGCACGTCGAAGGTGCAGAACAACGCGACGGGCATGCCACCCAGCCGGGGGAGCGCTCCGAGCCAGGCTCGGAGCTCGGGAGCCGGTCCCACCTTCGCCACCACGAGCCCCTTCACCCAGGAACCCACCACGAGGATGTCGGTCTCCGCGAGCTCTGCTGTGCCGACCCGATCAACCGGGAGGACCCGAACGAACAGGCCCTTGTCCGCGAGCTCCTCACCAACGAGTCGCGCCACCTCGGCGGTGCGTCCTCCGTGGCTCGCGTAGCACACGAGGACTCGACGGGAATGAACAGAGAATCGACGGCGTGATGGCCGTCGCGCGAGCAGCGCGGTAGCGGCTCGGCGCCCTTGCGCCATGGCCTCGACCACCGTCGCTGGGCCGACGAGGGCGTCGCCCACGACCCAGAGGCGTTCGCGCACCGGGAGCGAGGCCGTCTCCAATCCCACCTCGCGGCCGAGGGCGAGCACTCCGACGGGATTGTGGAATGCGAAGGCCGATGCGGGATTGGCGAGCACCCCCGAAGCCACCCACCGTCGATCCGGGACTCCGCGCGCCTCACGGCGCACCGGGGTTCCGGGCAGCGCTTCTCTGAGGGCGGGATCGGCGCGATATCCCATGGCCATGACGACCAGGTCGATCTCGAGCTCCTCGGCGGCCATACGCTGAAGCACCTTGGGTAGCCGGTCGGCCCTTTCTTGGCGAGTCGGCACCAACAGCGCGCGGCGGACGCGCCCTCCGTCCCCCTCGATCCTCGCGACGGTGCTCGCGAAGCGAATGGTGACTCCCTCGTCTCGGGCTTCTGCGAGCTCGTCGGGGCGAGCGAGTGCAAACTGTTCGTCCAGCCAGTCGACGCATGTCGCGTTCAACCCCATGCGCCGGGCGGTCCGGGCGACGTCCATAGCGGTGTTGCCAGCACCAAGCACGAGAACGTGACCCAAGCGCCCGAGCTGCGTCAGTCCATCGAGATCCATTGCAGTGAGCCATGCTTCGAGGTCGGTGGTTTGAAGTGCGCTTCGCGCGGTCTTCAAGAAGGTCGTGGCGTCGATGACCCCGTCGAGGTCGGCGCCCGGGATGGCCAGGCGGGCCGGGACGCTCGCCCCCGTCGCCACGATGACGGCGTCGTGGGAGGAGAGGAGCCGTTCCATCCCGTCCGCGTCGATCTCGACGCCGCACCGCAGCTCGACTCCGGCTCTTTGGAGCTGCCGCCACGGCCGATCGGCAACGGCCCCTGGCAGAGTGAAGTCCGGGATCCCCCAGCCGAGGAGGCCCCCCGGCTCGGGGTCGCGCTCATAGACGGTGACCGAGGCACCCCCTTCGACAAGGGCCCATGCGGCACCGATGCCGCCGGGGCCCGCTCCCACGACGCCGACCGACAGCTCGCCGGTCGTGCTGCACTCGGGTGGCGGGGTCTCGTAGTTGTCGGCCACGAAGCGCTCGAGCTGGCCGATCGCGACCGGTGCTTCGCCGGCCAGCGACCACGTGCAGGCACCCTCGCATTGCGCGGCTTGGTTGCACACTCGTGAGCAAATGTCGGGGAGCACGCTGGTTCGGCGCAGGACCTGATGTGCCTTGACGAGATCCTGGTCGGCGATCGCGGAGATGAACCCGGGGATGTCATTGTGTGCGGGGCAACCCCGTACACACGTCGGGTCGGCGCATCTGAGACAACGCTGTGCCTCGGCCAGGGCATCGTCCCAGCTCCTCAGGCCGTGTCGGACCTCGCTCAGATCCCCGACCAGTCGCTCGGGATGCGTCACGTCAGTGGCCAGACGAGCTCCTGCCAAGACAGGCCCTGAAACGGTGATTGCACTGAAGGGGCAGGTCCGGACGCACTGACGGCAGCCGACGCAGCGGTCGTCGTCCGCTACCGCCACCCAGCGGTGGACGTCCATGTCGAGAGCGTCGACCGGGCAGCGCACGACGCACTCCTGACAGCCTGCGCACCGGTCGACGAGCACCTCGACATGCGGGCGGCCCGCTCCGGACGATTGCTTCTCGGTCATCGTGACGGTCATGGATTCCTCCCGTTGATCGAGCGATCGTCAGCTCGCGGCGTGCATGAGGACGTAGAGCACACCCGCCACCGCCCCGCTCGCGAGCACGAGCCCGAGCGTTGTGAGCCGGATCGCGACGGTGTTGCGACTCACTGGCACGAGCTCCCGGCTGGTGATCCGCCACATCGCCCATGCAGACGCCGCGGTACCGGCGAGGATGATGGCGACCTGCACCACCACGATCCAACCGTTCGAAAGGAGGTGGAACCCGTAGAGCGAGGATTGCGTCGAGGAGAAGCCTCCGATGTGCAAGACGGCGGGCACAACGCGAGGCGAATGCTTGAAGAACTTCGGTAACTGCCGCGCGAAGTAGTCCGCCCCGACCACCGGAATGAGCCCGTAGGCCATCGGGACGAAGAACGACCGGAAGCGAGAAGTCCGGTCGATGAAGCTGCCATGCTGCGTCTCGGTCACAGCCGACCGACCCACCGCACGGGAGATCAGCCAGATGAGACCGGCTGTGCAGAGAGCCACCAATCCGATGACTGCGAGGTAGTCCACTGGGTTCGGATAGTGCGGGAAGTGCAGGTTGCGGTTCAGCCAACCGTCGAACGAAGCGAACGCGTTGGTGGCATTGAACTGCTGATAGACAACGAGTCCCCAGAGCGCCACGATGCCCCATGCGACATCAGCCCGGCGCCGCCGCGGAGCCACAACCGAGGTCAGTGGCCGCTGGAGGAACAGCCCGACGTTGCCCTCGGGACAAGCCTTGTAGCACTCCGAGCACAGGCCACATGACAGGTTCGAATCCGCGCTGCCGGGCCACGTGTACCAGGGGCAGCCGTAGCCCTGCTCGCCGCCGCGCATGCAGTCCTTCGTTTGGCATGACAGACAGACCTCGCGGTCCTTGGTTCGGAAACCGGCGACCGACCCCATCGATCCGACCGTGCCGATCAGCGTGGTGAGCGGGCAGACGTACCGGCAGAACGTGCGTCGCTCGAAGACCAAGAAGAAGATCAGAGCGGACGAGACGATCCCGACGACCATCCACGAGGTGTCCGCCGGGTTGCCGGGGCCGGCAATGTTGAAGAACTCCTCGATCCATGTGAGCACGAGGAAGCTCGCCACCGGAATCAAGAATCCAAGACGTGCGAGGGGTTCGGGGAACTTCCGGCCCAGGCCGAGTGCCTTTTGCGTGCGCCGCCAGAAGGTGCGCCGTTGCACCCATTCGGCGAAGCCGCCAAAGGGGCACATGGCACACCAAGCCCGCCCGACGACCACCATCATGACGAAGACGAGGCAGAACCACACGTACCAGGTGATCGCGGCGCCGAAGTTGAGCCCCGGGATGGCCGTCCCCGCGATGCCGACAAAGATCACAGTCCAAAAGACGACCTGATTGGGCACGATCAAGAGGAATTGGAACTTTCGATTGCGGACCAATCGGGCGAAGCGCGCGTTGCGCGTGAGCTCGAGACCCGGTTCGGGATCGGTGGCGCCGAAGCGCTCTGACAGGCCCTCGTGCCTCGCGGTGCCGAGGTGCACGGCGGCCGACACAGGATCGGCGGGGGCGAGTTGCTGGTGGTCCTTCAGTTCGACGGCCACGGCCCCTCCTTGCTCGGTGACTCGCAGTGGCGTTCCGTAAGGCGCCGCACTTCCCTGCTGCGAGTCGCTCGGTACCTATAGCTCTGTACTGAACTTTGATGGTACGTACAAAATCACTCTACGTCTAGTCAAGAAGTGGATGTAGGGAGGACCGACCCCGGGTTGGATACGGAAACCGGGCGAATTCCCCTGCTCCGAGCCGCTCCGGTTCGGCCCGCTGGACGACCGGGGGATGGAAAAATTCTGCGTCTTGGGCGTCCGGGGCTCGGGTGTCCCGAGGTCAAACGGACGATGGGGTGCGTGGTTGCTTCGCGTGGATCTTCGGGCAGAGCACGCGCATCCCGAGGTCACATCGCGAGCAGCGCCACGTGCCGGGGTTCTCTGGTTCCTGCCACATCGTGTCCCCGCACTCGGGGCAGGTGGTCTGCCAGAAGGCGCAGGAGAATCCAGCGAGTCGGCGCGCGCTCAAGGGACAGCCTCGTCCCTTGCACTCGGGCCATTCGGGGTCGATCACGATGGCGTCCGCTGGACATTTGGAGACGCAGCGGCCGCAGTCGTCACAGAGAAATGGGTCGATGGCGAAGATGCCAAGGAAGTCGTCGGTCTTGTGGAGTGCTCCCGGAGGGCAGGCGTACTCGCATGCACCACATCCGATGCAGTCTGCGGTGACCTGGTGGCTCATGGACCCGTGAGAGGCGCTGGCTAGTGCACCCGCAGGGGCCACGTGGCCTCATCCGACGGGTGCAGTCCATCGATTCCCTGGTGGCAGCGTCCGCATGCAAAGGGTGGTACCCGAACGTCGGGTCCCGAGAATCGCTGCACATAGCGATCCCGGTCCCACTCCCAGTAGCCATAGGACAAGTCGAGCACTCGCTCCAAGGGGGTCCCACAGGAGGGACAGATCGGTGCGGTCATGGGTGGTCCTCCCTCAGGCGGCAACCGGTGCGCCGGCCGCTGCCCCATCGAAAAACTGTTGGAGAGACTGGGCGTAGCGGAAGAAGCGGTCGACGCCCATCGGATCCTTGCCCCGCACCGCGATCTTGTCGCCCAGGAGAACGAGCGAGCTGAGCGTCTGTCGGCCTGTGGCTCGACCATGGGCTCGGATGTCGCCCACCATCTCGGCCCAGGCATCGAAATCGCCTTCCAGGTAGCAGTCCGCGATTCCCTCGTCCTCCTCGGCAAACTCGGTCACTGCGACGCACGAGTAGTCGGCAAATCGGAGCAGCGCCCGAAAATCGGCTTGGTCCCGGCGGTGAATGACGATCCCGAGGTCGAGGTCGCACCACCCCAAGTCCTCGTAGCGCTCCGGAGCAGCGTTCATCCGTCCGGCCAGGTCCCGGAAGAACTCCAGGTCGTCGACCTGCACGGCACGTTGTGTCGACTCGGTCCTCACGACGCCTCCTCTCTGTGGCGATCCATCTCCGGTCGGATTCCCAAGACCGGCAGTCGTCAAGCGACGCGAACCTCGCGATCGATCCCCAGCAGCTCGAGTGGTAGCTGCGTTCGCTCGAGGCGGTTGAGACCAGCGCGCTCGCAGCGCGCGAGGTACGAGGTGAGCATCTTCTTCTGGAGCTCCGCCAACAGCGGAAAGCCCTTGTCCTCCACGTCATCGACGCCGCCAGACAGGAGCACGGCGAGCGATTCGGTGAGGTCTGATTGGGTCCCGAAAGCCATCAAGACCCTCTCCCCCTCATCAAGCGCGGCGTGAACCTCCTCGGCGACGTCAGGGTCATGCTCGACCGCGTATCGCAGGTGCAGCGTGCCGTAGGCGACGTGACGCGCCTCATCCTGCATGGTCAAACGGAAGATCCGCTTCTCCACCTCGCTTGGCGAGATCAGTTCTCCCTGCCGGAACAGGTCGAGAACGAACCCCTCGCCCAGCAGGTGCATGAGGGCCGATGCCTGGACGTAGCTCCGCGCCTGCAAGATGGTACGCAGCAGCTCCTCGGTACCACTTCGGGCCCGGAGGAGTCCTCCACCGTTGACCAGGGCCCTTTTGCGGAACACCTCGCTGTGACGGGCTTCGTCCATCACCTGGGTCGCGAGGAACATCTTTGCCTCGACGAAGTCGTGGTTCATCCGCCACATCCACTTGGCCGGCAGGTCGGCGGCGATCATCTCCACCTCGGCAAGCATCGTGCAGACCTGGCACACCGCGCGCTCGAGCTCCTCTGGAAGCTCGGCTACCTCACCCCAGGGAATGTCCCTCGTAGCCGACCATTGGCGGGCGACGGCCTCTTCGTAGAGCTCACTCACGTTCTCGGCCCATACGTGGGCCTTGTCGTTGACGAGGTAGCCCATATCGGGGACGTCAGGGTCAATATCGGCGCCCCGAGGCGCCATGGTCCTACGGGTCGGATGATCGGGCACCTCCGCGTAGGAGCCCACGGCGATGTCCATCATGGTGAGCCCCTTGGTGCTGGGCTTGGCACGTACGCCCCACTCGCTACGGGTTCCGCTCAGCCATCCCCACGCCAATGGCGTTCCGGCGGGACTGGTCTCGGGCAACGGCTTGCCGTGCCACGAAGGTCCTCCGAGCACGTCGACAACGGACATCTTCCACCCCTTTGACGTATAGAACCTTCATAGTAAATAGAAAGTCGCTCTACGTCTAGTTAGTAGGTGGATATTTATTGCCGGGTGGCCGCTTGGCCGTGGACGAACCCTCGGTCAGGTGAACGCTCACACCCGGCGTCACCCAGCCCGTGAGGTGGGAGGGTGCTTGGCTCGAAGCTCGGCGCCGCGTCAGGGCGAGCCGGCCCCGCCGATCGCCACCGTCGTCATCTCGATCCGGCCCTTGCGGTTCTCGCGCGAGCGTCCGGACGGCCCGAACTCGCCGGTACAGAGGAACAGCGTGCGGCCGTCGGGCCCGCCGAGGGTGCACGCATAACAACCCTGCTCTGTCGACACGCGATCGAGGATCTCGCCGCCCTCGCGGACGCGGACGGCACACCTGCCACGCGCATCAGCGAACCACACCGCGCCCTCCTCGTCGAGGCAGATCCCATCGGGATACGCACCTGCCACCTCCGCCCACTGGCGCTTGGCGCCCCCGTGCCCCCCGTCGATGTTGAACGCCTGGAATCCTGCGCCGAATGTCTCGGCAACGATCAATGTCGAGCCATCGGTGGTGACGACGCTGCCATTGGGAAAGCACATCTGGGTGTCCACGACCTCCACCGACCGGTCAGGTTGGATGCAGAGGAGCTGGCTCGCCGCCGGGGTCGGGATGCCGGCGATATCGCAGGTTCCGAGCCATGTCCGCCCCTCCTGGTCGACGACCATGTCGTTGGGGGGATGCGTAGCGATCGTGCGCAGGTCGGCGTACTCGCGCACATCGCCCGCTGGCGAGACCGCCATCACAGAGGCCGGTTCACCGCGGGCGACCAGGAGGGTTCCATCGGGCAGCCACCCGAGACCGGAGGGGCCGCCGTCGATCCGGGCGACCACCGTGAGGTCGCCCCCGAGCCCGACCGAGCACACCTCACCGGCGGCGACGTCCGAGAACCACAGACGCTCTCCGCGCCACCGCGGTCCCTCAGCGAAGGCGAGACCCTCCACGAGCACCGAAGTCGACATGCAGCGAGTCTTTCACAGGCCCTTCTTGACCTCCTCGCCTTGCCGCAAATGAGAGGATCGGCCAATGACCTTCGTGCTCGGTGGTCTTGCCGGGGTCGTGGCGGCGGATCGGCCCGATCTGTTGGCGGCACCGACCCTCGAAGCCTTGAGCCGCTCGAATCTCCTCGAGCGCGTTGGGGTCGTTGAGATCGATCCCGAAGACTCCGACACCGCTGCGACCCAATTGAAGTTCAGCCTTGACCCTCACGTCCTCGCGAATTGTGTCGTCGTGGCGGGACGGCGCGAGGGCGAAGAGCGTCTTGGAGGATGCGTCGTGCTCGCGACGACTCGGGCGGACATCAACGGCATCGTGCGCCGTCGGCTCGACGTGCGGAAGGCCTCCTTCTTACCCATGGCGCGGGCGGTCGGGCTCACCGGGATGGAATACGGCGGCATCACGCCCATCGGGCTCCCACCGGGATGGCCCATCCTCGTCGACGCAGCGGTGGTGGAGCGGCCGATGATCGTCATCGGTTCCGGAGTCCGGCGCTCGAAGATCCTGGTGCCCGGGGCCATCCTCAGGATGCTTCCCTCGGCCGTGGTCGTCCGGGATCTCGGGATGCCGATCGCGAGCTGAGCAGCCTCGACAGAGGGCCGGTTCTCGCTCCAAAGCCAAGACGTTCGGAATCCGACGAAGAGGGGAATTCTGGCGTGATGCGAGGATGCCGCGGCCGGCGACCGTTGTGGGGTGACGGGTGACCACGGCGGGTACGGTGTCGAATTCCCCCAAACCCGCCCCGTGGTCGCCGGCAGCGCCCTGGGGGGTGCGGGCGTGGGACAGCGATCTCGGTGGTCCGGTCCACTGGGTGGAATTCGTTGGCGACGGTGATGCCGACGCTCCACCACTCGTCCTGGTGCACGGTCTTGGCGGATCGCATCTCAATTGGGTCCTGATCGGACCGGAGCTCGGGTCAAAGCGAAGGGTGTTTGCTCTCGATCTGCCGGGTTTCGGATGTCGCCGCCGGCAGATCGGGACTGCTCGGTGGGCGAAGGCGCCGTCGTGCTCCGCTCCTTCGTGAACGAGGTGGTCGGACGGCCGGCGGTGCTCGTCGGCAACTCGATGGGCTGCGTGGTCTCGGTCCTTGCTGGCGCCGCCGACCCTGGTGCGGTGCGCGCGATCGCATTGATCGACGCAGCGTTGCCGATGCTGGCAGAACCTCCCGATATTCGGGTCGCGATGGCATTCATGCTCCTCATGACCCCGTATGCCGCCGAGGTCGCCTTGCGGGCCGTTCTCCGCTGGGAGAACCCCCGCCGCAGCGCTGAGCGCGTGGTGCGGACGTGCCTTGCCGACCCGGCTCGTCTGCCGGCCGAGGTCCTCGAGGCATCGATCGCGCTGACGGCCCACCGGCGCGCCGTCCCTTCATTGGAGCACGCCTTCGCCGGGGCCGCTCGCTCGCTCGTGCGAATGCTCGCCGAGCCGAACGCCTACCGCGTCGCCATGGATTCGATCGATGTGCCGACCCTCGTCATCCACGGCGAGGCCGATCGTCTGGTCCCCGTTCGTGCTGCCCGGCGGATCGCCGCCTCCCACCCCGATTGGAGTACCGTCTTTCTCCCTGGCGTTGGGCACGTGCCCCAGCTCGAGTCGCCCGCTCACGTGGTGCGAGCGCTCAGCGGGTGGCTCACGGACATGACCTAGCTCGCCGTCGTCGGAGAGGGGGAGCCACGCAGCAGCTCACTGGCCTCGACGCCGCGTTCCTCGCCCTCGAGACCGCCAATTCGACAGCGCACATCGGGGGCGTCTCGATCCTTGACTCAACTGGTGCGCCAGCACTGGACCTTGCTCGCCTGAGCCAGCTCATGTCCGAACGGCTCCCGCTCGTACCGGTCCTTCGACGACGCCTGCTTCAGGTGCCCTTCGGTCTCGACCAGCCCTACTGGGTCGATGACGCGGATTTCGACATCGAGTACCACGTGCGCGAGCTCGCGTTGCCAGCGCCGGGGTCGGACGCGCAGCTGAGGGAACAGATCTCCCGCCTGCATGCCCGACCGCTCGATCGGCGCCGACCGCTCTGGGAGGTCTATCTGATCACCGGCCTCGCCGAGGGGCGGATCGCGGTCTATACGAAGCTGCATCATGCAACGGTGGACGGGGTGTCAGGGGCCGAGCTACTCACCATCTTGTTGGATCTCTCCCCAGAGGGACGTGAGCTCCCGGCCTTCGAGCAGTTCTCACCGGTCGGCACCCCCCACCCCCTCGTCCTCGCCGTGCGGGCCGTCCTCCAGATCGCCCGCAGGCCGGTCGAGATGGTGCGCATCGCCAACGGCGTGGTGCAGGCACTGCCGACGCTCGCTCCCATGATGGGCTCCTTTGTGGGGGAGGTGCTCGGAATGAACCGAGGGGACGGCGGCGTCATCGAGAACTCGCCTGGGCCCGCGCCGGCGACCCCCTTCAACGCAGCAATCACCGCCCACCGCCGAATCGCATTTCGGAGCGTCGATCTCGACACCGTGAAGACCGTGAAGCAGGCGCACGGCATCTCGGTCAACGACGTCGTCATGGCGATGGCGGCCGGAGGGCTGCGACGATGGTTGCTCGATCACGACGCGCTACCCGATGCGCCGCTGGTGGCGATGGTCCCCGTGTCGGTGCGCGACGAATCGGGCGCAGGGACGATGGGCAACAAGATCTCGGCAATGCTCGCTCGGCTGCCGACGAATCTTGTGGATCCCAAGGAACGGCTGCGCGTGGCGCACGAGGCGACGCGACTCGCCAAGGCGCAGCATGCTGCGATCCCCAAGGGCCTCGTGGAGAGCGTCACCGAGTTCGCACCGCCGGCATTCGTCGCACGCGCCGCGCGGGTCGTCTTCGCAACGCGCGTGCTCCACCGGGTCCCCCCGTTCAACCTCACGATCTCGAATGTCCCGGGACCAAACATCCCCGTCTACATGGGCGGCGCCCGACTGCTCGCGCAGTATCCGCTGTCGGTGGTGGCCGACGGTCAAGGGCTGAACATCACGGTGATGGGGTATCTCGGTCAGCTGCACTTTGGGCTGCTCGCCTGCCGCGAGTTGGTGCCCGACATCGAGAAGCTGGCGAATTACCTGGTCGAGGAGCTTGCCATCCTGGCCAAAGAGGTGGCGCATCGCCCAACGGAGGGCTGAGCTCTCCGTCGAGGACTGCCGCGGTCCCCTCGTGGCTTGTCATAGCCTTCGAGCGGTGGCACGCGTCGTGCTGTTCCCTTCGGTTCTGGGCGTCGGCTCGGGACTGCACGCGAACGCCGGAACACTCGAAGCACACGGCCATTCCGTCGTCGTGGTGGATCCGCTCGAAGGTCGAACGTTCGAACGATACGAACCGGCCATCGCCTACGTCGACATCGCCACCCACCTTGCCCGGGCGCTCGAGATGGTGGGAGGGGATCCCCGACGGATTCGTCGTAGGCGGATTCTCCTTCGGCGCCATGCTTGTCACGTACGTCGCGGCGAAGCGCCATGTTCGGGGTCTCTTGCTCCTCGCGGGCTCGGTCGACCCCGCCGTGCTCGGGGTGCGGTGGCCGACCGGCGTCCCGGCTCAGCAACACGACGCGATCGATGACCCGTGGCGCGAGCAGACCGGCATCGACGCCGTGCGTACCGCCGCCGAAGCTTCGGGGGCGAGGGTCGAGACCTTCGACGACCCGGGGTCGGGCCACTTGTTCGCCGACGCGAGCCGGCCCGACGGGTTCCAGCCCGACGAAGCGGAACTCATGTGGTCGAGGGTCTGCCTTCCTGCAACGCCACGGCCACTGAGCGTCGGGGGTCGAGCTCTTGCGCCGGTCACGCGCGTCGCGAAGCGCCCGCTCACCTGCGACCATCCGGGCCCTGCTCGGGGCCTGCGACCATCCGGGCCCTGCTCGGGGCGCCAGCCTCAGCGCAGTTCGAGGAGGCGCTCGGGTGGCCGAGCGATCACGGCGCGTCCGCCTGAAACGAAGATCGGCCGCTCGAGAAGGATTGGATGTGCAGCGATCGCCCGGAGGAGCTCGTTGCGCGACGCATCGACGAGCCCGAGCTCGCGGTATTCGGGCTCGCTGGTGCGCATCATGGCTCTCGGGTCTTCGATTCCAAGCATGTTCGCCAGTCGCTCGAGCTCCTCGATGCTCGGGGGGCTGTCGAGGTATCGCAGAACCTTGGCTTCGATCCGGTGCTCATCGAGGATGGACAACGCCGAACGACATTTCGAACAGCTCGGGTTGATGTAGATCTGCGCCCGCATGCGGCAATCCTGGATCATGCCGACCCGCTCAGGGAAGGGTCACTGAGGTCCTCGATGACACCGTGGATGCCCCGGTGGCCGACAGCGCCGATGACCTGGTTGTTCGAGGACCGCTCGAGCATCGCGAGGCTGAGTGCCAGCGCCCAGCCCCGTCCGCGCTCCCAGGTAGCGTCGTCCGTCGAAGACGCTTCATGCAGGATCTCGCGGGAGGTCCGCGGGAGCAGCATCCATGCGCTGAGCAGGTCGATCGCCGGGTCGCCACTGCACAGATCCCCGAAGTCGAGCACCCCGCTCAATCGGCCGTGGGAGACGAGGAGATTCGCGGGGTGGAGGTCGCCGTGGAGCCAGAGCGCCGGACCGGTCCACTCCGGTGCGGTCGTCGCACGATCCCATGCCGCTGCGAGCGCGGAGCGTTGTGACGGTGCTGGCCATTGCGCGATGAGCCGTCTCACCGGCGCGTCGCGCGCCGCGAGCGACCGACCCCGACCGAAAGGGTGCACAGGAGCCTCGGTCGGGGCCTCGACGTGGAGCGCGTGGAGCAAGCCCGCGAGCTGGTTCGCCACCTCGTCCCAGCGCACGCGCCTCGCGACCGCAGCCATCTGACCCGGGAGCCAGGGGCAGACGCTCCAGTGCCACGGAAAGCCGGAGCAGGGCTTGCCGAGCCCGACCGGAGCGGGGGCTCGAAGGGGAAGTCGCGGCACGATTTGTCCGAGCCAACGGTGCTCGATTTGCACCAGATCGGCGCCGAGCTGTCGCCGGGGGATCCGCACGACGAGATCGGTTCCGAGTCGGAAGAGGGCGTTGTCCCAACCGATCGTTGGTGCGGCACGCAATGGCAAGTCGGACCATTGTGGGAATTGCGCTGCGATGAGACCCTTGGCGAGCCGGGCGTCGATGGCGATCTCGGCAGCGGGCATCGGCCCAGCCGACACGTGGCGACCCTAGGACCGAGGGCTTGGCGCGAGGTGTGCGCGGTGGCGAAGCGATCTGGGAGACGCCGGCTCTTGGCCGACCCCGGAGCTGGTCAACCGCGCAGCCCGCCACGAGCCGGGGATCCCTCGTTGACTCGGTCGCCGCGACACCGGCGTCAGGCTCCCCACAGGCACGGGGCGAGGGTACCAGCGGACTGCCCGCCGTTGGACCTGGCGCTATCGATCCTCGAGACCCGAGAAGCGATCGACGCCGAGTATTCGCCGTGCTCCCGGCAGACGAACGGTGCGCCGATGGGCACGCCCACTCGGGGGCGGGCCGTGCCGCAGACGCCACGCGTCGGCCGCTCGCCTCAGGTCGGCCCGATGCTCACTTGCGACGGAGCTAGTCAGGTATGGGTGCATGGAGGTCCCTCACAGTTCTCCTCGACGCCGGCTCGAACGGCCGTGGACGTCCAACCATCGAACCAGGGGGTTGTGACACCGGCCGGTGGTGGCCCGACTCGCTCCCGGGCGTCGACACTCGGCGCGCGATCGCTTGCACGGAGCGAGCGACTGCCCAACACTGTGGCCAGAGCGAGGATCGAGGTTGCCCATGTTCGAACGGTTCGACCGCCCCGTCCGCTGCAAGGACGGCCACCTGTTCACCACGATCTGGGTCCCCTTCGCGTCCGCCAAGGCCCTCCGCTTGGTGGACCATCGGTTCCAGCGCTGCCCCGTCGGTCACCACTGGACCTCGGTATGGCCGCTCGATCCCTCGACGGCAGACCCGGCGGATCTGGCACGCGCTGGCGAGGTGCACGACATCCACATCCCCTAGCCATCGCGAGGTCGGCGTCGCTCACGTCGCCGCGGGGGCCGGGCGGCGGAACATGCCCGTCGATGCCAACTGGACCGTGAGAGAGGCCGCGACGGCGAGCGGGAAGGCGACGGCAGGACCGAGCGGTCCAATGCCGAGCGCGACCGTGGCGACCCCCGCGACGAGCGAGCCGGAGCCCTGGGTCACTCCCCTGAGAAAGGCGACCGCTCCAGGGGCACCGTCACGGCGATGGGTCGCGACGGCGAGCACCACGGTCAGGAC
>DAHUZM010000153.1 GCA_027306525.1 Acidimicrobiaceae bacterium
TTCACCTTCGAGCCCGAGTCCTCCCATGCCCTCGGCTTCGGGTTCCGCTGCGGGTTCTTGGGGCTGTTGCACATGGAGATCGTCCGTGAGCGTCTCGAGCGTGAGTTCGACCTCTCGCTCATCGCAACGGCGCCGTCGGTCGCCTACCGGGTGACGCTCACCGACGAGTCGGTGCTCGATATCGACAACCCGACCGAGCTGCCCGACGCGAGCCGGATCGACCACATCGACGAGCCGATGCTCTCGGCCACCATCCTCACCCCGAGCGAGTACACCGGCACGGTGATGGAGCTGTGCCAGCTCCGCCGGGGCGAGCTCGTGAAGATGGAGTACCTCTCGCCTGAGCGGGTCGAGCTCGTCTACAAGATCCCGCTCGCCGAGGTGGTGGTCGACTTCTTCGACCAGCTGAAGAGTCGGACCAAGGGGTACGCCAGCCTTGACTACGAGCCCGCCGACTACCTGAGCGCCAACCTCGTGCGGGTGGAGGTCCTCATCAACCACCTGCCGGTCGACGCCTTCTCGACGATCGTGCACCGGAGCCAGGCGGACGCCTACGGGCGACGGATGACCGAGAAGCTGCGCGAGATGATCCCGCGCCAGCTCTTCGATGTGCCGATCCAGGCCGCGGTGGGCGGCCGGATCATCGCCCGGGAGACCGTCAAGGCCAAGCGCAAGGACGTGCTCGCCAAGTGCTACGGCGGCGACATCACGCGCAAGCGCAAGTTGCTCGAGCGCCAGAAGGAGGGCAAGAAGCGGATGAAGAGCATCGGGCGCGTGGAGATCCCCCAGGAGGCCTTCATCTCCGCCCTGCGGATGGAGGACTGAGCGCGGCTCAGCAGGTCGTGGTCGTGATGCCTGCGAAGTCGTGCGGCACGTAGGGGTCGGGGTTCGGATCGTTGGCGAAGCGGTCGGCCATCCAGTGGATGAAGTCGCAGCGGCCGGCGCGATCACCCCCGCGTGGCTGAGCCCCGGGTAGATCCAGCGTTCCACGTCCTGGCCCGTCTTGCAGGGCTGCTGGGTGAGGAGCTGGGTCGAGATCGGCGGGATCTGCTGGTCCGCTCCGCCCTGGTAGATGAGGAGCGGCGCCGCGACCGGCTTGTTGAAGACGGTCCTCGAGACGTACATCACCCGGTAGACGGCCGAGGCCTCGGTGCCGGCGGTGCCGATTCGCTGCGTCTTGATCACCGAGCCGGGTGCTTCGGGGATGTGCGTGGGGACCGAGTAGTAGCCCGGCAGGCAGGCCGCCGAGGCGGCGCTTGTCTGGGGCGGCGAGGACGCCGAGGGCGAGCGTTGCGCCGAGGATGGCCCGGCGGGCGAGGCGGATCTGGCGTCGTGGCAACGTGGATGACCCCAAGGAGACCGAAGGCCACCATTGAGGGATCCCGGGGGGCGGGCGAGGCGCCGTAATGATCCGCCCTCGAAAAGAACTGGCAGTCGGTAGACTCAAGTGCCAGGTGCATATGGCCCCCAATTCGCCTCCCCAACAGGCACACGAGCGCCCGACCGAAGGGCTCGACGGGCGCCGAGCCGCGATCTTGGAGGCGGTGGTGTCCGAGTACATCGGCACCGCCACCCCCGTCGGCTCGGCGCACGTGGCGCGCGCCCCAGGGGTGAACGTCTCCTCGGCGACGGTCCGCTCCGACATGGCCGCCCTCGAGCGCGACGGCTACCTCGTGCAGCCCCACACGAGCGCCGGGCGGATCCCGACCGACAAGGGCTATCGGTTCTTCGTCGACCACCTCGCCCCTCCGGGGCCCCTCGGTGCCGTCGAGCGCCAGCGCGTGAGGCGTTTCTTCGACCGGGTCCACGGCGAGATGGAGGACATGCTGGAGCGGGCCTCCACGCTGCTCTCCGAGCTCACGCCGTATGCAGCGGTGGTGGTCAGCCCGTCGCACGGCTCGGCCACGGTGCGCTCGGTGCAGCTCGTCTCCTTGGCCCAGCGCCTCGTCCTGCTCGTGGTGGTCCTCTCGGACGGCTCGGTCGAGAAGCGCTCCCTCGAGTTCCCCGACGAGGTCGGCGAGGACGAGCTCGCCGGCGAGGTGGCGATCCTCCAGCGGGCGACGATCGGGAGCGACCTCGCGACCGCGGCCTCGCACGTCGCCTCCTCGGGTGTCGGGCCCCGCGTGGCCGAGTGCGTCGCCCGCACGATGCGTGAGATGGCCGCCGCCGGGGAGAGCGATCAGGTCTACATGGGCGGCCCGTCGCGCCTCGCCGAGTCCTTCGACGCCGTCGAGACGGTGCGCTCGGTGCTGAGCATCCTCGAGCAGCAGCTCGTGGTGGTCACCTTGCTGCGCGACGTGCTCGACCGCGGCCTGTCGGTGGCGATCGGAACCGAGCACGGCTTCGAGCCGCTCGCCTCGTGTGCGGTCGTCGTCGCCCCGGTGGCGGTCGGCGACAACGAGACCGGCGCCGTCGGCCTCCTCGGCCCGACACGGATGAACTACCCCCAGGCCCTGTCGGCCGCCCATCTCGTGAGCGTCGAGCTCACCGACCGGATGAACCGCAGGAGTGGCCGTGGCGACGATTGACGGCCTCGATCTCTACGCGCTGCTCGAGGTGCGACCCGACGCGACCGACGAGGAGATCAAGCGCGCCTATCGCAAGAAGGCCCGGGAGCTGCACCCCGACGCGAACGGGGGCGACCCCGCGGCCGAGGCCCGCTTCAAGGAGGTCAGCCTGGCGTACGAGGTGCTGCGCGACCCCGAGCGCCGGGCCCGCTACGACCGCTTCGGTCCGTCGGGCGTCTTCGGGCAGGGCGCAGGGGCAGGCGGCATGCCCTTTGACTTCGAGGCCGGCCTGAGCGACATCTTCGAGGCGTTCTTCGGCTCGATGGGCGCCCGCGGCGCGAGCCGTCGTGGGCCGATGCCCGGTGCCGACGCCGAGATCGGGCTCCGGCTCGGCTTCTTGGAGGCCGTCTTCGGTGCCGAGAAGGAGATCTCGGTGCGCCTTCCGGTGACCTGCGACACCTGTGGGGGATCCGGCGCGGCGCCCGGGACCCAGGCGGTCACCTGCCCCGACTGCCAAGGGGCGGGCGAGACCCGCCGCATCCGCCAGTCGCTGCTCGGTCAGGTCGTCACCTCGGTGGCGTGCGGCCGCTGCCAGGGGACAGGCGAGCTCACCCCGACGCCGTGCTCGTCGTGCGGCGGCGAAGGGCGGCGCATGGAGCAGCGCAGCTTCACGGTCGAGGTCCCAGCCGGCGTTGAGGATGGCTCGACGCTGCGCCTCGCCGAGCGGGGCCCGGCTGGCCCGCGCGGTGGGCCCAACGGGTCGCTCTTCGTGCAGCTCGAGGTGGAGCCCGACGAGCGGTTCCAGCGGATGGGCGACGACGTGCACACCTCGGTCCACGTCGGGATGGCCCAGGCCGCGCTCGGGACCAAGGTGTCGGTGACGACGCTCGAGGAGTCCCAGCAGGTGAGCGTCGAGCCGGGCACCCAGAGCGGGCACGTGATCAGGCTGAAGGGTGGGGGCGTCCCGCACCTCCGCGGCCGCGGCCGGGGTGACCTCTACGTGCACCTCGTGGTCGACACCCCGACAGCGCTCACCCCCAAGCAAGAGGAGCTGCTCGCGCAGCTGGCCGCCGAGCGCGGTGAGGAGATCCACGCCGAGGTCGGCGAGGGCGTGTTCCATCGCATCCGCTCGGTCTTCGGCTGAGCCGTTGCGAGCCGGTCGCCACCCGGCCACCGTCGGGCATCGAGCCGTGCCGTCCCGGGAGGCGGCCGCACCGACCCTGCGCGCTGGCGCTCCCGAGCACCGGGCATCGATCCCCGCCGATGGCACCCCGACAGCCGGCTGAGCCCCCGCGGGGGTTGGTGGTGCGCGTCGCCGAGTCGCGCGACCTCGCCTCGTTGCTCGGGCTCTACGGGCAGCTGGCCGAGGACCGCCCCGATGCGCTGCCCGCGTCGGCGAGCGACGCGGCGCCGATCTTCGAGGCCATCGTGTCGGCGTCCGACCGCGCCCTCCTCGTCGCCACGCTCGACGGCGCGGTCGTCGGCACGGCCGACATGGTCGTCGTCTCGAACCTGACGCACGGCGCCAGGCCCTGGGCGGCGGTCGAGAACGTGGTCGTCGACGAGGCGCACCGTGGGGCGGGCGTCGGACGATCGCTCATGGTCGAGGTCCTCCGCCGGTGCGAGGCGTCCGGTTGCTTCAAGGTGCAGCTGCTCTCCCGACGGCACCGTCACGACGCGCACCGCTTCTATCGCGGCCTCGGCTTCGAGCCCTCGGCCGAGGGCTTCCGGCTGTACCTCGAAGCGGCGCCCGGCGCTCCCGGGCCGGGCTCGGCGCGGTGAGCCACGAGCGGCGCAGCGTCGCCCAGGTGTTCGTCGAGGACCCCTGCGCCCCCGAGCTCTCCGAGCACGACGCCCACCACCTGCTCCGGGTCCTTCGCCTCGCGCTGGGCGAGCTCGTGGTCGCGGCCGACGGCCGTGGCACCACCGTGCTCTGCGCCTTGGGGCCCGAGGGCCGGCTCCTCGAGCCCGTGGAGCCCGCTGCGCACGTCGCGCCCGCGGTGCCGCCGATCACCGTCGCGTTCGCCCCGGTGAAGGGCGATCGACCCGAGTGGGTCGTCCAGAAGTTGACCGAGCTCGGGGTCGACCGGATCGCCCTGCTCGTCGCCGAGCGCTCCGTCGTGCGCTGGTCGCCCGACCGCCTCGACCACGTGATGGAGCGTCTGAAGAAGGTGGCCCGGGAGGCCGCTGCGCAGAGCCGCCGGGCCTGGTTGCCCGACCTCGCGGTGCCCGTGACGCTCGCCGCCGCAGCGCAGGGGATCGACGGCCTGGCCATGGCCGAGCGCGGCGGGAAGGCACCGTCGCTCGAGCACCCGGCGATCGCGGTGGGACCCGAGGGCGGCTGGGAGGACGCCGAGCGCTCGCTCGGGCTGCCCCGAGTCGAGCTCGGCGACACGGTGCTGCGGTCCGAGACGGCGGCGCTGGCCGCCGCCACGCTGCTGAGCGGACTGCGCTCGGGGCTCGTCGGTCCCGCTCCAAAGGGGCATGGGTGACGGCCGACCGGGCGCTTCTCGTAGGCTTGGGGCCGAATGGAAGACCGAACCTGATGGCCGAAGGCATCCGGTGGCTGAGCACCAAGGAGGCCTCGTCTCGGCTCGGTGTCACGCTGCGCAGCCTGTATCGCTTCATCGACGAGGGTGCGATCAGCGCGTATCGCTTTGGGCGCGTGATCCGGTTGATGGAGCGCGACCTCGATGCGTTCATCGAGTCCCGGCGGATCGAGCCCGGGACGCTCGAGCACCTCTACCCGGCGCGCAAGGGGGCTGCCAAGGATGGATGACTGCCTGTTCTGCGGGATCGTGGCGGGCCGGGTGCCCGCCGAGGTGGTCCACGAGACCGAGCACACCGTGGCGTTCCGGGACATCAATCCGGTGGCGCCGGTGCACGTCCTCGTCGTGCCCCGTCAGCACATCACCAACGCGTCGACCGTCGAGCTCGAGCATGCGGACGACCTCGTCGCCATGGTCGTGGCGGCGAGAGCGGTGGCGAGGGCCGAGGGCATCGGGGGGGAGGAGCGGGGTTATCGCCTCGTCTTCAACGTGGGCCGGGACTCGAACAACTCCGTCGCCCACCTGCACCTGCACGTGATCGGCGGCCGGATCATGGGCTGGCCCCCCGGGTGAGCGCGGCCGGCCGCGCCTCGCGCGGCGAGCTCGAGGACGCCCTGGACGAGCTCGAGGGCCCGGCGCACGCCGAGCTCCTCGTCAGCCACAACCACCTCATGCCCGGTCTCCTCGGTTCGCACGACGAGCTGCTGCGCGTCATCGAGGCCGGCTTCGCCGACACCCGCATCAGCGTGCAGGGCAATCGGATCGTGGCCGAGGGGCCCGAGGCCACCCGGGTCATCAGGCTGTTCGACGAGCTGGTCCAGGTGCTCCAGTCGGGCCAGGGACTCGACGCGGCCAAGGTGGCCCGCACCAGCGACATGGTGCGCGAGGATCTCTCGCCCTCCGAGGTGCTGAACGCCCAGATCCTTCGCTCCGCCAAGGGTCGCACCATCCGGCCCCGATCGGCCGGGCAGAAGCGCTACACCGACGCGATCGCCGACAGCGTGGTCACGATCGGCATCGGCCCGGCCGGCACCGGAAAGTCCTACCTGGCGGTCGCGCTCGCGGTCCAGGCGCTCCAGTCGCGCCAGGTCAAGCGAATCATCCTCACCCGCCCAGCGGTCGAGGCGGGGGAGCGCCTGGGCTTTCTCCCGGGCGACCTCATGGCGAAGGTCGACCCCTACCTGCGCCCCCTCTACGACGCGCTCTTCGATCTGCTCGACCCCGAGGGGGCCCAGCGCCTCCTCGACCGGGGCACGATCGAGGTCGCGCCGCTCGCGTTCATGCGGGGTCGCACCCTCAACTCCTCGTTCATCATCTTGGACGAGGCGCAGAACACGACGCCCGAGCAGATGAAGATGTTCCTCACCCGCATCGGCTTCGGCTCCAAGTGCGTGGTGACCGGTGACGTCACCCAGATCGACGTGATCGGGGGGCGCTCGGGGCTTGTCGGCCTGGAGGATGTCTTGGGTGGGGTGGAGAACGTCGCCTTCGTGCACCTGAGCCGGGGAGACGTCGTGCGGCACAAGATCGTGGCCGACATCATCGACGCGTACGAGCACGCCGAGCGGCGCGGGTCGCGCAGCGATGGCGGTTGACGTCTTCGCCGCCGACGAGCAGTCCGAGGCACCGGTCGAGCTCGAGCGCTGGAGCACGCTCGCGCGGGCGGTCCTCGAGGCCCGGGGCGTGCGTGGCGGGGCCGAGGTGTCGCTGCTCTTCGTCGACGAGGAGGCCATCGCAGCACTGAACGAGCGCTTCTTGGGCCGCGAGGGGTCGACGGACGTCCTCGCCTTCCCGGTCGAGGACGATCCCGTGCCGACCGGGCGGTTCCCCGACATGGGGGGGACGGGCCCCGGCGCGGACCCCGAGGACCAGCCGCCCCTGCTTCTCGGGGACGTCGTCGTGTGCCCCGCGGTCGCCGAGCGCAACGCGAGGGAGCGCTCGATCGCCTACGACGACGAGATCGCGTTGCTCGTGGTGCACGGGCTCCTCCACCTCCTCGGCATGGACCACGAGCTCGACGCCGAGGCCGAACGGATGGAAGCCCTCGAGCGCGAGCTGCTCGCGAAGTTCCACACGGGCACCCCGTGATGCTTGGCGCTTCGGGCTGGCACTCCTCGGACGCCGCCCTCTTGGTCGTGATCGTCGTCCTGCTCGTGGGATCTGGCGTCCTCGCCCTCGCCGAAACCAGCCTCGTGCGCACCAGCCGGGTGAAGGCCAAGGCCCTCTCGGATCAGCATCGTCGCGGGGCGCGGCCCCTCGTGCGCCTGGTCGAGCGGCCCGAGCGGTTCTTGAACCCGGTCCTGCTCCTCGTGCTCATCTGCCAGCTGGTCTCGGCCACCTTGGTGGGCGTGCTGGCCGAGCAGTGGTTCGGGCCGATCGGGGTGGTGATCGGCACCGTCTTCGAGGTCGTGGTGATCTTCGTCCTCTTCGAGGCGGTCCCGAAGAACTGGGCGGTGCACAATCCCGAGCGGGCCGCCCTCTTCAGCGCCCCGCTGGTCGCGGCCCTGGTGCGCTTCCCGCCGGTGCGGGCGGCCTCGAGGGTGCTGATCGGGCTCGCCGACGCGATCATCGGGCGCCGCAAGGAGGGGTCTGCGCCGGGAGTGACCGAGTCCGAGCTCCTGGCCATGGCCGACGTGGCGCACGCCGAGGAGGTCATCGAGACATCCGAGCGAGCCTTCATCCACTCGATCATCGACTTCGGGGACACCGTCGTGCGCGAGGTCATGGTGCCCCGACCCGACATGATCACCCTCGAGGACGGCGCGAGCGTCACCGATGCGCTCCGCCAGGCGTTGGCGGCCGGCTACAGCCGGCTGCCCGTGTACCACGAGAACGTGGACGACGTGATCGGGGTGGCCTTCGCGAAGGACCTCATGCAACGCGCGCAGGAGGGCCACGGGCCCGAGCCGGTGCGCGACCACGTGCGCGAGGCGCACTTCGTGCCCGAGACCAAGCGGGTCGCCTCGATGCTCCGCGAGATGCAAGACGCGAAGTACCACCTCGCGATCGTGGTCGACGAGTACGGCGGCACCGTCGGGCTCGTCACCATGGAGGACCTGATCGAGGAGCTCGTGGGGGAGATCGTCGACGAGTTCGACGTGGAGGAGCCGGTCGTCGAGCGCCTCGAGGGCGGCGGCATCGTCGTCGCCGGCCGGATGCCCGTCGACGATGCGGCCGAGCTGCTCGGCACCGACCTGCCCGAGGGCGGCTGGGACAGCGTGGGGGGCCTCTTCTTGGACATGGCCGGGCGCGTGCCCGAGGAGGGGGAGTCGGTGACGGTCGACGGCCTGCGCCTCGTGGCCGAGCGGGTCCAGGGCCGCCGCATCGCCCGGGTCCGCATCGAGCCGGTGCCGGCTCGGGGGGGCGGACACGAGGACGGCGCCTGAGGTGCGTAGCGGCTTCGCGGCCATCGTCGGTCGCCCCAACGTGGGCAAGTCGACCCTCCTCAACCGGCTGGTCGGCACGAAGGTGTCGATCACCTCGTCGAGGCCGAACACGACGCGCTTCAACGTGCGCGGCGTCCTGCACGGCCCCGATGCCCAGGCCGTGTTCGTCGACACCCCGGGGCTGCACAAGCCGCGCAACGCCCTGGGTGGCCGGCTGAACGATGCCGCCATCGCGTCGCTCCACGACGTCGACGTGGTGATCGCCGTCCTCGACGCGACGGCGCCCGTCGGGCCCGGTGACCGCCTCGTCCTTGCCAACTCGCTTCGGGCAGCGGGGGACGCGCAGGGCTCCGGCGGCCTGCTCGTCGCCGTGAACAAGATCGATCGGGCACGTCCAGAACAGGTCCTCGAGCGCCTCACCGAGGGCTGCGCTGCGGTCGACGAGCTCGGGGGGGCGGCGGCCGCGAGCGCCGAGTACTTCGCGTTGTCGGCGACGAGCGGCAAGGGACTCGAGGCCCTCCTCCAGGCGGTGCTCGCCCGGCTGCCCGAGGGGCCCGCTTACTTCCCGCCCGAGATGGTGAGCGACCTCCCCGAGCCGATCGCGGTGGCCGAGCTGGTGCGCGAGCAGCTGCTGCGCCACGCGCGAGAGGAGCTGCCCCACTCGATCGCGTGTGTCGTGAGCGAATGGGAGTGGCCCAGGATCCGATGCGAGATCCTCGTCGAGCGGGAGTCCCAGAAGGGCATCGTGATCGGGGCGCGCGGCGAGGTGCTGAAGGAGGTGGGCACCGCCGTTCGTGCGCAGCTGCCCGAGGGGGCCTACATCGAGCTCTTCGTGCGGGTCGAGCGCCGTTGGCCCGACCGCGACGAGACGCTCGACCGGCTGGGATACTGAGTCACCGCCGCCCTGGCCGGGCCCAAGGAGGGCGGCCCGGTGCGCGACCGGAGAACGGGGCGAGCGGTCAGGCGAGCTTCGGCGCCTCGCCGAGCGGCGCGAAGTTCGGCGGCCGCCGCTCGAGGAAGCTCGCGACGCCCTCTGGCACGTCGGGTCCCGCGATCGCATCGGCCATCAGTCGGTTGCTCTCGCGCACCGCCTGGTCCAGGCCGGTATCGAGGTGCCGGTAGACCTGTGCCTTCATGGCCGCCATGGCGGTCGGCGAGCAGTAGGTCGCGAGCTCCCTGGCGTACGCGAGAGCGGCCGGGAGCACCGTTTCGGCGGGCATGACCCGGTCGACCAGCCCCATCGAGACCGCCTCCTCCGCGAGCACGACCCGCCCGGACAAGAGCAGGTCGAGCGCGTTGGCCGGGCCGACCAGCCTGGGCAGGATCCAGGAGATCCCATGCTCGGCGATCAGGCCGCGGCGGGCGAAGGCCGTCGTCAGCTTGGCGCCCTCGGCCGCGAATCGAAGGTCGCACATGAGCGCCTGGACGAGCCCGATGCCCGCGCAGGCCCCGTTGATCGCAGCGATGATGGGCTTCGGGATCCCGAGCGCGAGCGTCTGGGGGCGGCGCTGGCCGCCGCCGCCGATCGAGCCGCTCGAGGCGATGCTCCGCAGCTCTTCCATGTCGGCACCGGCACAGAACCCTCGGCCGGCGCCGGTGACCACGATGGCACGGACCTCGGGGTCCGAGGCGGCCTCCTCGAGAAACCCGAAGTAGCGCTCCTCGAGTTCGCGCGACCACGCGTTGAGGCGCTCGGGCCGGTTGAGAGTGAGGACCGCCACCCCATCGTCCAGCTCGCGCAGAACGGGCTCAGTTTGCTCCGCCGTCATCGGCCCTCCTCTTCTCGCCGCACCGACCGAGCGGCCGGTGCTCGGCGCCGACGTTCGGTTGCTCGTGGCCCGAGCCTATTGTATTGACAAGAATTATGCCATCACTTACGCTGCGTACGTGACGACCGCCGTCCGACCCACTCGAGGCGGACCTGCGGCGCCCGGCCCGACGCGGAGGGCTCTCGCCTCGGGCTCGCCACATGCGGGCGAACGCCGATCGGTCGGGGGCCCTGGGCGCGCGTTCTTGCGCCGGGGCGCCCGAGCGGGGTTGCGCGGCGCCCGGCCGAGCCCGAACCGGTGTGGCGGCGACGCGTGCGGGAGGCGAGGGGAGACCAGGTGAGCGAGACGAGCGATCCGACCAGCGTCGACTTCCACTTCGACGTCATGTGCCCGTGGGCCTATCAGACCTCGCTTTGGATCCGCGGGGTCCGTGACGCCCTCGGCGTCAGCGTCAATTGGCGCTTTTTCAGCCTCGAGGAGGTGAATCGCGCCGAGGGCAAGAAGCATCCCTGGGAGCGCGACTGGTCCTACGGTTGGTCGATGATGCGGATCGGCGCTGCGCTGCGCAGGATGGACCCGGCGCTCCTCGACCGGTGGTACCTGGAGGCCGGGACGGCGCTCCATGTCCGTGGCATGAAGCCGCACCGTCGGGAGGTCGCAGAGGAGCTCCTGGCGAGCCTCGACCTCGATCCCGCCATCGTGAACGAGGCCATGGACGATCCGACGACGCACGACGAGGTGAGGGCCGACCACGAGCGGGTGCTGGCCCTGGGGGGCTGGGGAGTGCCCACCTTGGTCTTCGATGAGCAGCGTGCGATCTTTGGGCCGGTGCTCATCGATCCGCCGAGCGGGGAAGCGGCGGTGCGCCTCTGGCATCTGGTCACCGGGTGGCGGGAGTTCCCCCACCTTTACGAGATCCAGCACCCCAAGCAGCCAAGCGACCTCAAGGCGATCTCGACCACCTTCAAGCCGTACCTCGAGGCACGGGACTGGGTGAGCATCCAAAAGGAGACCCCATGAACGCACTCGCCGAACTGACCGACGCACTCGAGGAGTCGTTCCAGGCGATCGAGACGATCTGTGACGAGCTCAACGAGGACGAGTGGGCGGCGCAATCGCTTTGCCCCGAATGGACCGTTCGGGGCGTCGTGACCCACCTCGCGACGACCGAGCACATCTTGAGCGCGTGGCGTCCCGAACCCGATGCGCTCTCCCCGCCGTTCGACAAGGCAAAGTCGTTCGTCGAGTCCATGCGGGCCCTCGGGACCGCAGAATTCCTCGAGGAGGTCAAGAAGGTCTTCGCTCAGCGGCGGAGCGATCTTTCCCAGCTGGTGGAGGCGGACCTCGAGCTGCCCTCGTGGACCCCGGTCGGCCCCGGCGTGTACGGGCGCCTCATGCGGGTGCGCATCTTTGACTTCTGGGTCCATGAACGTGACATCACCACCCCCCTGGGCCGTTCGACCAACGACAGCGGCCCACGTGCGGACATCGCGCTCTCCGAGATCGAGGGTTCGCTCGGATACATCCTCGGGAAGAAGGTCGGCCTGCCCGAGGGCAAGAGCGTCGCCATCCACCTCAGCGCCCCATTGCCTCGTGACTACTTCGTCGTCGTCGAGGGGAAGGCGAAGGTGGTCGACCATCTGGAGCACCCGGACGTGGAGGTGACCGCCGAGCCATTGACCTTCGTCCAACTGGCCTGCGGGCGAATCGACCCTGAGAAGGCGATCGAGCGCAACCGCATCACCTGGACCGGTGATGCCACGCTCGGCGGTCAAGTCGCCCGCAACCTCCGCTACACGATGTGAGCACGAGCGGCGCGAGCGCCACGACCATGCCGTCGTCACCGGACGCCACGACCCTCTACGGTCATTGGACCTGCCCCTATTCGAATCGCGTCGAATTCGCGCTGGCGCAGCGCAAGATCCGCTTCGGCCAGATCGACGTGCCCCCGACGGCGGTCCGGCCCAAGGGCTTCGTGCTCCCGAACGAGTTCGTGACGAACAGCCCGAAGCTCGAGATACCCCTCGTCCGGGTGGGCGGCGAATACAAGGCGGACTCGATCCCGATCCTGGAGTGGCTGGAGGAGAAATTCTCGTCCGAGCCCCTCCTGCCCGCCGAGGGAGTCGCCCGGACGCTCGTCCTCGAGCGCGTGCGGTGGATCGACCAAGGGGTCGCCACGACCATGGGCGGGCTGCTCTACGCCTCCAAGGAGCACCGGATCGAGCGATTTTCAGGGGAGCTTTCGGAGCATCTCGAGCTGATCGACGCATGGCTCGAGCACTCCGAATGGCTGGCCGGCGACTCCCCGAGCTTGGCCGAGGCGATCGTGATCCCCTTCTACGTCCGTCTCAGCGCAATGCGCCAACTCGGCTTCGATCGGCCGCTTGCGCCCCGCGTGGCGCGGCATCATGAGCGCTGCCAAGAGCTCATGGGTTGGCACGGCGTCGCGTGGAGCACCACGCAGCACGACGAGTTCGTGGGTCGATTCCGAAAATTCCGGCAGTTGCGCCGGCAGTAGTTCCCTCGGCGGCCTCGGTGGAAGTTCTGGTCGTCATGGATCCGGTGGAGGCCGTCCACGAGGAGACCGATACCTCGTTCGCGCTGATGCTGGTTGCCCAAGCACGCGGGCACCGGGTGTGGCACTGCACCCCATCGGACGTCTCTTTCGCCGATAGATGCATCCGGGCGCGCGCCCGACCGGCGACGATGACCGAGGGCGTGGGACGCCCCATCGCATTGGCGGACCCGATGACGATCGAGGTGGCGAGCACGATCGATGTGGTGCTGGTCCGGACCGACCCTCCCTTTGGCACCGACTACCTGAGGCTCACACACCTGCTCGACCTGGTCGAGGGGACACTCGTCGTGAACAGTCCCCGCGGCCTGAGAGAGGCGAACGAAAAGCTCTACGCCTGCCGGTTTCCCGACCTCACACCCCCGACGCTCGTATCGGCCGATCGTGGGGCGTTGCTCGCCTTTGCGCTCGCCCATGACGGGGCGGTCTTGAAGCCTATCGATGGACACGGTGGCCGGGGCGTCCACGCCCTGATGCGAGGGGACCCGAACGCGCACAGCATCGTGGACACCATGACCGACGGGGGTCGACGGCACGTGGTCGCCCAGCCCTTTCTCGAGGGCGTATACCAAGGGGACAAGCGCATCCTTCTCCTCGACGGCGAACCCATCGGTGCGATCAATCGGGTGCCCACCGGCGGAGACTTCCGAGCCAACATCGGCTTGGGTGGGGCCGTCGAGCCGACCGCGATCGACGCGGGAGACCGACGCATCATTGACCGCTTGGCCCCGTCGCTTCGACGCGACGGCCTTTGGTTCGTGGGCATCGACGTCATCGCCGGACAACTGTCCGAGGTGAATGTGACCAGCCCGACGGGGATCCGCCAGGTCGTGGCGCTCAGCGGCGCGCGACCAGACGTGCTCGTCGTCGAATGGCTCGAAAGGCACGCGCCGGCCCGCTCCCGACGACCTTGAGAGCGCTCTTTGAGGAGCCGTCGGTGATCGCAGGCGCTCGCCGGCTGGCGAGGGCGGCGTTCTCGCCCGTCTCCACCGGCCGGATCGGGGTCGAGATGGAGTGGCTGGTCTATCGGGCGGACGACCCAGCGGCGGTGGTCGGCGCAGAGGAGGTGCTCGGCGCGATCGGGTCGAGGCCGCTCCCTCACGGGGGGACGGTCTCGTTGGAGCCGGGCGGCCAGCTGGAGCTGAGCACGCTCGCCACCCGGTCGCCGGTGGAGCTCATCGACCGGGTCGAGGGCGATGCGCTCGAGCTCGCCCTTCGCCTCGGCGTTCGACAGCTGCGGCTCGTCGCCCTGGGGGTCGATCCCATCAGACCCCCCCTGCGAGTCCTCGACGCCCCTCGCTACCGGATCATGGAGGCGTTCTTCGGGCTCCATTCCCCATCGGGCATCGAGATGATGACCAGGACCGCCGCGCTGCAGATCAACGTGGACTTTGGCTCCTCGCCCCAACGAACCTGGGCGAACGCGCAGGCGGTGGCGCCGCTGCTCGGCGCGATCTTCGCGCATTCGCCCTTTCGGATCGGGAGGCCGCCGACCGTGGCCTCCCAGCGATTGGGGATCTGGTCGGAGACCGACCCGACCCGGACGCGACCCGTTCCCCTCGGCGGCGCCGAGGAGTGGTCGCAGTACGCCCTGGACGCACTGTTGATGGCGAGCGATCACGCGGGGGGTCTCGAGTTCGTCGACGACGGCAGGTCGCTTTTGGAGTGGTTGCTCACCGCCGAGCCCGGCCACGCCGGGTCCACCGTCTCCAACCACCTCACCACCCTGTTCCCGCCGGTCCGGCCACGTCGCTTCATCGAGTTGCGGACGATCGACGCCATCGAAGGCGATGCGCGCCGGGCTGCGATCGCTGCGACGTGGGCGCTCCTCAGCAACGACGACGCGGGCACGCTGGCGGCGGCGGTCTGCCCAGCTCACGACGTGAGTTGGGACACCATGTCGGCCGAGGGCATCGCCGATGAGGCCTTGCGCGAGGCGGGGGCTCGGTGCATGGCCATCGCAGCCGATGCGTTGCAGCAGTGGCCCGATCTGGCCCGCCTCTGCAGCGCTTGGGGCGCGCGCCTCCAGGCCGGTGAGTGCCTCGGGGCCCTGGAGGCCCTCGCAGCCAGGACCCCAGAGGAGGTCGTGCGCACCGCGGGCAGGTGAACCGGCGGCACCAGTATTGACATGATCTTCGCCAACATCTACCGTCTCGACGTGGTGAGCGGGCCCGGGAGCATCCGAGACCACCATGAGGGTCGCGTTCTGCGCCCGACGCCGCACCCCGAGGAGGGTCGTACTCGCAGGGTCGCCGGCGAGCGCCAATGACTGGCAAGGGGGAGGGTGTGCACCAGATCGACACCGACCGTCCGCTTGGCCTTGTGGGCCATTTCGGATCTCCCTATTCGATGAAGATGCGTGCCGTGTTGCGCTATCGGCGGATCCCGTTCCGCTGGATGATCCGCGACTCGGCCGCCGATCGCGGCATCCCGAAGCCGCCCGTTGCGATCATCCCGGTGATTGCGTTTCCGGGGTCCGATGGAACGTACGTCGAATCGATGGTCGATTCGAGCCCCCAGATTGACCGTCTCGAGACGATGTACGCCGGTCGAAGCCTGACCCACCCGGATCCCGGCCGGCATTTCCTCGACTTGTTGATCGAGGACTACGCCGACGAGTGGATCACGAAGTGCATGTACCACTATCGGTGGTTTGACGAATACCCAGGTGCGATCGACAAGGCCGGATCCTTGCTCCCGCTGGCCACGAACCTGCGCCTGGCAGGCGAGACCCTCGAGCGCGCCAAGGCGCACATCATCCGCCGCCAGACCGGTCGCACCCCACTGGTGGGTAGCACCGTCGGAAACCAGCCGGTCATCGAATCGAGCTATCGACGCCTGTTGGCGATTCTCGAAGAAAGCATCATCGAACGAGACTTCCTATTCGGTTCCCGACCTGCACGAGCAGACTTCGGGCTGTTCGGGCAGCTGATCCAGTTGATCAGATGGGAACCCGACTCGATGGAGATCGCTGTCAAGGACGCACCCCACGTCTATTCGTGGATCGACAAGATCGACGACCTGTCGGGCCTCGAGGTCAGCGACGACGATTGGGATTCGGGAGACCTTCCCAGTGCCTTGGACCGACTCCTCCGAGAGATCGGTCGGACCTATGCCCCCTTCTTGATCGCGAACGCGCAGGCGTCCGCCGCCAGTGCCTCGGAGGTCGTCTGCGAAATCGACGGCATCGAGTATCGGCAATCACCCTTTCCTTACCAGGTGAAGTGCCTCCAATGGCTACGTGAGGCATACGGAGGGCTCGGCCCGGCAGCCCGGGCCGATGTCGACCAGGCGCTGAACGGAACGGGCGCAGAGCAGCTCTTCGCGTAGCACCACGGTCGCGGACGCACCGCCGCGATCGCTCATAGACGTCCATCTCGCTTCTCGAAGGGGGGTCCGAATGTCCGACTGGAATTTCGCGACAGTCTGGGAGACCGTTGCACGCGAGCTGCCCGACGCTCCCGCCTTGACGCACGAGGAGCGGCGTCTCAATTGGCGGCAGTTCGAGCGGGCGGGCGAATCCTTCGCCGCAGTATTGCGAGCGCATGGATTGGAACCGCAGGCCAAGGTCGCTCAGTACCTGTACAACTGCCCGGAGTACCTGATCAGCGTCTTCGGATCGTTGAAGGCGAGCATGGTCCCGGTCAACACGAACTACCGCTACACGGGCGAGGAGCTGGTCTATCTCTGGCTCGACGCAGATGTGAGGGTGGTCGTGTTCCATTCGACCTTCGCCGATCGCATCGACCAAATCCGCGACCGGCTCCCGGGTGTCCAGTTGTGGATCTGCGTGGACGATGCAATGGCCGATATGCCCGATTGGGCGCTCCCGTTCCCTTCGGTCGATTCGCCGGACGACCCTGTGACCGGGAACCCAAGAAGCGGTGATGACGTCTTCATGATCTACACGGGCGGCACAACCGGTCAGCCGAAGGGCGTGATGTGGCGCCAGGACGACCTCTTCGTGAAGGTCATGAAGATGGGCCGCGCAGCGAGCGTCCTCGACTCCGACGACCTCGGCGCGTACAGCGCGCTCTTGAAGGAACCCGGCCCCGTGCTCTGTGCAGCGGCGCCGCTCATGCATGGGACGGGTCTCATGTCCACGTGCGCCGCGATGTTCCTCGGTGGTTCGCTCGTGACGCTTCCGAACCGGAACTTCTCGGCCACGGCGGTGCTCGATGCCGTGGCGGCACACCGGGTGACCCAGATGTCAATCGTGGGTGACACGTTCGCGCGGCCGATTCTCGAGGCGCTTGATGGAAATCCCGACCGATGGGACCTGTCGTCACTCCGGTTGATGTTCTCCTCCGGCGTGATGTGGAGTCATGAGGTGAAGGCCGGCCTGTTGAGGCACCTTCCCGGCATCATGCTCACCGACGGCCTCGGGGCGTCGGAGACTCCTGGCATGGGCCGGGCCATCTCGAGCTCCAAGGAACTGGGTGGAACGGGGCGCTTCAAGCTCGGAGATGACGCCGTGCTCATCACCGATGACGGTCGGATCGTGACGAGCGGGGTCGGTGAGGTGGGCAGACTGGCGGTGGGCGGCCGCCTCCCGATCGGGTACTACAAGGATCCCGAGAAGACCGCCCAGACCTTTGTCACGGTTGGCGGCAGACGGTTCGCCGTCCCGGGCGATTATGCCGAGATCACCCAAGACGGGACGATCAATCTTCTCGGTCGCGGCTCATCGTGCATCAACACGGGGGGCGAGAAGGTCTACCCAGAAGAGGTCGAAGAGGCCATCAAGAAGTTTCCGGGAATTGCCGATGCGGCAGTGGCAGGCGTCCCGGATCCCAAGTGGGGCCAGAGCGTGGTCGCGCTGGTCGAATGCAGGGACGCCGAAGTGAATCATGCGGCGCTCTTGGAGCACCTGCGAAACAGTCTTGCGGGCTACAAGTTGCCGAAGCAGATCTTCGACGTCGAGGCGATCACGAGGGCTCCGAACGGCAAGCTGCTGCGGAAGGTGGTCCAAGAAGAGGCGCTGAAGCTGACTTCCGGCGTCTCGTGAGCTCGGGTTCCCGCGCACAGCCGGACGTCGGGGCCGCCTCGAGGGGACCGAACGGCTCCCGGTCCGCATCGTGGGGTACCCACCTGGAGGGCCACGCGGGCGACGGGCAGGCCGCGGTTCGGGCCTTTGCAGGCGCCTTGGAAGGCTCGATTCGCCGCCGTTGGGCCATTGAATTGACGAACAGATTGCCATAACATGTGCGAGTCTTCGCGGGGGTGAACATGGAAATCCGAGCAGCACGTGGGGTCCTGTCAGCGGTTCGTCCGACTCGGGCGGCTTCGAGACATCGGCGTGCGCCGATCGGCGTCGCCGTCTTTGGGGTGTCCCTCAGCCTGATCGCATCGGCCTTCGGGTTGGCTTCCGGTGCCGCCGGAGCGGCGTCGAAGAAGGCCTCGAAAGTGGCGACGACGGACATCAACGTGGGGATCTTCCCCGTCGCCGTCCAGACGTGGTTGCCGTACCTGGCCATCAAGGAGGGGTTCTTCAAGGCGAATCACATCAACGCCACGATGGTCCCGGTGACCAATGCGACGACAGACGTGAGCGCTCTCGCTTCTGGCAGCCTCGACCTCGCCGTGACGGACGCCTCGGCGGGCGTGGGCGCGATCCAAAAGGGGATCGGGCTGAAACTCGTCAGCTCCGTGACGACGCTCGGCCTCGACCTGATTGCCCCCGCAAGCGAGAACTTGCCCAAGACCTTCCCGGCGTCGGTGCGGGCGCTCAAGGGCAAGTCGGTGGGCGTGATCGGTATCGGCACTCCGGCCTACTACTACGCCCGGCTGTGGATCGCCGCTGCGGGATTGTCACCGGACGACGTGAACTACGTGGCGTTGAACGGTCCACAACAGACCATCGCCGCAGCAGCAAGTGGCCAGACGGCAGCGGTCGTCGTTGACCCGGTGACCGGATATCTCTTCTCGAGGGCCCTCCACGCACAGTTGCTTGCGACGAACTCGAAGCCCTTCCCCGGCCTCCCGGCCCATTCCCTCATGCGCGAGGTGATGAACAAGCCCGGAGCCTGGTTGTGGACCTCGACGCAGTTCGCGAGCAGCCATCCCCAGGCCGTTCGGGAGATCCAGTTGGCGCTCGAGGAAACGGACGTCTGGGTGCACAACCCGGCCAACTTCGATACAGCTGCCACCGCCATTGCCGCCCAACCCGGGTTCCCGACGACGGTGATTCCTGAGTCCCAGCTTCCGACGTTCATCAAGCCACTCCTGCCGACCGTGGAGAGCTACGTCTCCCAAGGTGATGCGAACGCCTACGTCAAGTTCTGGAAGCAGGAGGGTCTCCTCAAGCGCTACACCCCGGCAAGCTCCTACTTCGTCCACGGCGTCCCCGAGAGCGCGAAGGCCGTCGTGAAGGCGGTTCGCAGTGCCGGGAAGGCGAAGCTCGGCAAGAGCGCTTAGTCCCGCGGAATTCGTGACTCGAAGGACAAGTCCAATGGATCGGGGTTCGAGATGAAACTGTCGACCGTCGTCAACCATGCGGGCGATCCCCGCAAGGCGGTGGCCCGTGCCCGCGACCTGGACAAGGCGGGCATCGACATGATCTGGGTGCCAGAGCTCTACGGGTTCGACGCCATCAGCATCCTCGGAGCGCTGGCGAGCACGACGGAGCACGCGGAACTGGGCACAGGGATCATTCCGGTCTATTCCCGCACACCCACGCTGCTCGGCATGACGGCGGCCGGCCTTGATGCCTTGTCGGGGGGGCGGTTCGTCCTCGGATTGGGCGTTTCGGGTCCCCAGGTGGTGGAGGGGTGGCACGGAATCGCCTATCGCACCCCGCTGCAGCACACCGAAGAGGCAATCGAAATCTGCCGAAAGGTGTGGCGACGCGAGCCCGTCGTCCATCAGGGGCCTGCATACACCCTGCCGTTGCCGCCTTCCGAAGGGACCGGGCTGGGCAAGCCGCTGAAGCTGATCAACCACCCGGTGCGCGAGTCGATCCCGATCTACGTCGCGAGCCTCGGCCCCAAGAACGTGGAGATGACCGCTCGCGTGGCGGATGGCTGGATCCCCACCTTCTTCCATCCCGACAAGGCCCGCGAGGTGTGGGCCGAGGATGTTGCGCGCGGGAAGAAGGCGAGGAGCTCCGATTTGGGTGACCTCGAGATCGTCGCGGGCGGGACCGTTTGCATCTGCGATGAGGATCGGGCCCAGCAGATCCGAGATGCCGCCCGGCCTCAGGTCGCCCTCTACGTCGGCGGGATGGGGGCACGGGGCAAGAACTTCTACAACGACCTCTTCCGGCGCTACGGCTATGAGGCCGAGGCCGAGGCGATCCAAGACGCCTTCTTGGACGGCCGGAGAGCCGAGGCAGAAGCAGCCGTTCCGGCCGAGTACCTCGAGGCCGTCACGCTCGTTGGGGACGCCGGGCGTGTCCGCGACCGGGTCGAGGCATACCGCGAAGCCGGCGTCACGCGGCTGAGCATCACGCCTGCGGGACCCAACCACGTCGAGCTCATCGAGCAGTTGAAGGACTGGGCCTCGTGAGCGGAGCCGCTGACGCTCCTCGGACCAAGGAGCCTCAAGGCGGCCCCTTGCACGGAGTGAGAGTCATCGATCTCTCTCGCATCGTCGCAGGTCCGATCTGCGCGAGGATCCTCTCGGATGCTGGAGCCGATGTCATCAAGGTGGAATCGTCGACTCCCGATCTCACGCGATCGATCGGCGCCCGTGGAGACGGACTCGCGGCCTACTTCTCCATGTTGAATGCCGGGAAGCGAGCCGTCGCCGTCGACCTGCGCGATCCGGACGGCATCGAGTTCATTCGACGCCTGGTTTCTGACGCCGATGTCGTACTCGAGAACTTCCGCCCCGGGGTCATGGAATCGATGGGTCTGGGCGCCGAGTCATTGCGATCGGAGCATCCCTCGCTCATCTATTGCTCCATCTCCGGATACGGCCTGACCGGACCCTGGCGGGAGCGTGGCGGGATGGCGCCTGCGATCCACGCCGAGATGGGGCTCCTGGCGGCGCACGCGCTGCGCGCCCAGCGTGACCTCGGCCCCGAAGCCCAGAACCACGCTGACTACTACACCGGGCTTCTTGCGACGAGCGCCATCCTCGCGGCGCTCTTCGAGCGCGAGAGGACGGGCCTTGGGCAGCATCTCGATGTGTCGCTGGCCGAGAGCACCCTGTACACGATGGAGTGGCTCCCCTTCGAGGTGAACGAGGTCGTCGACACGGGTCCATTCAACCCAGCGATCACGGTTGTGGGGATCCTCGGCGATGGAACCGGCGTTGCGACAGCGGGAGATCCGGTGTCGTCCTTTCCGCGTTGGGCTCGCGCTGCGGGGCGAGCCGACATGCTCGAGGGGACCTCCCTGGAGCACCGAGAGCAGCGAATTGCGAACCGCGCGGCGACCGTGCAAGCGCTGAAAGACGTGCTTGGCGGGTTCCCGGACTTCGAGAGCTGCGAGAAGGCGGCGCGAGCCGCCGGTCTCGTCTGCGGGCGGGTGCGTACGGTTCCCGAGGTGGCGAGTTCGCCATGGGCACAAGATCGGCAGGTGTTCACGACGCTTGCTCCTGAGGTGACCGGCGTGGCCCGTCCCTGGCGCTCGAGCTCAGAGCCGCCTGGTCCGTCCCGTTCGGCGCCCCGGCTCGGGGAGCATTCGATCGAGATCGCCGAGGAGGTCGGGCTCTCGCGAGAGCAGATCGATGCACTCGTAAGCCGAGGTGTTCTCGGTTGCAAATGACGACCGCTTCTCAAAATGGCGCTCGTCCGAACGATCCATCCGCGAGCCCCGTCGTCCGGGTCCACGCCGTCTCGCATGCCTATGGTCGCCGATGGGCCATTCGGGATATCAACCTCGAAGTTGCCGAGAGCGAGTTCATTGCGATCGTCGGCCCGAGCGGCTGTGGAAAGACGACCCTCCTCAATCTGCTGGCCGGCCTCGAGTCGCCCAGGCGGGGCACGCTCGACATCTTTGGCAGCACACCACGCACCGGTAGGACCGACGTCGGCTACCTCTTTGCGCGAGACAGCCTCCTCCCATGGCGGACCGTTCTCGGGAACGCCGAGCTCGCGATGGAGATGTTCGGATGGGATCGGGCCACCAGGCAGGACAAGGCCCGCCAGATGCTCGAGGCAGTCGGCCTGAGCGATTACGAGCGGGCCTATCCAGCGCAGCTCTCACAGGGCATGCGTCAGCGCGTCGCGATCGCCCGCACGCTCGCCCCGGACCCACGAATCGTGTTCCTCGACGAGCCCTTCTCGGCATTGGATGCCCAGACCAAGCTGCTGCTCCAAGACACGTTTCGACGCATTTGGGAAAGCTTGGGGTCAACGGTGATCCTGATCACCCACGATCTGGCCGAAGCGATTGCGATGGCAGACCGAGTGGTTCTGTTCACCCGCGGGCCTGGGCGGATCAAGAACGTCTACGTCGTGGATCTGCCCGCAAAGAGGTCGCTCTTGTCGCTCCAGGGCGAACAGGCCTTCCATTCGATGTACGAACAAATCTGGGCCGATCTACGTGACGAGGTGGCAAGCGAGGGCGAAACGGCAGATGGAAGCGCGAAGTAGTTCCCTGGTAGCGACGCTCGAAGACGACGGTCTCTTCGTCACTGATGAGATCGAAGAGCCGCAAGCCAACATCTTCATTCGATTTCTCCGTCACGACCGCACAATCCAGGTGTTCGCCTTGTGCGTCCTTCTCGGAGCATGGGAGCTCTGCGCTCGTGCCGGCGTCGTGCCGGCCTCCTTCACGAGCGAACCCTCCCGATTCTTCCCGGCCCTGTGGGATCAGCTCATCCACGGCAATCTCGTGAGCCTGATGGGTGTCACATTGACCGAGACGATGATTGGCTTCGCCCTTGCGAGCGTCCTTGGACTCTTGGCGGGCATCGTGCTCGCCGAGTCAAGGGTGGCGGAGAAGGTGTCGAGGCCCTTCCTCGTCGGTTTCAACAACCTGCCCCGTATCGCCCTCGCACCCCTGTTCGTGCTCTGGTTCGGGCTGGGCTCCTCTTCTCGGGTCGCGCTGATCGTCAGCCTTGGTTTCTTCATCGTGACCTTCAACACCTATGCGGGGCTGCAGGCAGCGGGCCGCGACTACATGTTGTTGGCGAAGACTCTGGGGGTCGGACGGATCCGCCGGTTCCGCCGGTTTGTCTTCCCCTCGGCCGTCCCGACGATCTTCTCTGGGTTGCAGCTGTGCCTGTCGTACGCCTTTCTCGGCGCCGTGGTTGGCGAGATGCTGACGGGAAACCAGGGCCTCGGTGGCTATTTCACCCTGCAGCTGTCGAGCTTTGACGTCGACAACTTCTTCGCAGGAATGGTGCTTCTTGTCATCGTCTCGCTCGCATTGTCCTCGATCATGCGGGTGATCGAGTTGCAGCTGATCAAATGGCGCCAGATTGAGATGCGGGGGCTCGAAGCGGGCGCCTCTGGTCGAGGCCAGCGCGGCTCGAACCGCTCTTTCGGGCTTCGTCCGCGGGATCGCTCCGAGGAGTTCTAGGGGGCTCTGATGAAAGGAGAACGGTAAGCGCCGTGGCCAGCAGCTCGCGGGTGGCGTCCTCGGTCAGTCGCTGTCGGCGTCTGAGATATTCGATCGCTTCAAACTGGCAGAGAATGTCGGCGGCGTGGAAGACCGCCTCCCGCCGGTCGGCATCCATTGCCGCGAACTCTGCTTGAAACTGCGCTTCGAGCTCACGGCGCAGGGCCAGCTGCCTTCGATCAATTTGGATACGAAGGGAGGCTGGAGAGGGCGCGAGCCGGCGTAGCACCGGGATCGCGGGGCCGATCGCATTCCACAGAGCAAGGCGCTGGTCGACGATCGTGGTGATTCGATCATTGAGGTCGCCCTCTCCGAGATTCGAAATGCGAAAGAGCGCGTCGAATTTCGAGGCCCGGTGCGCCAATGCCGCCCGCATGAGGTCGTCCCGATTTGAAAAGTAGCGATATATCGAGCGAAACGAGACTCCCGATGCGTCCGCAACGTCCTCGAATGACGGCTGCGTGTTGCCGGCCTCGACAAGCGCGTATGTGGCGTCGAGCACGGCTTCGCGGTTCCGCAGCCTGCGTGCAACCCGCCCATCCTGTTCGGGTCCGGGCGAGATCGTCTTGCGCTGGGAGGGCACCGGTAAAGGATAGCCGGGCACGAGATCAGATTTGTTTTGGATAAGGGGAGAGATTCAATGACGGCACATCTTGACGAGTTCCAGGGACATATTGGCCGGACATACCAAGAATCGACTCCGTGGTATCCCGAGCCTCGATACCCCAGCAAAGACGCACCGAACGTGGTGCTCATCTTGATCGATGACATGGGGTTTGCACAGCTCGGCTGCTACGGGTCGAGCATCGAAACCCCGCACATCGACGCCTTGGCCGCCAACGGGCTCCGCTACACCAACTTCCACGTGACGCCGGTATGTTCGCCCACCCGTGCCGCCCTGCTGACGGGACGCAATCCGCACACCGTGGGCATGCGCCAAGTCGCGAACTTCAACACGGGCTTCCCCAACATGACCGGGCGCATCACACGTCATGCGAGCACATTGGGGGAGGTGCTTGGAAGCGCTGGATATGCCACCTTCGCCGTGGGCAAGTGGCACCTCACTCCGACAGAAGAGATCTCCGCAGCGGGTCCGCACGATGACTGGCCGTGCCAGCGAGGGTTCATGCGCTTCTACGGCTTTCTCGAGGGTGAGACGGATCAGTTCTATCCGGAGCTCGTCTATGACAACCATCCGGTCAGTCCGCCGGGCGGCCCCGAGGACGGCTACCACCTCAGCGAGGACCTGGTCGACCACGCGATCGAGTTCATTCACGACTCAAAGGGTGTGCGACCGGACCGACCCTTCTTCTTGTACCTCGCCTTTGGCGCGACACATTCCCCGCACCAGGCTCCGTCTTCGTATCTGGCCAAGTACAAGGGCCGCTTCGACGAGGGGTGGGATGTTGCCCGCGACCAATGGTTCGGACGTCAGCGGGAATCGGGGCTTCTGCCGCAAGGCACGCAGCTCGCTCCCCGAAACCGTGGGGTGAAGCCGTGGGATGAGCTGACCGAGAGTGAGCGGCGATTCGCGTGCCGACTCCAAGAGGCGTTCGCGGCCTTCCTCGATCACACGGATGTGCAGATCGGTCGGCTGATGGACGATCTGCAGGCGATGGGAGAGCTGGACAACACCATCGTGCTCTTGCTCTCAGACAATGGCGCCAGCCAGGAGGGCGGCCCGACCGGCGTGCTCCATGAGATGTTGTATTTCAACGGGATCCAGGAGGACCCCGAAGCGGCGGTGGCGCGCCTGGATGACATCGGGACCCACCGCAGCCACTCCAACTATCCGTGGGGATGGGCACAGGCCGGCAACACGCCGTTCAAGTGGTACAAGCAGAACACCCACGAGGGTGGGGTGCATGTCCCTTTGATCGTGAGCTGGCCGGCACGGATCCCCGATCCAGGGGCGGTCCGCCACCAATTCCACTTCGTAAACGATGTTGCACCCACCATCTACGAGCTGGCCGGCGTGACGCCTCCCGAGACCGTGGCCGGCCATGCGCAGCTCCCGCTGGCCGGCGTGTCCTTGGGCTACTCCCTCTTCAAGGCCGACGAGCCGACGCACAAGGAGGTCCAGTACTTCGAGAGCTCCGGGCACCGAGCGATCTGGAAGGACGGGTGGAAGGCCGTCACTCGACACCGCCCCGGTGTGTCCTACGACGAGGAGGCGTGGGAGCTGTACCACGTCGAGGAGGACTACTCGGAGTGCAACGATCTGGCCGCCGAGATGCCCGACAAGCTCGCCGAGCTCGTCGAAGCATGGTGGGAGGAGGCCGAGAGGTACGGTGCCCTGCCGCTCGACGACCGGGGTTTCGAGCTGTTCGGGATCCGTTCGAACCGGCGGTCGCCGCATTCGGGGGGCGGCAGGTACGTCTATCGGCCCCCCATGTCGCCGATCGCGGCCGGGGCGGCCCCGGGCTTTGGTGGCCAGGGGGGGTTCGAGATGTCGGTCGACGTCGAGCGCTCCGCAGGTGCCGATGGCGTGCTCTACGCCGCCGGTACGGCGAACGCGGGATTCAGCTTCTTCGTGAAGGAGGAGAGGCTGACCTTCGACTACAACGCGTTCGGTCGTCACGACGTCGTGATGTCCCCCCAAACCCTTCCGACGGGCCGTGTCGAGCTCGGGGTGCGGTTTCGCAGGGAGGGGCGTTCGGCCACCGTCACGCTCGTCGTCGACGGCGACGAGGTGGCCAATGGCGAGATCCCCTTCGCGATGCGGATGATGTCGAGCAGCGGTTCGAGCATCGGGCGGGACCACGGTTCTCCGGTCTCGGGTCTCTACGAGGGCGAGTTCCCTTTTGCTGGGAAGATCCACAAGGTCGAGGTGCAGATGCTGCGGCGCACCCCCGACCGGGAGGACGCGGCGGCGCGCTTTCGAGCGGAGCAGGTTCGCCAGTAGCGGCGTCCTCGAAGCCGGCGCCCGGGGCATGGACCGCTTGCCCTGCCGTGCGGCTCGTGGGAACGTTCCCGTGGCGCAAGGGCGCTCCGTCGTCGAAAATGATGGGATAACGCCGGCCGCCCGAGCGGTGGCCGGGGGACCGGTACCGAAAGGAGCCCCATGGCATCGGGGAGCAGCGACCAGCTCCGCGAGGAGGTCACCGCCTTCCTCGACCAAGAGTGGGACCTTGATCTCACCGTCGGCGATTGGTGGGAGCGCCTCGCTCGATCGGGCTGGGGATTCCCGACCTGGCCCACCGAGTGGTTCGGCAAGGGCCTCGGTACCGACCAGCTGCCGACGATCGACGCCGTCTTCAAAGAGCGCGGGGTGCTGGGCGCCCCGGGGGGTCTCGGCCAGATGATGGGTGGGCCGGTGCTCATGCGCCATGGCAGCCCGCAACAGCAAGAGCGTCACCTGTGGAATCTGGCCGCTGGGGTGGAGTCCTGGTGCCAGTTCTTCAGCGAGCCGGGCTCGGGCTCGGACCTCGCGAGCGCCCAGACCCGGGCGGTGCGCGACGGCGATGAATGGGTTGTGAACGGCCAGAAGGTGTGGACCTCGGGGGCGAGGACGGCGGACCGCGGAATGCTCGTCGCTCGGGTGAACATGGAGGCGCCGAAGCACGCCGGGCTCGGCTACTTCGTCATCGAGGTGGACCAACCCGGCATCGAGGTCCGGCCACTCAAGCAGATGACCGGCGACGCGCACTTCAACGAGGTCTTCTTCACCGACGCCAGGGTTCCCGACGCCGAGCTCGTGGGGCGTCCCGGCGACGGATGGGCGGCCGCCGTGACCACCCTCGCGTTTGAGCGGAGTGGGCGTGCCGGGGTGGTGGGCGTCGGGTTCGGGCGCGAGGTCGAGGCGCGCACCCGTCGATCTGAACTGCGCGCTCGCAAGCTTGGCGAGGTGGTGGAGCGCTCGGGCTCCCGCCCGACCTCCTTCGACGCGCGCAATCCCGGCATCTCGGGCCGTCTGTCGCCGGTCTCGCTCATCAAGGAGCCCGGTGCCAACCGCTCCGACCCCCTGCGCCAGGACGTGACGCGCTATTACATCCAGATCCGGGTCAACACGATGAACCAGCAGCGAGCGCGGGCCGCCGCCGAGGCGGGCAAGGGGGCCGGTCCGGCCAGCTCGATCACGAAGCTGAGCCGCTCAGTCGCCACGAGGATCAACCGCGACATCGGTCCGGCGATCCTCGGAGCGGGCGGCATGCTCGTCGGCCCGGACGCGCCGATGGGCGGTGCGGTCGCGCAGTCAACGCTCGCGGCCCCGTCGATCTCGATCGCCGGGGGCACCGACGAGATCCAGCACAACATCTTGGGCGAGCGGGTGCTCGGCTTGCCCCGCGAGCCCCAGGTCGATCGGGACGTACCGTTCAAAGACCTGAAGGTGGGCACCATCCGCGCCGAGGCGCAGAGGGGAGAGTCATGACCGAGACCACGCTCGGGGAGATCCAGGAGATCGACGGCTACCTTGTTGGACCGACGCGCATACCGCGCAACCGCTCCAGTGCCGCGTGGCGGGCGGAGGTCGGTGCGGCGGCCGGACCGGTGTCCGATCCGAGCCACAACATCCATGACGACACGACCGCACAGGCCCTCGGCTTTCGTGGAGGCACCATCGCCGGGTCGATCCACCTCGACCAGTTCCCGCCGCTCCTCATGGCCGCCTTCGGTCGTGAGTGGTTCGAGCGAGGATCCATCTCCATGGTGTTCAAGAATGCGACCATCGACTCGGAGCCGGTCATCGCGATGCTCGGCGTGCCGGGGGGCGGGACCCAGGTGGCCGCGCGCATGGAGCGGGAGGACGGCCTGCTCGTGGCGGAGGGGACCGCAGGCTGTGGCGAGACCGAGCCGACCCATCTCCACGCCATCGACCTGCGCCCGAACTCTCCAGAGGACCTCCGCCTCCTCGCCTCGGTGCGACCCGGCGACCCCATCACCGCGCGCAGCTTCGTCGCCGATGCCGCCACCCAGCGCCGACACGTCGAGGGGGCGGCGTTGACCGAGCCGCTCGACTGGTACGTGGGTCCATCCCCATGGGGACCGCCCATCGTGAACCCGTCGTTGATCGTGCAGCACCTCCGCAACGGGGCAAACGACTTCGGGCCCCACGTGAAGGACGCGGTTGGCCTCTTCAGCGCGATCGAGCTTCGCTTCTTCGCCGGCCCTTTGCGCTGCGACACCCCCTACGCCTTGAGCGGCGAGGTGGTCGCGGTGGGGGCAAGTCCGAAGACCGAGTATGTGTGGTACGACAGCCGCGCCACGGCGGAGGATGGTGCGGTTGCTGCCTCGATGCGGATGCAGCTGCGGTGGATGAAGGCGTCCTCGCCCCTCTACGCCGAGAAGGACTGATGGGCGGCGCGCTCTCGGGCGTGCGTGTGCTCGAGTTCTCCGAGATGATTGCGGCTCCCTTCGCCGGGATGCATCTCGGTGATCTCGGGGCTGACGTGATCAAGGTCGAGCCTCCCGAGGGCGACCCGTGGCGCCACAGTCTCGAATTCGCGCCGAACGAGAGCCGGACCTTTCTCTCGCTCAACCGCAATAAGCGCGGGCTCACCTTGGACCTGAAGCAGCCCGACGCCCAAGAGGTGGTCCGAAGGATCGTCCCGGCCATGGACGTGGTCATCGTGAACTATCGGCCCGACGTGCCCAAGCGCCTCGGTATCGACTACGAGTCGCTCGTCGAGCTCCACCCGAAGCTGATCTACGTGCAGAACACCGCGATGGGGACGCGCGGCGAGCAACGTCATCGCCCGGGCTACGACCTGATCGCCCAGGCCGTAACGGGCCTCATGATGACCGGCGGGCGGATCGACGACGACGGTGTCCCGATGCCCCTCACGCCGGCCGTCGGTGACTACGGCACGGGGCTGGTCCTCGCACTGGCCATCTGTGCAGCCCTCTTCGCCCGCGAGCAAACCGGCCAGGGTCAGAAGGTCGAGACGACCCTGCTCGGCACATCGCTCGCGCTCCAGGCCGCATCGTTCATGCGCACCGAGGTGCCGAGCGCGCCGAGCGAGGCAAGTGTTGCAGCGTCGAGCGCCGAGGCCCGAGCGATGAACGCCTACTACCGCGTGTACCGCACGAAGGACTCGATGGTCGCCGTGGCCTGCCTCACGCCGACGCTGCGCCGCAAGATGGCGCAGGCGATCGAGGTGGACGACGTGCGTCACGAACGCAAGATCGCCCGTGATTCCGAGGAGGGTCGCCAGGCCGCGTTCGCGTTCACCGCCGCCGCGATCGAGCGTTTCGCCGAGAGGACGACCGCCGAGTGGCTCGAGCGCTTCGACGCCGCCGGGGTGCCTGCTGCGCCGGTCCGCTCGGTCACCGAGCTGCTCGACGACCCCCAGGTCGTCGCGAACGACCTCGTGGTCGGCTTCGAGCATCCGGCGGCCGGGCAGGTCGACATGGTCGGACCGCTCATCCAGATGACCAAGACACCGACGAGTGTGCGTCGGCCGCCGCCCACGCTCGGGCAGCACAACGAGGAGCTCCTGGCCGAGTTCGGATACTCGGGCGAGCAGATCGCGAGCCTCCGGGCGACGGGCGCCCTCGCGCACTGAGCGCTCGGGCGCCCCATTAGCTCGAGAGCGCGGCCGACAAGAAGCGCTCGACCTCGGCCCGATCCGTCGTCCGGCGCATGGGCGGCAGGGCGGCCAGGAGGGCGGAGCGGTACCGGGCGGTGGCCAGTCTCGAATCGAGCACCGCGACCACGCCGCGGTCCTCGGCGCTCCTGATCAAGCGGCCTGCCCCCTGGGCGAGCAGGGTGGCGGCCCGTGCCACGTCGACCTCTGCGAACGCGGCGTCTCCGGCCCGCTCGCGCCGGGCGTCGAAGAGCGGGTCGCCCGGGCGCGGGAAGGGGAGCCGGTCGACGGTGACGAGCGAGAGCGACCGGCCTGGGACGTCGATCCCCTGCCAGAAGCCGAGCGTGGCGAAGAGGCACGAGGATTCCTCGGCGGTGAAGCGCTCGACCAGGCGGGGCTTTGGGAGCTCGCCCTGGACGAGCACGCGGTAGGGGAGGACGCCCGAGAGCGCCGTGGCGGCGGCCTCGGTGGCCCGCCGACTGGTGAAGAGGGCGAGGGTCCTTCCGCCAGCGGCGCGAATCAACACCTCGAGCTCGCGCAGGAGGGCGGCTTCCGACTCGGGGCGCCGCCGGTCCGGCAGGTGGCGAGCGACATAGAGCAGCGCGTGGGTGCGGAAGTCGAAGGGGCTGCCAACATCGATGCGCTGCGCCCCGTGGCCGTCGAGGCCCAGGCGCTGCTCGATCCCCGGCGGCACCGTGGCGCTCGTCAAGACGGCGGTCACGTCGCCCCACAGCGAGCCCGAGAGCTCGGGGGCGACGTCGACCGGCGAGAGCCGGAGCACGAGGCTGCGTCGGTCGCCGTCCACCCAGGCCACCTCGCCCTCAGCCGGCTCCATGAGCCGGGCGAGATCGCTCGCGACGTGTCCGGCGGCACTGAGGGCACGAGGGACCGCGCCGTCGTTGTCGTGCGCTCCCTCGGCTGGCCGGAGCCTCGCCGTCAGCTCGTCGACGCGGGCGCGCCCCATCACCAACAGCTCGGCGACGTCGCGATCGGGGCGCACCGCCCGGGCGCCGAGCGACAGCCGTGTGCTCGCGTGGACCGCCAACACGCTGTGCATCCGGTCGGCCATCTCGGCGACGGCGTCGGCCACCGGTGCCTCGGACGCCTGGAGCAGTGCTCTCGACGCCGCACCGAGCGCTCGAAAGCGCCCAGGCGTGAGCTCGACGCCGAGAGAGGCCGTCATGATCTCCTCGAGCTCGTGGGCCTCGTCGAAGACGACCACATCGTGGGGCGGCAACAGGTTGCCCCCCGCCGCGAGGTGTGACCCGTAGAGGTGGGTGTTCACGACGACGACATCGGCCGCCTCGGCAGCGTCGCGTGCCGCTTCGGCAAAGCAGCGGTTGCCCGACGGGCAGCGGAAGGCGCCCGGGCACTCGCGCGGTCCGACGCTGACCGAGGACCAGGCACGGGGGGAGGGTTCGAAGGGAAGGTCCGCCCGGTCGCCCGAGGCCGTCGTGGCCGACCAGCGCAAGATGCGCCGGAGCTGGTCGCCGAGGCGGCCCGAGTCGACCTCGAGCGCCGCCTCGCCCTCCACCTCGGCCAGCTCGGCGAAGTGCTGCTGCTCGCGCCCGTCCTCGAGCTCGCTCAGGCGCTGGCGGCACAGGTAGTTGGATCGGCCCTTCAAGACCGCCCAGGCGAAGGGCCCCTCGACCGCTTGCTCGACGAGCGGCAGGTCCTTCGTCGCCAGCTGGTCCTGGAGCGCCTTGGTGGCGGTGGCGACGACAACGCGACGCCCCGAGCCGACCGCCGGGGCGAGGTAGGCGAGCGACTTGCCCGTTCCGGTACCAGCCTGGACCACCAGGTGGGTGCCCGTCCGAATGGCCCTGGCCACCCGGGCCGCCATCTCCTCTTGACCCGGGCGCTCCTCGCCACCGCCCGCCATACGGCCGACGATCCGGGCGAGAAGCCTACGGGCAGCTCGCTCGGGGTCCTGGGCGCCGTCGGCCGCCGCCCCAGGACGCGCTCGGTCGGGGCCCTCCTCCACGCCAGGACGGTACAGCGTGCCCGCGACCCCCTCCTGCGCACGATGGCGGGGGTCTGGGGATAGTTTCGATCCATGATCCGTCGGGCGGTTCGAACAGGCGTGGACGGGAGCCCAGCCAGCCCGAACGGCGCCGCTGCGTTCTCCCTCGACACCCCGGCCGACCCGGTGCCCGCCGAGCTCGACCGGCGCCGGATCCCCGCCCATGTGGCCTGTGTGATGGACGGTAACGGCCGCTGGGCTGCCGGCCGCGGCCTCGCCCGCACCGACGGCCACATCGCAGGCGAAGAGGCCCTGTTCAACGTGGTCGACGGCGCCCTCGAGATCGGCCTTCGGTGGCTGACGGTGTACGCCTTTAGCACCGAGAACTGGCGCCGGCCGCCCGACGAGGTCCGCTTCCTCATGAACTTCAACGAGAACCTGCTCTCGCGCCGGCGCGACGAGCTGCACCGGCGCGGTGTGCGGATCCGCATCGCCGGCCGGCCCGACCGCCGCATCCCGAGGCATGTGCGCCGCGCGATGGACGAGGCCGCCGCACTCACGGAACGCAACCGGACGATGACCCTCACGCTGGCGTTCAACTACGGGGGCCGGGCCGAGATCGTCGATGCGGTGCGAGCGCTCGTTGCCGACGGGGTCTCGCCGAACCGCGTCAACGAGAAGGCCATCTCGTCGCGGATGTACTTCCCCGACATGCCCGATCCCGATCTCGTGATCCGAACCTCGGGCGAGTACCGGCTCTCCAACTTCTTGTTGTGGGAGCTCGCCTACAGCGAGCTCGTCTTCTCGGATCTGCTGTGGCCGGACTTCCGCAGCGCCAACCTGTACGAGGCGATCGTCGAGTTCCAGCGCCGCAACCGCCGCTATGGGGGTGTCGAGCCGTGATCTTCACGCGCATCGCCTGGGTGGCAGGGCTCGCTGTCTTCACCGCGATGTGCTGGCTCGGCATCGAGGGGTTCAAGCCGGTGGTGCCGCTCATCGTGACCGCAGTCGCGCTCGTGGCGTTGATCGCCGGTGGGAACGTGATCGGCGGGCGCTCGGGCTCGCGCGGCCGTGGGGGCGCCCGGTCGTCGGATCCCGGCGGCCGCGAAACACCCACGTGAGCCTCTATCGCGACAACGGGGTCGTGCTTCGCACCTACAAGGTCGGCGAGGCGGATCGGATCGTGGTCCTCTTGACCGAGCACCACGGCAAGGTGCGGGCGGTCGCCAAGGGGGTGCGCAGGACCTCGAGCAAGTTCGGCGCCCGGCTCGAGCCCCTCTCCAACGTCGCGCTCCTCATGTGGCGTGGCCGCGGCGAGCTCGATCTCGTCAATCAGGCCGAGGTCATCGACCACTTCCGCGCCGTGCGCGAGGACCTCGGTCGGGTGACCCAGGGCCTCTCGATGCTCGAGGCGGTGGACCAGCTCGCCCAGGAGGCCCACGCCGACCCCCGCCTGTACACGATGCTGGTCGGGGCCCTGCGGGCGCTCTGCGACCCGGTCCTCGAGCCCGGTCTCGTGCCTGCGGCGTTCTTCTTGAAGGCGCTCGTCTTGGAGGGCGCCGCGCCGGTCCTCGAGGGTTGTGCATCGTGCGGCCGGGCAGACAGCGAGGTCGAGCTCGTCGCCTTCGACCTCCTCGAGGGCGGCGCGCTCTGTCGCAGTTGCCGGCGGGGGCGCCCGATGAGCGAAGACGCGCTGATCCTCATGCGGCGGATCCTGGGAGGCGAGCTCGGCCCGGCGCTGAAGGAGCGCTCGCCAGCCGGCACGAACGAGGTGGTGATGCTCGCCACCGAGGCCATGGAGTCGCATCTGGACCGGCGGCTGCGGACCGTGCACACCGCGCACGGCCTTTGACCGGCCCAATGGCCGACCACCCGTCGGTCGACCTCGTCGTGTGGGGCGAGGAGGACGGTCCCCTCCTCGAGCGTCTGCTCGGTGACCCCTCCATGATGGAGCACCTGGGCGGCCCCGAGACGCCCGAGCAGATCGCGGCCCGCCACGAGCGCTACGTCGCCGATCCCACTCGCCTGTTCAAGGTGCTGGCAGACGGCGAGCCGGCCGGGTGGGTCGGATACTGGGATCGGATCTGGCGGTCCGAGGAGGTCTTCGAGATGGGCTGGGCCGTCGTGCCCGAGCACCAGCGCCGGGGCGTCGCGTCGAGGGCGGTGCGCACCGCGATCAAGGCGTGCACCGCCGAGGTCCCACGGCGCGCCGTGCACGCCTTCCCGGGCCTCGACAACGGGCCCTCCCATGCCCTCTGCGCCCGCGCCGGCTTCACGCTGCTCGGACCCTGCCGCTTCGAATACCCGCCCGGGCGGTGGACGGCCTGCAACGACTGGGTGCTCGGGTGCCACGACCTCCCCGTCGGGGCCTCGACGTCGTGAGCGCGCTCGGCGTCTACCTCCACGTCCCGTTCTGCCGACGGCGCTGCGACTACTGCGCCTTTGCGACCTATGTCGATCGCGACCATCTGATGGGGGACTACCTCGCTGCACTGCGCTCGGACATCGAGCGGGCCGTCTCGGCCGGTGACCTCGCATCGGCGAGCGCCGTCTTTGTGGGGGGCGGCACCCCGTCGCGGCTTGCGCCCGACCAGCTCTGCTCGGTCCTGGCCCTCGTCCCCACAACGCCGGGTGCCGAGGTCACCGTCGAGTGCAACCCCGAGGACGTGACCGACGAAGGGCTCGCCTCGTACCTCGACGCCGGGGTGACCCGGATCTCGCTCGGTGTCCAGGCCCGAGCCGCGCACGTCTTGGCCTCCCTTGGCCGGCACCACGACTGGGACGAGGCGATCGGCGCTGCAGCGAGGGTGGCCGGCGCGGGCTTTGTGAGCTGGAATCTCGATCTGATCTACGGGGCGGCCGGCGAGAGCGATGGAGACTGGTCGGACACCCTCGCCGGCGTCCTCGGTCTCGATGCGCCCCCGCCGCACGTGAGCGCGTACGCCCTCACGGTCGAGCCGGGGACCCCCCTCGCCCGTGATCGGGCCCGGCACCCCGACGACGACGTCCAGGCCCGCCGCTACGCGATGGCCGATGAGGTGCTCTCGGCCGCCGGCTACCTCTGGGAGGAGATCTCCAACTGGGCCAGGCCCGGCCACGGCTGCGTCTACAACAACATTGCCTGGCAAGGCGGTGACTATCTCGGTTTCGGCTCGGCTGCGCACTCTCACCGCGACGGGCGGCGCTGGTGGAACGTGCGCACGCCCGAGCGTTACGTCGCAGCCGTGCGCGCCGGTCGTTCGGCCGTCGCCGGCTCCGAGGTGCTCGACGCGCAACAGCGAGCCTTCGAGCGACTTGCCCTCGCGCTGCGCACCCCGGTGGGCGTCCCCTCGGAGGCCCTCTCATGGGGGTCGGAGCTCGACGCGCTGGTCGAGCGTCGCGAGGGGAGGGCCGTGCTCACTGTGACCGGGCGGATGCTCGCGAGCGAGGTGTCGATGCGGTTGCGCACCGGCCTCGAGGAGCACCCCCGCACAGCCGGTATCCTGCCCCGATGACCTCGGGCGCTGCGTCGGGTGCGCCGGCATCCGATCTGATGGAAAAGATCGTCAACCTCTCCAAGCGGCGCGGCTTCATCTTCCCCTCGGCCGAGATCTACGGCGGGTTCCGCTCGACCTACGACTACGGCCCGCTCGGCGTCAACATGCTGCGCAACGTGAAGGATGCCTGGTGGCGCTCGATGGTGGCCATGCGCGACGACGTGGTCGGGATCGACGCCGCCATCTTGTCGCCGGCTGCGGTGTGGGCGGCGTCCGGGCACCTCGAGAACTTCACCGATCCCCTGGTCGACTGCCGCAACTGCCACGAGCGCTGGCGGGCCGACAAGATCGAGGGTGTCTGCCCCAACTGCGGCTCGAGGGACTTCACCGAGCCCCGGTCGTTCAACCTCATGTTCAAGACCCATGCTGGGCCGATCGAGGACGAGGGCACCGTCGCGTACTTGCGTCCCGAGACGGCCCAGGGCATGTTCACCAACTTTGCCAACGTGCTCACGACGACGCGCAAGAAGCCTCCGTTCGGGATCGCCCAGGTGGGCAAGTCGTTCCGCAACGAGATCACCCCCCAGAACTTCGTGTTTCGCACCCGTGAGTTCGAGCAGATGGAGATGGAGTACTTCGTGCCGCCCGAGGAGGCATCCCGGTGGTTCGAGTACTGGGTCGACCAGCGCGTGCGCTGGTTCTTGGATCTCGGCATGCCCGAGCAGATGCTGCGCGTCCGGCATCACGAGAAAGACGAGCTCTCGCACTACTCCTCGCAGACCGTGGACCTTGAGTTCCTGTTCCCATGGGGCTGGGATGAGCTCGAGGGCATCGCCAACCGCGGTGACTACGACCTCCAGGCCCACGCCCGGGCGTCGGGCGAGCGCCTCGAGTATTTCGACCAGTCGACCGGCGAGCGCTACGTCCCCCACGTGATCGAGCCCGCCCTCGGCGCGACCCGGGCGATGATGGCCTTCTTGCTCGCCTCCTACGACGAGGACGAGGTGGCGGGCGAGGTCCGCACGGTGCTCCACCTCGACTGGCGCCTGGCGCCGATCCAGGTGGCGGTCCTGCCCCTGTCGCGCAAAGAGGAGCTGGCGGACCTTTCGCGCCGGGTGCTCGGCATGCTCCAGCCCCATTACATGTGCGACTTCGACACCACCCAGTCGATCGGCCGCCGCTACCGGCGTCAGGACGAGGTCGGCACCCCGTGGTGTGTCACCATCGACTTCGAGTCGCTGGACGACGGCGCGGTCACGGTGCGCGATCGCGACACGACCGAGCAGGTGCGCTGCCCGATCGACGGACTCCTGGGCGAGCTGGCGTCGAGGACGGCGCGGTCCTAGGCAATCCGGGTGTAGCGCCGCACCGCGAGCGGCGCCAGGACCGCCACCAGCCCCAGGCTCCATGCCAGGGCGATCAGCACGTGGGTCTCGGTCGGCCCGCCGTTCATGAGGGCGCGGCACCCGTTCACGATCTGGCTCACCGGCTGATTGTTGGCGAAGGCCTGGAGCCATCCGGGCATGGTGCCGACCGGCACGAAGGCCGACGACGCGAAGGTGAAGGGCAAGAGGATCGGGATCGTCGCCAGCTGGGCGGTCTCGGGATTGCGCACGAGCAGCCCGATCAGCGCGAACCCCCAGCTGAGCGACCACGAGAAGAGGAGGAGGAGCCCGAATCCCGCCAAGAACGCGAACGCGTTGGTCTCCACCCGGAACCCGACCGCGAAGCCGAGGGCCGTCATCAAGATGACCGAGAACACGTTGCGCGTGAGATCCGACATCGTCCGACCGGTGACGACTGCCGCCCGCGCCATCGGCAGCGCCCGGAAGCGCTCGATGACGCCCTTTTGAAGGTCCTCGGCCATGCCGACCGCCGAGATGATCGCCCCGAAGGCCACCGTCTGCACGAAGATTCCCGGCATCAGATAGTTGACGTAGGAGCCGTGCACGCCGGCGATGGCACCGCCGAACACGTAGCGGAACAAGAGCACGAGAAGCATGGGCTGGATCGCCGAGAACGCGATCGAGTCGGGCATGCGCACCATGGCGGCCAAGAAGCGCCAGGCGATCGTGAACGTGTCGGCGAAGAGCCACCGGACGCGCTCGCGTCGGGTCATCGGCGCCATCGCCGTCGCGACGTCGACCCGCAACGAGGTCGTCGTCATGGGGCGGCTCGCGCCGCCGCCGTGATCGGCGGCTCCTCGGCGATCGCACCCTCGGCCCGGTGTCCGGTCAGCCGGAGGAACACGTCGTCGAGGCTCGGCTCACGCAGCACGAGGCCGAGCACGGCGAGGCCTGCGCCGTCGAGCGCCCGCATCGCCTCGCTCCCCGCCTTGGGCCCGTCGTCCACATTGATCTCGAGCGAGCTGTCCGCCACGACCGGGGGACGGTTGGCGATGGGGGCGAGGAGGGCCGCCGCCTTGGTGGCACGCTCGTGGTCCTCGAGCGTGACGAGGAGCACCGTTGCGCCGAGATCCGCCTTGAGGCTGGCCGGCGTGCCCTCCGCGATCACCCGGCCGTGGTCGACCACGATCACCTTGTCGGCCAGCCGGTCGGCCTCTTCGAGGTACTGGGTGGTGAGCAGCACCGTGGTCCCCCCGCGCACGAGACGTTCGGTCCAGGTCCACATCTCTTGGCGGGTGTGGGGGTCGAGGCCGGTGGTCGGCTCGTCGAAGAAGAGGACGGGTGGCTCGGCGACCAGCGCGGCCGCCAGGTCCAGCCGTCGGCGCATGCCTCCCGAATAGGTCTTGAGCGGCCGGTTGGCGGCGTGGGTGAGCTCGAATTGCTCGAGGAGCTCGTCGGCCCGGCGCCTGGCCGGGCCCCGGCCCATGTGGCTGAGCCGCCCGATCATCAAGAGGTTCTGGCGACCCGAGAGGTTCTCGTCGACCGCCGCGTTCTGCCCGGCGAGGCCGATGATGCGCCGGACGGCAGCCGGGTCCTGCCCGACGTCGATCCCCAGGATCGCGGCGCGCCCGGCGTCGGGGCGGATGACGGTGGAGAGGATCCGCACCGCCGTGGTCTTGCCGGCGCCGTTGGGCCCGAGCACGCCCAAGATGGTCCCCGCCGCCGCTTCGAAGCTGAGCTCGTCGAGGGCGCGGACCCGGCCCTTCGTGAACACCTTGACGAGGTCTCGCACCTCGATCGCGGGCCGCTCGGGCACGGCCCGAGACTACGGCCGTCGGACGAGCGTCTCGAAAACGGCCGTCGGACGAGCGCCCCGAACCCCACCGGCTCGCGCCCCCGCCTCGCCCGGCCGAGCTCGCCCCGGAAGGGGCCCGAAGGGACCGGTAAGGTGAACGATCCCCACCGGGCAGCACAGGCGAGGAGATCCGATGCCCTACGTCTTTGACTTCGACCACGCGCACCGCCGTCCGCCGATGGACATGAAGGACCTGCTCGGAGGCAAGGGCGCAAACCTGGCCGAGATGACCTCGGTCCTCGGGCTGCCGGTGCCGCCGGGGTTCACGATCACGACCGACGCATGCCGTGCGTACATGGCCTCGGGATGGCCCTCGGGCCTCGACGCCGAGGTGCGTCGGGCCCGCCGGCGCCTCGAGCGGGCGATGGGCAAGGTGATCGGGGAGCCGAGCGACCCGCTCCTCGTCTCGGTGCGATCGGGGGCCAAGTTCTCGATGCCCGGGATGATGGACACGGTCCTCAACCTCGGGTTGAACGACGAGTCGGTGAAGGGCCTGGCCGACCAGACGAGCGATGAGCGCTTCGCGTACGACTCGTACCGGCGGTTCGTCTCCATGTACGGGCGCATCGTGCTCGACCTCCCGGGCGAGGAGTTCGACGGGCCCTTCGAGGCGGCCAAGGAGCGGGCCGGGACCACCTCGGACGCGCAGGTGCCGACCGAGCTGTTGGTCGGCCTCGTCGAGGAGTACAAGGCCCTCGTCGAGCGCCGTTGCGGGCACCCGTTCCCCCAGGCGCCCGACGAGCAACTGCGAGGCGCCATCGAGGCGGTGTTCCGGAGCTGGAACGGAGCTCGGGCGCGGGCCTATCGCGAGCGCGAGCACATCGCGCACGATCTTGGCACGGCCGTCAACGTTCAGGCGATGGTGTTCGGCAACCGGGACGACCGCTCGGGCACCGGGGTGGGCTTCACCCGCGACCCGGCGACCGGCGCGACCGGCGCGTACGGCGACTTCCTCGTCAATGCGCAGGGCGAGGACGTCGTGGCAGGCATCCGCAACACCGAGCCGCTCTCGGCCCTCGAGCAGCGGTTCCCCGACGTCTACCGGCAGCTGATGGCGATCTTCTCCCGGCTGGAGCGCCACTACCGGGACATGTGTGACACGGAGTTCACGATCGAGCAGGGCCGGCTCTGGATGCTCCAAACTCGAGTCGGCAAGCGCACCGGACGAGCCGCCTTGCGCATGGCGGTCGAGATGACCAAGGAGCGCGCCATCCGGCTCACCCGGGCCGAGGCCGTTCAGCGCATCACCGAGGACCACCTCGAATCGGTCCTCCACCCTCAGTTCGCCGAGGGCGCCGGCGGCGAGGTGCTCACGAGGGGGCTCGGCGCCTCGCCCGGCGCCGCCGTCGGCCGGGCCTACTTCTCGGCCGACGACGCGGCGGCGGCGGCCCGCCTCGGCGAGCCGGTCATCCTCGTGCGCTCCGAGACCTCGCCCGACGCCGTGCACGGGATGCTCGCCTCCCAGGGGATCCTGACGGCCCGGGGAGGGCTCGTGAGCCATGCCGCCGTGGTCGCCCGGGGTTGGGGGAAGCCCGCCGTCGTCGGCGCCGAGGCGTTGCGGTTGGGCGACCGTTCGGTCTCGGTGGGGGACGTCACGGTCGTCGAGGGGGATTGGCTCTCGATCGACGGCACCGACGGCACCGTCGTCCTCGGCCAGGTGCCGCTCAGCGCGGCGGAGCCGAGCGAGGAATTCCTCACGATCCTCGAGTGGGCCGACCAGCTGCGGCGCGGCCACCTCAAGGTCCGCACGAACGCCGACACCGGTGCCGACGCCGCCAACGCCCGGCGCCTCGGCGCCGAGGGGATCGGGCTGTGCCGGACCGAGCACATGTTCTTGGCCGAGGACCGCCTGCCGATCGTGCGGCGGATGATCCTCGCCGACACCCCCGAGGAGGAGCGGGCGGCGCTCGAGGAGCTCCGGGTCGCCCAGCGCGCCGACTTCGTCGAGATCCTCGAGGCGATGGACGGGCTGCCCGTCACGGTGCGCCTGCTCGACCCGCCTCTGCACGAGTTCTTGCCCTCGACCCATGAGCTCGCCATCAAGGAGGCCACGGTCGGCCTCGACGCCGAGGAGCGCAGGCTCTTCGAGGCGGCCAAGTCCTGGCAGGAGGCCAACCCGATGCTCGGCACCCGGGGGGTGCGGCTCGGCGTCATCAAGCCGGGCCTCTACGGGATGCAGGTGAGCGCCCTCATGGAGGCGGCCACGCAGCGGGTCGGCCAGGGTGGCCATCCGATCATCGAGGTGATGATCCCGCTCACGGTCTCGGGACCAGAGCTCGCGCTCGCACGCAGCTGGGTCGAGGACGCCATCGCCACAGAGCTCCACGCCCCCGGGCGACCGCACGCCCGCTCGGTGGAGGTGAGCATCGGCACCATGATCGAGACTCCCCGGGCTGCGCTGCGCGCCGGAGAGCTCGCCCGGTACGCCGAGTTCTTCAGCTTCGGGACGAACGACCTCACGCAGATGACCTTCGGGTTCAGCCGCGACGACGTCGAGGGCCGCATGATGTCCGCCTACCTGGAGGAGGGGCTCTTGGAGCGCAACCCCTTCGAGGTGGTCGACGCAGCGGGGGTTGGCGAGCTCGTCCGCATGGGCGTCGAGCGGGGCCGGGCGGTCAGGCCCGAGCTCAAGATCGGGGTCTGCGGGGAGCACGGCGGTGACCCCGCATCCATCGGTACCTTCTACGCGGCGGGCCTCGACTATGTCAGCTGCTCGCCGTTCCGGGTGCCGGTGGCGCGTCTGGCGGCGGCCCAAGCGGTGCTCGAGCAGGCCCCGACGAACGCACCTCGGAGGCGGGCGGGGGCCAAGAAGGTCGCCAAGACGACCGGACGGGCCGTGGGTCGCCCCGCGGCAAAGAAGTCGGTGAAGAAGGCTCCCGCCAAGCGGGCGGCAGCAGGCCGCCCCGCGGCAAAGAAGGCGGCGAAGAAGGCTCCCGCCAAGCGGGCGGCAGCGGGCCGCGCCCCGGCAAAGAAGGCGGCGAAGAAGGCCCCGGGGAAGCGGGTCGCGAAGAAGTCGGCGAAGAAGGCCCAGCGCGCCCGGGCGACGGCCACGCGCGCCCGGCGCTAGCCGCCCGACCCGCGCCGTCGGGACCCCGCGGTACGGTCGCTTCGTGGCCATCCCCGACGAAGAGGTCGCCCAGGTCCGGGCGGCCACCGACATCGTCGGGCTGATCGGCGAGCAGGTCGCCCTGCGCCAGCAGGGAAGGCGCTGGGTCGGCCTGTGTCCCTTCCATGGCGAGAAGACGCCGTCGTTCAGCGTGAACGCCGAGGAGGGCCTCTACTACTGCTTCGGCTGCCAGGCCTCGGGCGACGCGATCAGCTTCGTACGGGCGACCGAGACACTCGACTTTGCCGACGCAGTTCGACGGCTTGCCGAACGGGCCGGGATCACGCTGCACGAGACGAGCGGCCGAGGCGTCGACACCCGGTGGCGATCCGAGATGCTCGACGCCATGGAGCGGGCGGTGGCCTGGTACCACGAGCGCCTGCTGTCGGCGCCCGACGGCGGCCCGGCCCGCGAGTACCTGCGGTCGCGGGGCTACGACGGCACGGTGGTGCGCCAATTCCGCCTCGGATGGGCCCCCGACGACTGGGACGCCCTCAGCACGTCGCTCAAGCTTTCCGAGCGCGTCCTCACGGCGACGGGCCTCGGGTTCGTCAATCGGAGGGGGCGCCGCCAGGATGCATTCCGGGGCCGCATCATCTTCCCCATCTGCGACCCCTCGGGGCATCCGGTCGCCCTCGGGGGGCGGATCCTGCCGCAGCGCTCCGGGATGACGACCGACCCGGGGCGGGGCGCCGAGCCCAAGTACAAGAACTCCCAGGAGACCGCGATCTACTCCAAGCGCCGCACCCTCTACGGGCTCAACTGGGCGAAAAAGGACATCGTGGCGAGCGGGGAGGTGGTGGTCTGCGAGGGGTACACGGACGTCATCGGCTTCTTCCAGGCGGGCATCGAACGCGCGGTGGCAACCTGTGGCACGGCGCTCGCCGAGGAGCACTTCCGCCTGCTCAGGAACTTCGGTCGCCGGATCGTGCTCGCCTATGACGCCGACAGCGCCGGGGAGAGCGCGACGGCACGCGTCTATGAGTGGGAGCGCCGTCACGAGGTCGACGTGGCCGTGGTCGCCCTGCCGCCGGGCACCGACCCCGGCGAGCTCGCCGCCCGGGATCCGGCCGCCCTGGCCGAGGCGGTGCGCTCGAGCCGGCCGTTCCTCCAGTTCCGCCTCGACCGGGTGCTCCAGGCGGCCGACCTCGCAACGCCCGAGGGGCGCGCGAAGGCGGCCGATGCCGCCATCGGCGTCGTGGCCGAACACCCCGACGACCTCGTGCGCGACCAGTACGCGATGACGGTCTCG
>DAHUZM010000161.1 GCA_027306525.1 Acidimicrobiaceae bacterium
GAATCAGTCGTCTTGGTCACGTCACTACCTCCTCAGCTCAGCTGTTGGAACCCTGCGAGAGATGGCCCGTCCCGCATGGGGCATCTCTCGCAGGGAATGGCAAGAGCGGTCGTCAACGGGGTCATCGGATCAGACGAGCGACGGACGTCGGTGAGATCGACGACGCGAACGTCTTCGCCCGGCACCGAGGGGGAAGAGGGACCGGTTGGGAACAACCAGCCCTCGAGGAGACGGTCAAACTCTCGTGGCACAGCCGTGATGGTGCTCGTGGCCCGCTGGGCGACGCTTCAGCGATTCGATCCGCTCCGCCAGATCGCGCGAAGAGACGAGCGACAGGTCCCCGAGCAAGGACTGCAGCGCCTCCAGCCAGCAGTCGTAGTACGGAAAGTTCTCGCCATCTTCGTGTCGTCGCTCGGCGCTCGCGACCGCAGCGATGAGCTCACGCTGAAAGGCGCGCCACTCGAAGCGGCCTGCTTCCGAGAGGGCGACCGTCACCCCGAAGATCCGCGCCTGCCAGGGCTGGGAAAAGACCAGCTCCCCGTTGGACCGTGGTGGAGCCGCTGGACCATCCACGTCCAGTTCAATGGGCAAGGTGCTCATCCTGGGAGGGAGGGCACGGCCACGCGGGCCACGCCGACCATGGCGTCGCGCGACACGAGCGGCACCAGCTCCTCCTCAGTCAGAGTCTCGGTCCCAACGGGGCGCGCGGGGAGGACGAAATAGCGGACCTCCGAGCTCGAGTCGTGGACGTGGATCTCCACCTCGTCGGCGAGTTCCAGTCCCAGCTCCGCGAGCAGGGTGCGCGGTTCACGAACGATACGGGACCGATAGGCCGGATCCTTGTACCACGACGGCGGCAGGCCGAGGAGGGGCCACGGGTAGCAGGAGCACAACGTGCACACGACCACGTGGTGGTCGGTCGGGGTGTTCTCGACGACGACGATGTGCTCACCTTGCGGCCCTTTGAACCCGAACTCGGCGACCGCTGACGTTCCGTCCGCCAGCAAGCGCTGCTTGTACTTGGGATCGGTCCACGCCCGGGCCACGATCCGCGCACCGTTCAGGGGCCCCACGTCCTGTTCGTAGGTGCGGATGAGGCCATCGACCACGCTAGGATCAACTAGCCCTCGCTCGACGAGCAGTGACTCGAGCGCCTCTGCTCGCAGCGACGCCGGTGGGAAGTCAGGGGGGCGAGGGACTTCGGTCATGGCGCGGGCTCCAGATAGTTGTCGTACATGTCGATCGTGAGGTCGAACCGTTCGGCACCCTCTCCCCACAGCTCGGTCGAGGCGAACCGGACGGCGAACACTTGCTGGACGTTCTCTCCCAAGAAATGCGCGTTGGTGTCCGGCAGGACGTGAGGAGGTTGGTGGAGGATGACGGTGCCCGTGTGACCGCGAACGTACCGAGGAAGACGGGTGTGGCCCCGTGGCGACATCGTCTTCGCCCGGACCCGCTGTCCGATCTCGAAGCGGGGTCGCGTGTCGAGAGGGCGAAGTGAGCCGGGGCCCGTCGGCTTGTAGTCGGGCTTCGCTGTCTCGGGGATCCCGGGCTCCTCGACGTCTTCACCACGCAGACGGCGAGCTCGGGCTTCCACCGCCCCAGGAGCCAGCACCCCGCTGTCGGTGAGCAGCGTCTCGACGCACGCGAGCCAGCGTCCGTAGTACCCGTCCACGAGGTAGATGTAGGGGTGCTGACGGTCGATGGCGTGCCGCATGGCGTCGAGGTTGGTCCCTGAGAGCCGGGCCGACAGTGCCCCGAAGCCGAAGGCCTTTGCTTCCCACGTCGCGTGGAAGACCGGCTCGTTGGGTTCGATCGTCGTAGCGCCCCAGCCGTGCATACCGCCCATGTCGTGGATACCGTCCATCGAACCTCCTCGAATGGCAGGTCTCTCGATTCTGCGCTTCGCCTACACGGCTGTCAACTATTGTGTACGCACCGTGTCTTAGAGTGTACGTACACAGCAGCATCGAGTGGGCGTGCTGCGAGACGAGACGGCTGCCGAAGCCGCCGTCGGCGTGGGGCTGTCCCGCGTGGCGACAACTTGCTCACGCTCGGGAGAAGGAGAAGCAGCCAAGGTCCGGGTGTGGCACCCGTTCGCCATCGCGACGCCCGCAACCGCCGCGTGGTGACCGTACCGGCGCCGGTCCCACCGTGCGGTCCAACCCGGGCGCCGCTGCTATTTGCCGTTTGCTATGCGACAGAGATCGCCTACTATCCGATATGTGAGCGAGACGATCGTCGTGGCTCTGGGCGGGAACGCGCTGATCCGCGAAGACCAGCGTGGCACCTACGACGAGCAGGTCGCCAACGCCCGTTCGATGGCTCGTTCTGTCGGGGAGCTGTTGCGAGCGGGCTGGCGGGTCGTGGTCGTCCACGGCAACGGACCACAGGTGGGCAATGTGGCACGGGCGTACCAAGCAGCGGGCGGAACCCCTCCCGCCGAGCCGCTCACCTCCCTCGTGGCGATGACCCAAGGCCAGATCGGCAGTCTCCTGGCTCTGGCGCTGCACGAGGAGTGCGGGCGCCGCGTGAAGGTCGTGAGCGTCGTCACGCACTCGGTGGTCGATCCGGATCGGGACGACTCACTCCTCCCGGCCAAGCCGATCGGCGCGTTCTTCACGGCCGACGAGGCGGCCTCCCTGCGGCGAGAGCACCATTGGGTGATGCAGGAGGATGCCGGCCGAGGCTTTCGCCGCTATGTCCCTTCGCCCGATCCGGTTGCGATCGTGGAGGCCGGCGCCATCCACGATCTGGTGAATGGCGGGTACCTGGTCATCGCCTGCGGCGGCGGCGGCGTCCCGGTGGCCAGAGTTCCTCGCGGCTACCTCCCGGTGGAAGGCGTGATCGACAAGGACTCGGCCGCTCAGCTGCTCGCGACGGAGCTCGGCGCCGAGGTCCTGGGGCTCGTCACCGGTGTGCAGGCGGTGCACCTCGACTTCGGCAAGCCCTCCGAGCGGCCGGTCCACGTCCTGACGAGTGCGGCCGCAGCGAGCTACCTCTCCTCGGGCCAGTTCCCGGTCGGTTCGATGGGGCCGAAGGTACGGGCTGCCCTGCGCTTCCTAGATCACGGTGGGCGCGTCGCTGCCATCACGACCCCCGAGCTGCTCCGCGCGACGTTGGCACAGGATCCAGGGGCGGAGCCCGTCGGCACGCGGATCGTGCCGGCCGCCGATCACGCCGAGCTCAGCTGAGGCCGACCTCGGCGCGGACCCGGGTGAGGGCGCCGAGGGCCAGTGCCGCCCCCGACGTGCCGCCGATCGCGGCTAAGGAGACGATCGCCTCCCCTGCACGCTCGGGACAGGCGGCGGCCACGCCGACGAGTAGCCGGTGAAGCGGATCGATTGAGCGGCCTCGCGCCGCCCATTCGAGGAAGGCGCGGGAGATGGCAGTCGTGCGCACCGCGGCCGCGACCGGTTCCCGGCAGCGTTCCCGCTCAGGGCGCAGCGTCGCATCGGCCACCAGCGCCCCGGCGAGATAGTCGTCGCCGGCGGGAGTCAGTCCCGGCCCCCGCCCCCCGAGTCGGGCTGCCACCTCTTCGAGATCAGCCCGATCGAGGCTCTTCGATGCCGCTTCGATGTCCTCGGCACGTACTCCGCAACGGCCGGCCAGGTCGTGGTGGCTGATGAGCATGTGGGCGAGGCAGCCCTCCTCGCGGAGCCGGCCGGCGTCGACGGGTGGCGGCCGCCAGGCGGCGGCGGCGGACAGCTCCAGCGCCCAACCCGAGACGCGTAACCGCCCGTCCTGGAGATCGACCGTGTCACCGACCCGGAGAGCAGCTCGCATTTCCGCCCAGTCCGGGCCGGCGACGCGCAGGTGCAGTGGCCCGGCCGGCACCGGCCCACCGACCGCAAGGAGCCGCTCCCCGAGACGCACATAGCACGCACGCTCGAACGTCGCCGCGACGTGGCCAGAGTCGTCGACCGTCTCCTGCCACGCTTCCCCGGCGTCGAGCACCAGCGGCCGGGCTGCGGTCGGCGGCCGGCGGGCGGCGTCGCCCCCCTGCCCGTTCACGCCCGGAGGCGGCGGTCCAAGTCCAAGAGCGCCTCGACGAAGCAGGCAAGCGGGGCCGCTGCGACCCCAGCGCCCACCTGCCCGATCCCTGAGGATGCATGCAGGATCCCGGTCGTCACCTTGGGCGTCGCTCCCAGCTCCACGACTCGGCGCGCGTCGACGCCGATCGGCGTGCCTCGGGAATCGAGAACTGCCAGCCGGAACCTCGTGCTGCGGCCGGCGCAGATCCGGTCGACCTCCTCGGTCGTCCGCCGAGCGTCGGCCATCGTGCCGCCGACGAAGGCCGCCACCGAAGGTGAGCCTCCTGCCGCCGCTCCTCCCAAGCCGACGAGCTCGAGGACGGCGCTGTCACCGACGTCGGGAGCACTGTCTTCGGGCCCGTACCCGGCGTAGTAGAGCCCCTGCCCGACCGCCGGCGCCGGCGCGAGGTGCCCTCCCAGGCTGCCGGTGAGTCGGACTTCATAGCTCGTCCCGTTCCGGCACATGCTCACCACGATCGAGGAGTCCTCGACCGTCGCCGCCCAGTCCGCCGTCGCTCGGGCCGCCGCCATCGCCAGGTTGAGGAAGAAGAGGTAGTTCGCCGACAAGAAAAGCGCCAGAGCCTCGCGCCTCGGATCGTCGAGCGCCATGAGCTCGGGGAGCAGCGTCCGCAGGAGCAAGTTGCTGCTCGCCTGGTTCCGGATGTGCACGTCGTCCCCCATCTGGACTCCCTGCGCGGCGAGGCCGAACACGTCGAACGGCCCATGGCGCCCGACGACCTCGTGCAGGAGGGGACCTGCCACGTTTCGCAGGAGCTCGAGCCGCTCTACGGCTGCATCGGTGTCCCTGCCGTACCATGCCGTCTCGCCCGGCCCTTGATTCAACGGGGCGAAGGCCCGGTTGCCTCCTGGCCGGTTCTCCACCACGAAGACCGGCTCGGTCGGGCCGATCGCACTGACCATGGGCACGACCGTCCGGTGGGCCGTCGCAGGCTCCAGTCGGATCTCGCCGGCGGCCAGTCGCTGGTGAGCATCGCCGACGGTGCTCGCGTAGCCTTCGGCCACCGCTGCCGCTCGCATCGACCGCTGCAGTGGATCGCACGCGTCCGCGTAGCTGATGGCGGGTCCGCAGTGGAGGAGCATGCCCTCTTCGAGGCCGGGCACGACGTCCCCCGCCCGTTCGACGGCGACGAGCTCGGGGACGGACTCGTCCAGCCTTCGCAGTACCTCCGCGTTGGCGGCATCGACCCGTCCGCCCAACGGACCGTAGAGGCGGCGGAGTGCGGCGACGACGTCCTCGTCGCCACCCCCGGGGATCCTCCAATCGACCTTGACGACGGGACGACCCTGAGCCGCCACCGCCTCGGCGAACACGTCGAGCCCGACGTTGATGACGGCGACGTCTCCGGGAAGCTCCCGGGGGGTGCTCGTCACGCGCGGACCCCCTCTGCCAGCTGCAGAGCCGCACGGCGCACGGCGACTTCTGCTGAATCGAACGTGGACATTGCCTCCTCCTTCAGCTTCCTCAGCTCCGCAACCTGGCCGTGAACCTCATCGACCATGGCGGCAACCGGGGCCACCGCCGTACCACCGGTGGCCGTCCGGGTGGCCACGATCCGGGCGGGATCCAGGATCTCGCGCAGGCTGGCTTCATCGAGGTCTACCGGCCCTCGTCCGAGCCGCGACGCCGCTGAGGAGAGATCGGCCACGGTCAGCTCGGTGACCTGGCGTCCACTGGACGCCAGGTCCTGTACCGCGGCGCCCACCACCCGGTAGGCACTGCGGTAGTCCATTGTGCACTGCTCCATGAGATGCTCGGCGAGGTCGGTCGCCTGGGAGTACCCGATGTCGAGGGCACGGCGCATGGCTTCCATGTTGAACTCCAGGCTGGCGACCACGCCGGCGGTGAGGCGAGCGATCCTCGCAGCCAGGTCCACGGCACCCGGGACCTCGGTGTAGGCGAAGATCAGCTTGTCGCTGCGCGCAGAGGGTGCCTTCTGTACTGCCAGGAACCCCCCCAACCGGCCGGAGAGGACGCCGGCGCTACCACGGATGATCGAGAGCGCGTAGGGATTGCGCTTCTGGGGCATCAGCACGCTGGCACGGGTGTAGCCGTCGCCGACGCGCACGAAGTCGAACTCGTTGCTAGACCAGATCTCGAGGTCCTCGGCCAGCGAGTCCTCGGTGGTCCCGAGACTGGCCAGCGTCGCCAATAGGGCAACCAGGCCATCGGTCTGCCACATGGCATCGCGGGTGTGCGTGATGACGGCTTCGAAGCCGAGCCTCCGGGCAAATGCCTCCCGGTCGGATCGCAGGCTGTTGCCATTGACACAGCCGGCGCCGCCGGGGCTGCGATTGGTCCAGGCGAGCACATCGGCGAGCCGTCGGGCGTCGCGCGTCAACGGATAGGCAAAGGAGAGCAAATAGTGACCGACCGTCGAGGGCTGAGCTTGTTGGAGATAGGTCTGGTCGGGGAAGAGCACCTGCGCGCTCTCTGCGGCCTGGTCGACGAGTGAGTCCACCGCCGACAGCACGCCGTCGATCAGGTCCGCCAACGCTCGGCGGAGGTAGAGGCGGAAGGCCACACGAGTGGCTTCTCTCCTCGGACGTCCGGCATGCAGCCATCCAGCATCGTCACCGATCCTCGAGCTGAGGACGCGCTCGCGCGAGTTGTACGGCTCCCCGTCGGCGGGATCGTAGGGGAACTCGGCGACAGGCGTGCGGTCGAACTCGATCAGCGCGGCGAGCAGTCGGCGGCACGGACCATCGGGGATCACGGCCCGCTCCCGCAGGTCGAGCACGTGGGCGAGATCTGCGAGGTTGAGGCCGTCGTGCAGCGTCCGGGCGTACGACGTCTCCAGCTCGAAGGCGCTGTTCACGAGCTCGGGAGCAGGCCCGGTACCGCTGCGTCCGGGTGGCTCGCGATCGGTCACGGTGTCTCCTTGCGGTCGAGGGCAGAGGCATGCAGGGCGGCTGCCAGCCCCCCCGTGTGCCAGAAGAGAACGGGCGTCCCAGGTGCGGCCAGGCGCCGAAGCAGCGTCGCCGCCTTGGCGGTGTAGACCGGGTCGAGGATGATCCCTTCCTTTTCGAGGGCCAGCTCCGCCATGGCGTTTCCCGACGGATCGGGTCGCCCGAAGCCGGGTCCTCGCACATCGTGCACCTCGAGCTGTGCGAGGTGCGGCTCAGGACAGCCGAGCCGCGTTGCCACCTCGGGCGCGAGGGCGGCGATCTTGGCGGTCGTCTCCTCGACAGTCCGGCTGACAGCGGCAACGGTGAGCACCGTCGGCCATCCGACCGCAGCGAGGCCGGCGAGCAGCCCGGCGGCCGTGCCCGCCGAGCCGCCAGCGACAACCAGGTGCGCTGGTGGCGTGCTCAGCTGGCGGCTGAGCTCGAGAACCCCGTTGGCGGCTCCCGACGCGCCGACGGCCGTCGAGCCGCCTCTCGGCACCATGTAGGGGCGGGCACCGGCGGCGGCCAGTTGGCGCGCGACGTCCGCTGCAGCTTCCTCGATGTGCTCGCGGGCGACCTCGACGAACCGGACGCTCGCGCCGGCATGGCGGGCGGCATGGGCGGGCCACTCCCTCGCAGCGGTGGGGGTGGCGTAGAGCACGAGGTCGACGGGAAGGCCTGCGACCGCTCCGGCCACCGCGAGGCCGGCGCAGAAGTTGGACGTGGGCCCGCCACACCCGACGATTCGATCACATCCCTGGTCGATGGCATCGGCAAGGAGCTGTTCGATGGCCCGGGTCTTGGTCCCCGCGACGCCGAACCCGATGAGGTCGTCACGCTTGACGCAAAGGTCGAGATCCAGCGCCGAGCCCAGCCGCGGCGTCGCCTGTAGGGGCGTCGGCGTGATTCCGAGCCCGATACGGCTGGCCGTCACGGCCAGTGCGCTCCTTGCCCAGCCCGCCGCTCTCGGGCGCCGTCCACCACCGCATCGACCGCCGCCGTCGCCGTCGCCGTCGGTGTCGCCTGCTGGGCTACCAGTTCTCGGACCTCGTGCTCCTCCAGCAACCGTGCCCTGGCCACCGCCTCGACCAGCCCCGATCCCTCATCGACGGCTGCGAGCGCGTCGTGCAGCAGCTCGCGAGCTCGGTGCTTGCCGTGCCGCTGCGAGAGCACGGCCACCGCCCGCTCTGAGGCGAGCGCCCCCCCCCGGGTGTCGATGTTGGCCCGCATGGCTACGGAGCGCACCTCGAGACCGTCGATGAGCTCCACGGCGAGAAAGAGCGCGCTGGAGGAGCAGAGGCACAGCTCGGGGATGGCCACCCATTCGGCCTTCCAGCCGCGTCCGTCGCGTTCGTGGAGCTGGTTCATCCCCTCCAAGAGGATCCCCGCGTTGGCCCGGCAGATGCGGGCCAGCGTGTCGAGGTGCTCGGAGCGCTCGGGGTTCCGTTTGTGAGGCATGGTGATGCTGCCGACGGTGCCGGCAGTCGTCGCCTCCGCCAGCTCACCGATCTCTGGTCGCTGAAGCTCGACCACCTCGTTGCCGATCCGGGCGAGCGTGCCGGTGATCATCGCCAGAAGCACACCGAACTCCGCGAACCGGTCCCTGCTGGTCAACCAGGCGATGCCGGGATCGCTGAGCCCGAGTCGCGCACAGAACGCGGCCCGCAGCGGAGGTCCGGTCTCGCCGAAGAAGCCGAGCGTTCCGACGGCTCCACCCAGCTGGCCAACGAGAAGGCGGTCTCGCACGTCCGCGAGCCGTTCCAGATGGCGTCCTATCTCGTCCGCCCACGAGGCGGCCTTGAGCCCAAAGGTCATCGGTGCCCCCGGCTGACCATGCGTGCGTCCGGCCATCGGCGTCGAGCGGTGCGCCGTAGCAAGCTGAGTGAGCCCGTCCTCGAGCCGGCGGAGATCGCGCCAGACGACGGAGCCGACGTCGCGCAGTTGCAGCACCATCCAGGTGTCGGTGAGGTCCTGGACGGTCGCGCCGTAGTAGACCCACTCGGCCGCCTCCGCCGGAATCACCTCCCGTAGGGCGGCAATGAGCCCGAGGGTGGAGTGGGAGCTACGGGTGGTCACTTCCTCGATCAGCCGCTGGTCGAGGTGCTCGACACGCGCTCCGGCGGCAATCTGCGCAGCTGCCTCCGTCGGGATGATGCCGAACTCGCTCTGGCACTCGGCGAGCGCCACGAGGATGTCCAGCCACCGCTGCAATCGGGCGGAAGGCTCGAAGAGTGCGCGGACCTCGACGGAGCCGAACAGGCGGTCGAAGGGGGGTTGCTCGGTCAGGCGGGCGCCCAGTGCGGTTCCACCTCCTCGGCGAGGTAGGCGAGGGCCTCGCCTACCTGTTCGAGGCTGGCGCCCCATGGTACGGCGGCGAGCCCGGGTTCGGTCTGGATGTCGGCCTCGAAGAGGCAGCACTTGGTGAGTAGCGGTCGCTTGCGATCCACGGCGAGCCGCAAGGGACACAGGTCGACCACCCGATTCGGCTCCTGGCCATAGAACCACTGATGAATCTGCAGGGATCGAGTGCACCCGAGAAGGGTCCAGTCCCGGACCGATGGGTGCTGATCGAGGAAGTCCACCTTCCGCCCGGGCATGTCGATCTCCGCCCCACGACAGGGAACGAGGAGGTCCCCCGTCGGTGGAGCGACCAGCTCGAGGTCGATCTCGTCGTTCTCGAGCAGTATCGGGGGGAGGTGCTCGGCGACATCGAGGATCCTCGTGGCCTGGTCGAACAGCTTGGCCGGCTCCGGCGGCACGACCTCGAGCACTCGGATCCGGATCGGGTCCGGGTCCAAGACGAAGCTCATGTGACCGTACATCCCCTTCACGACCAGGCATCGGGCGGTGGGCGCGTCCTCCACGGCTCGGATGATCTGCGAAGGGATGGCGACATCGAGATCCGGCCGTGTGACCTGGGCAGTCTCATCGGGCCCGGCAAGCACCTCCATTGCGGTGATCGGCGCGAACAACGGCGCTTCGTCATCGCGGCCCACCTCGAGGAGCGAGGCGGCACCGCCATGCCGGGCGACGATCCAACGGGTGCGGCGGTACGCGTCTCGGCCGAGGAAATGCTTCCGGAGCGGACCCTCCTCGAGGTGCACGTCGACGTCGCTGATCGAGACGTTGCGGTAGGCCCCGGGGATGAGGTTGGTCACGAGAGCCGCTCCCTGCTCGCTTCGAGCTGGTGACGTTGGGCGGTGTCGGCCCGCAGTCCCAGCCGAAGCGTCTCGACTGCGATCGCCTCTCTTGGATTGACGTTGGCAAGGTTCGCGTCGGTGCCCACGTGGCAGACGAACCAGGCTTGCTGTTCGCGGTGTGGCGCTTCGAACACCAATGCCGCACTTCCGAACTTGTCCAAGAGGGCATCCACCAGGTCCTCGCGCACGCTCCTGTCGGTCCGGAAGGCGCCGACGGTCCCGCTCTCCCGACCCTCGATGACGACGCAGCTGGCCCCCGCGTCGAGGTCGTCACCGACGTCTCGTACCCATGCGTCGACGTCGACCGGGATACCGGGGTCCTTCGCTCCCACCTCGGACCACACGGTGAACCGCTGCCGGGCGAGTTCGATGAGGTGCGACTTCGCTCGGCGCGACAGCCCCAGCAGGCCGTTCGAGACCTCCATGTGGCTGAAGCCATGGTGTGCGCACCAGTCGAGGCATGTGACGGCCCGCCCCTGCTGGTCAGCCAGTTCGAGGAAGGTGCCGCCCGGGCAACTGCCGATCCTGTGGCGGCGCAGGAGCTCTAGCTTCTCCGTCAAGCCCGGGTCGAGATATGCAGTGCCCCATCCGAACTTCCACAGATCGAGATACGCTCCGCCCGCCTCGAGGATGCCTCGGACGTCGGTCGGGGGTAGCCCCCCGTCGATGGCAGCCGTCACCCCGGTCGCACGCGGCTTCTGGGCGCGCTCGGGTAGGTCCAAGAAGCGTTCGGTCATCACTCTCTTATAGTAGATGATGGTCTACCATCATGTGACGGGGGGATCTCCACATGGCCCAGCGCGTAGATCTGCAACAGCTCGTCAAGACGGTGCGCGGCGGTCCGGCCCTGGCGCAGAAGGCCGCGATCGCCGCCGTACGTGAGGTGTTCGGGCCAGCAGACTTCCTCACCGGGCCCGGCGACGACGGGGCACTCGTCGAGGTCGGCTCGGAACGGGGCGTTGTCTGTGGTGAGGCCATCCATCCTGCCTTTGCCCAGGCAGACCCGTTCGGAGCCGGACTGGCGGCAGTCCTCGCCAACGTGAACGACCTCGCCGCCATGGGCGCCGAACCGCTGGCGGTGGTCGACACCCTGACGGGCGACCAGGAGCACTGCCGGCGTGCCCTCGAAGGGCTCCGGGAAGGCTCCCGTCTCTACGACGTGCCCATCGTGGGCGGGCATCTCACGGTCACCGACGGTCCCGCCTCGATCAGCGCCTTCGCCCTGGGGCGCTGCGGTCATCCGTTGAGCGCCACGGCCGCGGCCGAGGGCCAGCACCTCTTGGTCCTTTCGCTCCTTGACGGGGAGCTCAGGCCCGATTTCCTCTTCTTCCGCTCGATCGAGGCTCGGGGCACCCAGCTGGCAGGCGACGTCCGCTTCCTCCCGGAGCTGGCCGCCTCCGGACTGTGCCTCGCCGCCAAGGACGTGAGCATGGCGGGGATGCTCGGATCGATCGCCATGCTGCTCGAGCCGTCCGGGCTGGGCGTGACCGTCGACCTCGACGCTGTGCACGTGCCCGAAGGGGTGTCCTTCGAGCACTGGCTCCTCGCCTTTCCTACGTATGTGTTCCTGCTCCTCGCCCCACCGGCGGCGGTGGAGGAGTGTGCTCGTCGAGCCGGGGGCCGGTCGCTCGTCGTGGACGATCTTGGTCCTCTTGATGCGAGCGGTGTGCTACGGCTACGCCAAGCCGGTGAGGAGGTCGAGCTCTTTGACTTCGCCACCGAGGGCGTGACGGGGTTGGCCGTCCTACGTCGTTAGCGCCCTGCCACCACCGTGTTGCGGCCGTCGCCCCGCCGGTGATCGCCTCAGGGCGAGAGGGCGATGGTCATCGGCTGGTGCTCTTGGCCCACGTAGCGCTCCGTCTCACCGGCCCGGACCCATCCCAACCGCTCGAAGAAGGCCACGTTGGGGAGCTGCACGTGGGCCAGCATCTCCGTCCCCCCCCGTCCCGCCGCGCTCTTCGTGGCGTACCGCACGAGCGGACTGCCGAGGTGGTGCCGGCGGTAGGGGCCAAGGACAGCGAGCCGATCACCCTTCCACCGCGCACCCTCGGGATCGAGTGGATAGAGGCGCACGGTCCCCGCCGGTCGATCGTGGTAGTAGGCGAGCACTTTGAGCGTCGATGGCTCGGCGTCGTGCTCGTCGACGTCGGAGCCGGAGAAGAGGCCCTGCTCGGTCACGAACACGACGGCACGGATCTCGTGGTGGAGGACCTCCTCTTCGGCGGAGGCGACCACCTGGCAACGGATCCTCGAGCGGGCGGCCACGAGCGCCGCTGGCTCATGAGCGGTCACGGGGCCTCCCGGCAAGCTGCACCAACTGGTTGCCGGAGCGCTCGGTCGCAGCCATCGGCGAGCACGCCTGGCATCGAGCGCATCCCGCCCGAGCCGTCGTCGAGCTGAGGCCCGCTTCGGCGAGATGCGGCACGACCTGGCCGACGATCTCCTGCACGTAGTCGGAGGGCGGCGGGACGGCGTCGGCCATGCGGCTCCCCGCCACCGGTCGGAGCGGGACGATGAACGGGTAGACGCCGAGCTCGGCGGCGCGTACGCAGCCCTCGACGGTGAGATCGGGATCTTCGCCCATCCCGAGGATGACATACGTCGTCACCTGGCCGGGGCCGAAGCAGGCGACCGCTCGTTCCCACGCCTGGAAGTACCCGTCGATCCCGGTGCGAGCCTTGGCGGGAGCGACGCGGGCGAGCACGGCGGGGTCGAAGGTCTCGACGTGGATGCCGACGGTGTCGGCGCCCAGCTCCGCCACACGGTCGATGGCGGCGAGGTCGTCGGGGGGCTCGAACTGCACCTCGACGGGCAGCCCGGTCGCTTGCTTGACCGCCTCCGCGCAGCGCCCCACGTAGATCGCTCCCCGGTCGGGTGCCCGGGTGCTGCCCGTCGTCAGGGTGACGTCGACGGCACCGTCGAGCTCCTTGGCCGCCAGCGCGACCTCTGCAAGCTGGGCGGGCTGCTTGCGGGCGATGGTCGAGCCGGACTCGAGCGAGACGCCAATCCCGCAGAACCGGCACTGGTCGTCGTTGCCCCAGTAGGCACAGGTTTGCAGCACGGTGCTTGCCAGCGAATCGAGGTGAAGGAGGGCGATCTTCCAGTACGGGGTGCTGTCCTCGGTCTGGAGGTCGTAGTACCTGGGCCGCCGCATCGTGCGAAGGTCTGCCACGCGCCGTCCGGCCTCGTAGATCCCAAGCTCGCCATCGGAGGACTTCCCCTCGTCGACGAGCGAGAAGGGAGATCCATCCGATCGGCTTGGGTCGGTGGCGAGGGTGAGGGGCACACCGTCCACCCAGACCATCCCCACGTCGGACGGCCCAGCACCTCCGCGGCGTCCTCCCACGGGTGCATCGGTGCGCAAGCCCTCGGCTTGCAGCCGGCTGAGCAGCGTCGCCAAGCCCTCTCGTGACTGGCACTCGGGCTCAGGTCGCGGCGAAATCGTCATGTCGCCCTCCCATGATCGGCGCGTGTTCACTATACGACAAGGCACCGCCGACGATCACTCACTATCGGAAACGGCTGTCGTCATCGACCCGATCCGCTGGCGCAACGTCGCCTGGTGGCGCGCATGGTCCTCCGGCGTCGTCGCCCGCAACTCGCCATCCAGGCCCTCAGGAGGGCGACGAAGGTCCCCGGTCGCGGCGTCGACGGCGGCCACACGGGCGACGAAGACCGGAGCTCCGGTCTCGCCGTCCTGCTCGACGGCAGCGACCACGCAGAGCCCGCTGGGAGCGTGGACTGCGAGGTGGCAACCGGCACCGGTTGGACCGGCACACGTGCTGTACCCCGGCAAGGTCCCTGGCAGACCGACACCAGAGGGTCCACGGAGGTTCACCCATGTGAGGCCGTGCGCAATGCCGTGTCGGACCGCATGTCGCAGGTGGGCACGCGCCGCTTCTGCGCGAAGCTCCCGGTACCGGATAGCGCATGCCGCCTCGACCAACGTCTCGAACGAGAGCGCCTCGGGAGGGCTGCCACCGAGCCTGCTCAACAGCACGTGACGCTCCTCGCTCACTTGGCAGAGCGACGGGAGGTCGTCGGCGCTGGAGCGGAGGTGATCGGCGATCCGCCCGACGAGCGCGACGGCCTGCACGAGGAGATCTGGCGCCGTGACAAGGCCTGCGTACAGGCGCGTCTCCGCCTCCTGCCACCGTCTCGTGGCCAGCGCCGAGCCAACCCGCGCCTGAGATCCCATCTCTACTATGCTAGACAGCAAATACACTATCTTACAATTTGTGGGCCCTTTCCCGTGGGCCACTGGTCGACAGCTCGCCCGGGCGGTACCCCGCGAGCGCGAGCGACCGCTGTCGGCCGCCGAACTGTGAGGTGAAGAGTGCAACGGGTCGTCTCTCATCCCGATACGTATCTCGACTCCGTGCTGCTCTTGAAGGCAACGCGTTCGATGCAGGAATCGCCCGGTGTCGACTATGCGAGCGCGGTCATGGCCACGCCCGCCAATCTCGCACAATTGGCCGAGGAGGGGTTCGCCGATCCCGCGCTCGACCGGTCCTCGGCGAACGATCTGGTACTGACCGTTCACGCGGAGGACGCGGCGAACGCCGACGCCGCGATCGAAGCCGGCGAACGGGCCCTCTTCGGTCGCGAGGGCTCGGGTGCCGCGCCCGCGGAAGCACGGCGGGCACACAGCATCCAAGAGGCCAAAGAGCTGCTGGGCGCGGCCAACGTGGCGGTGATCTCGGTCCCGGGCCCCTACGCCGCACTGGAGACGCACAAGGCGATGAGCGCTGGGCTCGACGTGCTGCTCTTCAGCGACAACGTCCCACTCGACGAAGAGCGCGAGCTGAAGGAGCGGGCCGAGCGCCTCGGAAGGCTGGTGATGGGGCCCGGCGCCGGCACGGCGATGCTGGGCGGGTGCGGGCTCGGCTTCGCCAACGCGGTGCGCCAAGGGCCGGTCGGAGTGGTGGCAGCCGCTGGGACCGGCGCCCAAGAGGTGATGTCCCTGCTCCACCAGTGGGGGTCGGGGGTGTCGCAGGTCATCGGCGTCGGGGGACGGGACCTCACCGAAGCGGTCGGTGGTCGCATGGCTCGCTCGGCAGTGGCCTTGCTCGACGGCGATCCGAGCACCGAGGTCATCCTCCTCGTCTCGAAGCCGCCGTCACCGGCAGCGGCACGATCGGCTGTCGGCGCGGCGAAATCGACGCGAGTGGTCGCCGCCCTCCCGGGCCTGCAGGATCCCCTTGACCTGGGCCAAGGGGCGGAGGTGACGTCGGGCCTGGAGGCAGGAGTGCTGGCGACGCTCCGGCACTTGGGCCTGGAGGCGCCGGACCTCGTAGGAGACCTGGAGCAGGCGGCGGCACGGGCAGACCACCTGGACACGAAAAGGCGGAGCATCAGAGGCTTGTTCTCCGGCGGCACGCTCTGCTACGAGGCACTGACCTTGCTCGGCGCCTACTGCGGCCCAGTCTATTCCAACATCGCCGTCGACGAGCGCTACCGCGCCGAGCCTCCGCCCGGCTCGCACCTCTTGCTGGATCTGGGTGAAGAGGAGTACACGAAGGGCCGTCCGCATCCGATGATCGATCCCGAGGCACGCATGGAACTTCTGAAGGCGACGGCGGATGACCCCACGGTCGCGGTCGTCATGCTGGACGTGGTCATCGGGTACGGTGCCCATCCCGATCCGGCGTCGGTCTTGGCGCCCGCTTGTGCCACGCTGCAAGGCAACGGCGGTCCGGTGGTCGTGGCGTACGTGCTCGGGACCGATTCAGATCCACAGGGCCTCGAGCGCCAACGGCAGGCGTTGGCGGAAGCAGGCTGTATCGTCGCCCCGACGGCGACGCGAGCAAGCTTGGTAGCGGCCGCCGTGGCCACGCGCCGTCCGGAGCTGGTGAGGGAGCGGTGCTGAGCAACGGGGGAAGCGGTCGCCGGGAAGTCGGGTTTCTCACCTACTCGACCAAGCCGAGAGGTGGCGTCGTCCACACGGTGCACCTCGGAGAGGCGCTCGCCCGGAGCGGCGTCGATGTCGAGCTCGTGGCGCTCGGCGACCCGGCGGTCGGGTTCTTCCGCTCCGTGTCGGTGCCATGCCACTTCGTCAGCCCACCCGAGCGTGCGACCACGCTGGAGCAGCGAGTGTTCCGGTCCGTCGATGCGCTGGCCAAGAGCCTGTCCGATCGGCAGGACCAGCTTCCGCCCATCTTGCACGCCCAGGACTGCATCGCCGCGCGAGCGGCGTGCAGGGTGCGCGATGAGGGTGCTCCGGTCGTCGTGGTGCGGACCGTTCACCACGTGGACGACTTCACCACTCCGGCGCTCATCGAGTGCCAGGAGCGAGCCATCGTCGAACCGGACCATGTCCTGGTCGTCTCCCGGCAGTGGCAAGAGATCCTCGATCGGGACTACGGGGTGCGGGCTGACGTCGTACCCAACGGGGTCGACGGCGCTCGGTTCTCGCGCCGACCTACGGCCGGGCTCGTCGAGGCCCTGCGAGCGCGCGTCGGCGCCAAGGACCGGCCCTTGCTGCTCGCCGTCGGCGGGATCGAACCCCGGAAGGGCAGCACCTATCTGCTCGAGGCGCTCAGCATCTTGAAGGTGCAGGCCACGAGGCCCCCGGTGCTCGCCATCGTCGGCGGGCACTCGTTCCAGGACTACCGCGGCTATCGGGAGCACGCCCTCGACGTCGCACGATCGCTCGATCTCGTGGTGGGGGACGACTTCGTCGAGGTGGGCACCGTGCCGGAGGAAGAGATCGCGGCGTGGTACCGCGCCGCCGATCTGCTGACCTTTCCCTCCGTCAAGGAGGGCTTCGGGCTCGTCGTCATCGAGGCCATGGCAGCGGGGCTTCCTGTGGTGGCGACCGAGCTCCCCGTATTTCGCGAGTACCTCGTCGACGGGCGCGATGCGCTGCTGGTGCCCCCGGCGGACCCCGCAGCCATCGCCGGCGCGGTGACGAGGCTGCTGGTCGACGAACGATTGCGGGCCGGCTGCATCGCGCACGGAAGGCAGGTTGCCGCCGGTTTCACCTGGTCAGCGAGCGCCGATCGACATCGAGCCCTCTACCGTTCGTTCACTTCCTCCGTCCGCGCCGTCGGCTGAGCCTGGTCATCGGGGTCGAGCCTGCGACTCGTCGGTCAGAGGGGGCGCAGCGCCAGCCACACGGCACGAGCGGGCGCCGACGTCGAGTTGCGCCAGCTGTGCGGGCGATCGGTTCGCCAGTGCAGCGCGTCGCCCTCGTGCAGCTGGAAGGGTACACCGTCGACCTCGACGTCGAAGTCACCTTCGAGCACGAGCACCAGCTCCTCTCCGGGGTGCTCCATGGGCTTGTCCCCGCTGCTGGCATGGGGGTCGATGGTGGCCACCGCCCCCGCCAGGAAGAACCGGCCATAGGGCCCCGAGATGGCGGCGAGGTCGATCCCCTGATGGGAGGTGTAGAGGGTCCGGCGCTGTGTGGCCGTGGTGTAGGCGACGGGGCGCACGTCCCCAGACTCTTCGTCGACGAAGTACGATACCGGGCGGTTGAGCGCGCCTGCCAACTTGAGCAGGGTCGTGATCGTCGGCACCATCCCGTTGCGCTCGATCTTGTGGATGGCGGCCGCAGAGACGTCCGACCGCTCGGCAAGTTGTTGGAGCGACAGTCCGCGCTGCTTGCGCAGCTCCCGAAGTTTCGGGCCGATCGAGCTCACGATCTGCTGGAGGCCATCGAGGCCGCTCTCTTTGGCTTGGGAGGGCGGGCTGGTGGACAGGGTCACTCCATGCTCCTTGCTGTTCGGTCGGCTGCCTTGTGCCACCGGCGGGAGCCACTTGACGGGCCACCCGAGGTATCGTAGAAAAGTAATCGCTGCAGATCGTATAGTGAATTCCCCTCGAACAGGGGCGACGGAGGACGCATGTCGGCACGGACGATAGTCGTCGGAGCGGGCGCCGCCGGGATTGGGGCAGCTGGGGCCGCCAAGGCTGCCGACCCGGGCGGCGAGGTGGTCGTCTTCACCGACTTCGAGGACGCCGCCTACAGCCCGTGCGGAATTCCTTATGTCCACGGCAAGGAGATCCCCGACTTCGAGGCCTTGTTCCTGGCGAGCAAGCAGAACTACGTCGAACAGGGGATCGACATCCGCTACACAACGGTCGTGGAGTCGATCGACCTCGCCGCCGGGCGTGTGGCGATCGCCGGAAGCCAGCCCGTCGGCTTCGACCGCCTGGTGGTGTGCACCGGGTTCGACTACGCCGATCCGGGCGTGCCGGGGAGCGACCTCCAGGGCCTCTACTACGTGAAGAACATCCGGCGCGCCATGGAGTGGGACAAGGTCCTCGACTTGGTCAAGACGGCCGTGGTCATCGAGGCAACGCCGCTCGGCCTCGAGATGGTGACGGCACTGGCGCATCGGGGGATCGAGACGCACTTGGTCGACCCCCACCCCTGGGCGCTGGCCGAGGCCACTGACCCCGACATCGTCGGCCCCGTACAGGAATCGTGGGCCGAGATGGGGGTGAAGCTTCACTTCAACACGACCCTCGAGCGCTTCGTCGGGGAGACGAAGGTGCGAGCGGTGCGCACGTCGGAAGGGGAGATCCCGGCGGACCTCGTCGTCGTGTGCACCAACAAGGTCCCGAACGCCCGGCTGGCCGAAGCGGCCGGGCTGCAGACTGGTTCGACCGGGGGGCTCGTCGTCGACGAGACGATGGTGACCTCCCGGCCCGGTGTCTACGCGGCAGGGGACTGTTGCGAGCTCGTGCACGGGGTGACCATGGTGCCGATCCAGGGCCTCTCGGGTAGTCACGCCTACGCCCAGGGCAAGGTGGCCGGTATCAACGCCGCCGGCGGTCACCGCCGATACCAACCGGTGTACGTGCCGTGGGGGATGGTGGCGGGGAAGTGGATGATCGGCGGCGTGTCGTTCGGGGAGACGCTGGCGACGGCGCTCGGGGTCCCTCACGTGGTGGGAATCGCCGAGGGCATCTCGCGGGCCCGCTACTACCCCGGGGTGAAGAAGCTGCGGGTGAAGCTCTTGGCGGAGCCCGGGTCCCTCCGCCTGATCGGAGCTCAGCTCGTCGGCCAGGAGGGCATCAAGGAGCGGGCCGACTTCTTGGCCATGGCGGTCAAGACGGGGATCACGCTCGAGGACCTGGCCTGGATGGAGAACGTCTACTCGCCGCCGATCGGCGCCCTCGGAGAGCCGATCGCTGCCGCCGCGCAGAACGGCCTGTCCAACGTTGCCCCGTAAGCCCGTGTCGTTCAGCCGAGTGATTCGCGCCAATGCGGAGCACTACTTGCTGCGCGATGCGCAGGACGAGGTCGCTCGTCGCTACGGGGTCGCGACGCTCCCGCCGGGCAGAGGGGCGCGGGAGTGGTTCTTCTCGAAGGTGTTCACGCCCGCCTACCGGCATTTGCCGTGGGCCGTGCGGTCCAGCGTGATCCGGGCGATGCCCGGCAGCCACCGCCGCGAGTGGCACCCCCGCGAGCGGAAGACGCGCCCGCCAGCCGTGTGATCGTCACGAGCGCGGGCGCCAACGCCTCCGGAGCGAGCAGCCAACCTCGACAGGCAGTACAGAGAGAAGGGGAGGACATATGGCAGAGATTGCAGGCGAACGGGTGCAGAAGGGTGCAGCGATCGTCGATCACGAGCACAAGGTGCTGCCCGACTACCAGGCCGAGGAAGGCCAGTCGGCGTACATCTTCATGCATACGGTGCCCTTCGAGGGTTCCGTCGGCCTCGTCAACATGCTGACGTGCACTAGGATCCGCCGAAAGGGCTTCGACACGCACCTCATTCTGTACGGGCCCGGGTCGCTGATGGCGGCTGCCACCCGTGGCTACCCGAACGTCGGGGACGAGGCGTTCCCCGGGAACCAGTCGTACAACAAGCAGCTACAGACGATCATGGACGAGGGAGGGCACGTGTACGCCTGTCGGTTCTCGGCCGCCGCCCTCTATGGCATGCGCGAGATCGACATGATGCCTGGCGTCCAGCCCATCAATCCGCGTGACGTGCTCGACTTCACGATTCAGGCCCACCGGGAGCACGCGCTGGTGCTCAACACCTGGACGGTCTGAACCAGAGTCGTCCCGGCAGCGCCGGTCCGGGGTCGACGGGTGCTCGTCCCGAGCGATCGTGGGGTCCCGGCCGGCGTGGCGGCCGGGACGCGCCGGGCCTCAGGGCGCCCGCCTGCGTTGGCACAACTTCATGCACGAGGTGAGCGCGTCCGCGGTGCCCGCGGGTGTACGTACTCGTCGCCGTCAGACGACGGCGGTCGCCTCCAGCTCGAGGAGGTCCTGCGGGCGAGCCAGCCGGGCCACGCCGATCAAGGAAGCGGCGTAGCGGCAGTTCGCGTCGTCGAACCGCTTCTGGACGGTTGGTCGCACCCGGCGGAATGCGTCCATGTCGGTCGTGTAGGTGGTGAGGCGGACGATGTCGGAGAGCGAGCAGCCGCCTTCTTTCAGCACAGCCTCGAGGATGTCGATGGCCTCGATCAGCTGGCCCAGCATGTCACCTTCGTGCAAGGGCGCGCCTGTCGCGTCCACCGACACGACGCCGGCAACGTAGAGCACCTTCTCCGCCCCGCGTACCTCGACCGCCGGGACGAAGCCGGCACCGACCATCCACGGTCGCGGCTCGATGATGCGCTTGTCCATCTGCGATTCCCTCCCTTGTCGTTCGCCTTCTCACCCGTCACGACTGTGCGGCCGACAGGTCATCACGGTGACTCCGGCGACCGCCGTTGCACTATGGCAGATCCGCCGCCGGCGCTGCGTAGTCGGAGTCCCCGTCCATGCACGACGCCGATCGACGCGCTGCCAGCATCTGGCGCAGTCCCGGTAGGCGCGCCGCCCAGCTGCTGACCGTCTCGTCGGCAATGTCGGACGTCAAGCCCTCGACCGCTGCCAGGCGCGCCTGCAGCTCGCGCTGGCGCGTCAGCGCCCGAAAGGCGAGACCGACCGTCACGTCGTGCGACGGGCGGCTGATGACAGAAATGGGATCACCAGCTCGAACGTGCCCGGATTCGAGCACACGTAGGAAGCACCCCGATACGGCATGGTCGGTGAATCGCTTGAGCCATCCGTGCCCGCCCATCCAGTTGTGGAACGTGGTACAGGGGTTCCTCGGCTGGGTGACCTCTAGCACGAGGGCCTTCCCGACGCGCCACCGTTCACCGAGCAACGCGCCGGTGACGTCGATCCCCGTCGTCGTGAGGTTCTCGCCGAACGCACCATATGCGAGGGGCCGCCCGAGCTCGCCTTCCCAGAAGTCCAGGTCTTCCCGGGCGTATACGCAGACGGCCCGGTCATCGCCTTGGTGGTGCACGGAATCGAAGACTCGGTCGCCGTCGAGGCCACTGCCAGATCCCTGACCACGCGGGCCCGGAGCCCGAACCATCACGCTCGCATCGGTCGGGCGCTTGTCGATGCCCGTGAAGCCGACCGCCTTGATGTCATTGCGCATAGGCGCCGCGACGTTCACCGAGAGGACCCGAGCTCCATCGCTCATGGTGAGGACCCCTTCCGACCGACACGGCCCCACGACGCCGACGAGCGCCACCGGTGTGCAAGCGCCTGATGGACGAGCACCGCGCTCAGTTCCCACCACGGCGGGCGGACGGCGGTATTTCCACTAGTGGCTGAGGATAACCAGGGACGTCATCGCCGTCAACCGTCCGTCGCGATCCCCGGTCACGACCATCCGCCGGGATGCCTGTGGTCCTCCCTCGACCGGCCACCCCTGAGGACGCGGGCAATCGCTCTCGGCCGGCGCTCGCTTGCCGTCGGCCGATCCTGCCCGTCACGCTGCCTGGTCCCCTCATCGGCTCGGGGGGCCGGGGCAGCCCTCGGAGGAGCCGTCGCTTCGCACGTCGACGAGCTCGATCAGCTGGCGCCCCTCGAGGTCGATCACGGCCACCACCTCGGAGCGCTCACAGGCGACGAAGGCACACTCGCCCTCGGGATCGAAGGCGACGTGCCCCGGGGCACCGGACACCTCCACGTGCCCAACCAGGCGTGACGTCGGGACGTCCACAATGGACACTGCCGAGCTGCCGGTGTGCGACACCACCAGGGTGCGCCCGTCGGTGCTCAGGGCGAGCCCGTGGGGGTACCGACCTACTGGCACGACGCCGCTCGGCTCGAAGGTGGTGGCGTCCCACACGAAGACGTCGTCGGAGATGAAGTCCGCGGCTACCAGCCACCGCCCGTCGGGCGTGACGAGCGGCACGTGCGTCCCCTGCCCCGCCGGGAGGGTACGGACCACGGCGTGGTCCTCGACACGCACCACGCTCACGTCGTCGGACAGGGTATTCGCGACGCACGCGTGGGTGCCATCGGGCGTGAAGGCCACATGGCACGGCCCGGTACCCACCGCCACGGTCGCTTCCACCTGCAGTGCGCGGGCGTCGACGACCGTAACCGTCCCGTCCCCCTGGTTCGGCTGGTACGCCCAGCGGCCGTCCGGTGACAGCTCGATGTCGTGGGGGCTGAGGCCGACCTCGATGGTAGCGGCCGTCGAGCCGTCGGGACGGACCACGCTCACCGAGCAGTCGGCCCGGCTCGGGACCCAGGCGAGGTCACCCTCGGGTGCCACGCAGGGAAGGATCGGCCCCCGTCCGACCGCAGCGGTCGCCGTGAGCAGGTGATCGCCGAGGTCGACGATCGTCACGTCGTCCGACGCGCAATTCGCCGAGTAGAGCCACCGGCCGTCGGGCGAGATCATCACGTGCTGGGGGTCGGAGCCGACACGCAGGTGGTCGAGCACCGAGCGATTGGAAGCGTCGAGGACCGCCACACGGTCGGCAGTCGTGGTGGTGTAGACCCGGCCGGCTTCGGTGGAGGCCAGTGAATGGGTGGACGAGCCGGCCTTGAGCCGCCAGCCGTCGCGTGGCACGGAGCCGTCCGGCTCGATGAAGAGGCGCACGCCGCTGGCCGCCGGGCGGGCCCAGCATCGGTAGCCGAGCTCCAAGAGGGTGATGAGCAGGTCGGTGGGGGCGACCTCGAAGTCGTGCCACAAGAGACGTGAACGGTCGCGGTCCCGGCGCGCCGCTCCCACGACGGCTCGTAGCTGGGCGCCGAGGCCGGTGTCCGGGCCGCCCAGGGACCCGCCATCTCCGACGTCGCCCAATGGCAGCCGGCACAGCGTCCGCTCGGCGCGCTGGTGCTCTGGTCTTCCCACCGCCGGCCACGAGCTCGTAGGTGCCGATGGCATCACGGGACCTGCTCCCCTCCGTCTGGGCCCACGGCCGCGCGCTCCGCGGCGGGGAGCGACAGCTCGTCGTGCTTCTCCAGTGCCGGCGCCGCTTCCCCGTCGGCCGCCGGCTGGCCGAGTGCCGGTGAGGGCGACACGTCGAAGAGGTTGGCCGCTGGGAGGTGCACGTGCAGCTGGAACACGTCGGGCCGGTTGTAGTGGCCGGCGAAGTCATGACGGAGCTTCATGCGCACGCCGATCTCGAGGTCGAGGTCGGCATACAAGATGTCCTCCTCGGGCCCCAGGGGGCCGGCGACCACTGAGCTGTCGGGTGCCACGATCGTGGAGCCACCGCAGAAGTCCTCGCTCCGCAGCAACGCTTCCTGGTCCTCGCTCACCTGGAGGCGCTCGATGGCGCGCTTGTCCACCGTCCCGCAGGCGCTCACCACGAAGGCCTTGGTCATCTGAGCGAAGGCCTGGGAATCGATCAGCACGCGCTGTCGCAACGGGGCACCCGACGTCGGGAAGTGGCTGGGCCAACTCATCACGTGCACCCGCGTGTACTGCATGGTGAGCGCGCTGATGGCCAGCGGATTGGAGTTCTCGCCGCAGATCAGCCCGCTCATTGCGCCGAAGCTCGCCCGCACCGGCACTAGGCCCCTCGGCTCCCCGGGCGTGTGGACGAGACGCTCGCCGACCGTGGGAACGAGCTTCTGGTGCCGGCTCAGCACCTGGCCGTCGGGGCCGAGGAAGAGCAAGGTGTTGTAGAGGGTCCCGAACGTGCCGGCGCGCTTCTCGCACATCCCGACGACCACGTAGGCGCCAGCGTCGCGCGCCGCCTCCTGGAGGAGGGACACCTGGGGTCCGGGGATCTCGACGGCGTTCTCGAAGAGCTCGACGCTGAGATCGTTCGCCACCTTGCTCGTCGCCGCATGGAAGTGGAACCAGAGCGGGTGGGCGGGGATGAAGCCCTCGGGGAACGCCACCAGCTGTGCGCCGGCCCCACCGGCGCGCCGGATCAGCTCGCAGGCTTTCGCAGTGGAGGCCTCCCGGTTCAAGAAGACGGACGCCGCCTGGACCGCCGCCACTCGGATGATCGGCTCGGCATCGCCCATGAGGTCACCGTACCCACGGCTCCAGGTCGGTGGCAACCGGTTGCATCCCGGCGGTCGGACACTGCGGCGCGGCGCGCTGGGTTCGCCGGCGGAGCCCCGATGTTCGACGGTTTCTATACTGAACTACAGAAATCCCGAACTACCTGGCACCCCCCTTGCCGGGTGGGTGGTCCTGCGAGCGAAACTGGAGGCGGTCATGGCGCATGACACGACGGTTCGGACGGACGTCGACGCCACCGAGCTGGTCGAGTGGCGGGACTCGGTCGACGCCGTGGTGGCGGCTCACGGCCCGGAGGGAGCGAGCCGAGTGCTCGGGGTGGTGGCGGCACGAGCCCGAGTGCTCGGGTCGACGGTCCCTGGAGCTCCGGTCACCGACTACGTGAACACGATCCCGCCGGAGGCAGAGCCGGCCTTCCCCGGCGACGAGGCCCTCGAAGCGCGCATCCGCCACTACGTCCGGTGGAACGCGGCGGTGATGGTGGCGCGGGCCAATCGGCGGGCCGACGGGAT
>DAHUZM010000167.1 GCA_027306525.1 Acidimicrobiaceae bacterium
CATTGCCAAGGCAACACCGATGCTGACTGCGCGGGTCCGGTACCCGTACCCAAACGGCGGGCGAAACCCACCCACCGCTGCGCGGACGCTAACACGAGAGCACCTCCTCACGGGGTGAGGAGGTGCTCTCGGCCTCAGCGCCTGAGGGTCGTGCCCGCCGGCCCGTCCTCGACGATCCAACCGAGCGCCGTCAGCCGGTCTCGGATCGCATCGGAGCGTGCGTAGTCATGCCTCGAGCGCGCATCGTCGCGCTCGGCCACCAGCCGAGCGCTTTGCGCGTCGAGGGGGAGCTCGTCCCGAGCCCGCAGCGAGATCCCGAGCACCCCGCAGAGCACCTGCACGGAGCGCGCGAGGGCTCGCGCCTCGTCAGTCTTCCCGCGGTCGCCGAGCGCGTGCGCCCGGCTGAGCGCGTCGAAGATCCCCGCCAATGCTCCGGGCGTGTCGAGGTCGTCGTCCATGTGCGACACAAATCGCTCGAGCTCCGGTGGCGTCACCTCGGCGGCCATGTCGGCGCCGAGCGCCTCTCGTTGGAGGTCCACGGCCTGGTGCAACTCGAAACGTCGCGCCAGGCCGTCGAGGCGTTCGAGCGCCCGCCCGGCATCTGCGCTCGTCTCGGGGGTGATCTCGATCTGGGAGCGGTACTGGGAGCGCAGCACGAGCAGTCGGTAGGCGCGCGGATCGCTCCGGGCAAGCTGGTCAGCGACCGTGACGAAGTTGTGGAGCGACTTGGACATCTTGTCGGCGCCGACCATGACCCAGCCGTAATGGATCCAGTGCTGCGCGAACTTCCTCCCTAAGGCGACGGCCTGGGCGCGCTCGTTCTCGTGATGCGGGAACATGAGGTCGACCCCTCCGCCGTGGAGATCGAAACCCTCGCCCAGAAGATCGAGGGACATCACGACGCACTCGGTGTGCCAACCGGGCCGGCCCGGACCAAAGGGCGACTCCCACGTCGGCTCACCGGGCTTGGCCTTCTTCCAGAGCACGAAGTCGACGGGTGAGCGCTTCTCTGCGTCGATCTCGACGCGCGCCCCCGCCTTCAACGATGCAAGGGACTGATGCGCGAGCAACCCGTAGCCGTCGACCTTCTCGACGCTCAGGTAGACGCCGGTCGACGTCTCGTAGGCGAAGCCTCGCTCGACGAGCTCCGCGACAAGGGCGACCATCTGCTCCACGTACTCGGTGGCACGCGGCGCGTCGTCGGGCCGGAGGACCCCGAGGGCATCGGAGGCCTCCCACCACGCATCTTCGAACTGTCGGGCCACCTCGGACTCCGAGCGCCCCTCGGCTGCCGCCCGCTCGATGATCTGGTCGTCGATGTCGGTGACGTTCGAGACGTAGCGGACCTCGAGACCCCGGAATCTGAGGTAGCGCCGAAGCACGTCGAAGACGAGCCAGCCCCGGCCATGACCGATGTGGGGCAGGTCATAGACCGTGAGTCCGCACGCATAGATCGAGACGTGGCCCGGATCCCGCAGCTCGAGGGGGCGCACGGTACCCGTGGCCGTGTCGTGAAGCCGCAGCACGAAGGTACGGTAACCCGATCATGCAGGCATCCACTCAGAGCTCCGCCGCGCCGCGCGAGGTGCCCGATCGGCCCTCGCTCGAGGGTCTCGAGACCAAGTGGGATCGCGTCTGGGCGGAGCAGGGCACCTACCGGTTCGATCGATCGAAGAGCCGTTCGGACATCTTCTCCGTTGACACCCCGCCACCCACCGTGAGCGGATCGCTCCACCTCGGAACCGTATTCGGCTATGTCCAGTTCGACTCGGTGGCCCGTTTTTGGCGGATGCGGGGCAAGGAGGTCTTCTTCCCCGTCGGCTGGGACGACAACGGCCTGCCCACCATCCGCCGCGTGCAGAACCTCTTCGGGGTGCGCTGCGACCCGAGCCTGCCCTACGAGGCCGGCCTTGCGATCGAGCCCGACCCCAGCGCCGACCGTCCGCTGTCACGTCGGAACTTCGTCGAGGTCTGCGACCGGCTCACCGCCGAGGACGAGAAGGTCTTCGAACAGGTGTTTCGCCACGTCGGGCTGTCCGTCGCCTGGGAGCAGACCTACACCACCATCAGCCGACGGTCCCAGCGGGTCTCCCAACGGGCCTTTCTGCGCAACCTGGCCCGCGACGAGGCGTACCTGAGCGAGGCCCCCACGATGTGGGACGTCGACATGCAGACCGCCGTGGCACAGGCCGAGATGGAGGATCGGCCGACCTCGGGCGCCTACCACAAGCTGCGCTTCCACCGTCGCGACGGGAACGACCTCGAGATCGACACGACGCGCCCGGAGCTCTTGGCTGCGTGCGTGGCGGTCGTCGTCCACCCTGACGACGAGCGTTGGAAGACGCTCGTGGGCTCGGAAGTGACCACGCCGCTCTTCGAGGTGGCAGTGCCGGTCGTGGCGCATCCTTTGGCCGACCCGAACAAGGGCACCGGGGTCGCAATGATCTGCACCTTCGGCGACAGCACCGACGTCGTGTGGTGGCGGGAGCTCGGCCTGCCGATGCGCTCCATCGTCCAGCGCGACGGCCGCCTGCAAGGCGAGGTCCCCGACTGGTTCGAAACCGATGCGGCACGCAGCGCCTGGGCATCCCTCGCCGGGAAGCCGACGAAGGCGGCACGGCGCGCCATCGCCGAGCTGCTGGCGGCCTCGGGCGAGATGGCAGGCGACCCGAGGCCCATCGAGCACGAGGTGCGCTACTACGAGCGTGGCGAGCGCCCGCTCGAGATCGTGACCTCCCGGCAGTGGTACATCCGCAACGGGTCCAGAGACGAGGACCGGCGCCGGGCGCTCCTCGAGGCGGGCACCGAGCTTCGTTGGCACCCCGAGTTCATGCGGATCCGCTACGAGCACTGGGTCGGCGGGCTCAACGGGGATTGGCTGGTCAGTCGACAGCAGTACTTCGGCATCCCCTTCCCGGTCTGGTACCCGCTCGACGCGGACGGCGTCGTGCGCCACGACCGGCCCATCACCCCTGAGGAGGACTCCCTGCCGGTCGATCCCCAGTCCGAGGCCCCCCCGGGGTTCGACGAGTCCCAGCGTGGCCAACCCGGCGGGTTCGTGGGGGATCCCGACGTCATGGACACCTGGGCGACCTCGTCGCTCACGCCGATGATCGCCGGCAACTGGGAAGACGACCCGGACCTCTTCGAGCGGGTGTTCCCGATGGACCTGCGACCGCAGGGACCCGAGATCATCCGCACGTGGCTCTTCAGCACGCTCCTCCGGAGCCAGCTCGAGCACGGGGTGCTGCCGTGGTCGAACGCCAGCATCAACGGCTGGGTGCTCGACCCGGACCGCAAGAAGATGTCCAAGTCCAAGGGCAACGTGATCACGCCCGAGGCGCTCATCACCGAGCACGGGGCCGATGGCGTGCGCTACTGGTCGTGCAGCGCGGCACTGGGCACGGACACCGCAGCCGACCCTGCGCAGATGCGCGTGGGGCGCCGCCTGGCCATCAAGATCCTGAACGCCTCGAAGTTCGTGCTCGGTCGGGCCATGCCCGGCGGAGAAGTCAGCGAGCCGATTGACCGCGGGATGCTCGCCCGGCTGGCCACCGTCGTCGGCGAGGCCACCGCGTCCTTCGAGAGCTACCAGTACCAACAGGCGCTGGAGCGCACCGAGAGCTTCTTCTGGTCGTTCTGCGACGACTACCTCGAGCTCGTGAAGTCCCGCGCCTATGGCGGCGAGGCGCCGGGCGCGGCTTCGACCGCATCGGCGCGCTCCGCGCTCGCCCTCGCGCTCTCGGTCCAGCTCCGGCTGTTCGCTCCGTTCCTCCCCTTTGTCACCGAGGAGGTATGGAGCTGGTGGCAGGACGGGTCGATTCACCGCGCGCCGTGGCCCGACCCCGTCGAGCTCGATGTTCGAGCGACCGACGACCCCGCCGTGCTCGACGCCGTGGCCGGGGTGCTGGCGGCGGTGCGCAGGACCAAGACCGCCGAGAAGCGCTCCCTTCGTGCGCCGGTCGCCCGGCTGGTCGTCTCGGGCCCCGAAGAGACCCTGACCGCCCTCCGCGCCGCGCAAGGCGACCTGCTCGAGGCGGGCAACGTGGCCGAGCTCGTCCTGGTGGAGGGCGAGCCGGCGGTGGAGGTCGCACTCGCAGCCGAGGACGAGGCATAGGCGCCACCCCTCCGACGTTGATCGCAAGGGACGGTCGCAAGGAACGACGCAAAGGGACAAGAAAGGAGGCCGGGATGGGAGTGCGCGAACTCGGCCACATCGTGCTCTACGTGCAGAGCGCGCAGCGCTCGGCTCGCTTTTACCGCGACGTGCTCGGATGGCACCAGATCATCCCCGAAGAGGGTGCACCCGTCGGGCCGGTCGCGGCCTTCTCGGGGGGCCGGACCCACCACGAGCTCCTGCTCATCGAGGTGGGGCCGGGCGCAGCGCCCATCCCCTCGGGCCCTCGTCTCGGGATGTACCACTTCGGGCTGCGGGTCGGCGATAGCGACGAGGACCTGAAAGACGCCCTCGATCGTGTCGTGGCAGCGGGGGCGACCGTGCTCGGCACCTCGGATCACACGGTGACCCACAGCCTCTACATCGCTGACCCCGACGGCAACGAGGTCGAGCTCTACATCGACGTGCCGGGGGTCGACTGGAGGGCCGATCCCCAGCTCTTCGCGACGCCGACCAAGGCGCTCGTCCTCTGAGGGGACTACTCGACGACGACGTCGGTCGGTGACTTGTCCGGACGCAAACCCCGCCAGGCCGGCTGGCGGAGCCGGCCCTCGCGGGTCCAGTCGCTGAAGCGCACCTCGCCCACGAGGCTCGGGCGCACCCATGTGGCCCCGGCAACCTGGGATCTCGGTGGCTCCTCCTCAAATGGACTCGTCTTGCGGACAAGCTTGGAGAGGCGGGCCGCGAGCTCCTTCAAGTGGGCATCGGAGAACCCAGTTCCGACCTTGCCCACGTAGCGAAGCCCACGCCCCGAGGGGACCCCCATGATGAGCGCACCGATGGCGCCCGACCGGCTCCCCTTGCCGGGCGTGTAGCCGCCGATCACGACCTCCTGGGTTCGAAACCCGCGCACCTTCACCCAGTCGCCGTTCCTCGCACCGGGCGCGTAGGCGCTGTTCGTCCGCTTGCACACCACTCCCTCCAGGCCGGCCGCGAGCGCCGCGTCGAGCACGGCCTGGGGGCGCCCCGCGTAGGTTGCGGGCGTCACCCATCGGTCGTCCGCGAGCTCGAGCGATTCGAGCAACGAGCGACGCTTCGTATATGCGAGCCCCGTCGTGCGGTGACCGTCGAGGTACAGGAGGTCAAAGACGAGGTAGCTGACCGGCGTCCTCTGGGCGAGCCGGCGCGCCGCCGCCTCGCCGCGGACGTGCATGCGCTGCTGGAGAAGGCCGAAGTTCGGCCGACCCGTGCCGTCGAACGCGACGATCTCACCGTCCAAGATCGCGGAGCGCGAGCCGAGGGCCCGACCGAGTGCGTGGAGTTCGGGGTAGGCAGCCGTGATGTCGAGGTCGTTGCGCGATTTGATCCGCACGCGACCGCCCTCGACGTAGATGATCGCGCGGACGCCGTCCCACTTGAACTCGCAAGTCCAACCACGCGCGCGCACAGGCAGCGCTCCGGCGCGACACAGCATTGGACGGACGAGCTCGGGCAGGGGCTCCCAACCCTCGGGCGCGGGGTCCATCCGGTGCAGCATCCAGTTCTTCCCGCCGGTCTTGAACAAGACGTAGCGCCCGTTCACGCGGGCTCCGTGCAAGACGACCATCACCTCGCGCTCGGACCACTTCTCGGTCTCGTAGGTGCCCCTGTCCCAGATCGACACCGAACCGCCCCCGTACTCGCCCTTGGGGATCTCCCCCGAGAAGCTGCCGTACTCAAGTGGATGGTCCTCGACTGCCACTGCGAGGTGGTTCTGTTTGGGGTCGAACGGCACGCCCTTGGGGACCGCCCAGGACACGAGCACACCGTCGCGCTCGAGACGGAAATCCCAGTGCAGGGCACGCGCGTGGTGCTCTTGGATCACGAAGGAGGGAGCACCGCCAGGTCGGCCTCTCGGACCTCGTCCCATGGGCTCGGGTGTGCGGGCCGGATCGCGCTTGGCCTGATAACGGTCGAGCTTCGCCGGGCTCACGACCAATGCGCCTCCGAGGTCGCGGGGTTCTGCGCCCATCCTCGCGCCCGATCGTGCAACCAGCCGGCTCCGGTACCTTCGCGGCGATGCCTCCAAACCGTTGGCTCGGCGCCCTCGCGCACCGCGACTTTCGCCTCTACTTCATCGGCCGGGCCACGTCGTTCATCGGCACGGGCATGCTGCCAGTCGCCCTCTCCTTCGCCATCTTGGGCCGGGGAGGCTCGACCTCTGAGGTCGGCTGGGTTCTCTCGGCAGAGGTGTTTCCGCTCGGGCTCTTCCTGCTCGTGGCCGGGGTCATCGCAGACCGCGTCAATCGCCGGGCCGTCATGCTCGGATCGGATCTCCTGCGCTGCGCGGCCCAGGCAGGACTCGCCTGCTGGCTGCTGCTCGGGCGGCCCCCCTTGTGGGGGTTCATCGTGCTCGAGTTCACCGTCGGGATCGGGACCGCGTTCTTCACGCCCGCCATGACCGGCCTGATCCCCCAGGTCACGACACCCGAAACCCTCCACCAGGCCAACGCCCTGAACGGGGCCGCCCAGTCGGCGGGCACCCTCATCGGCCCGGCGGTGGCCGGGGTCCTCGTCGCCACGGTCGGGAGCGGATGGGCGGTCGCCGGCGATGCCGCCTCGTACGCGGTGGGCGCCGTCTGCCTGGTCGGGCTGCGGGTCGGATGGGCGGGTGCCGAGACCGACAACCCGGGCTCGCTCGCGCATCAGCTCCGTGCGGGCTGGCGCGCGTTCTCCTCGAGGACCTGGCTGTGGAGCGTCGTCAGCCAATTCGGCACGCTCGGGCTGCTCTCGTTTCCGCCGTTCTTCGTGCTTGGCGCGGTCGTCGCCGAGCAGTCGCTCGGTGGCGCCGTGAGCTGGGGCGTCGTGCTCGCCTGCCAGGGCGCTGGGGCGACGCTCGGCGCCGCGCTCATGCTGCGGTTCCAGCCCCGCCGCCCGATGGTCGCGGGCGAGCTCGCGATGCTCGGATGGGTCGTGATCCTCGTGACGCTCGCGCTGCGCACCCCGCTTCCCGCCATGTCGGTGGCGGGGTTCGTGAGCGGGCTGGGGTTCGGCGTGTTCGGGCCGCTCTGGGACACGACCATGCAACGCCAGCTGCCCCCCGAAGTCCTCTCGCGGGCGAGTGCCTATGACTGGTTCGGATCGATGGTGCTCCTGCCGATCGGCTTCGCGATCGAGGGCGCCGTGGCCTCGCTGCTCGGGGTGGACGGCACATTGTGGCTCGGCGCCTCCTGGCTGTTGCTCACGATTGGAGCGGTGCTCGCCATACCGAGCGTGCGACGAATGTCGAACATGACCCCCGAGCCGGTGCCCGCCGGGGCCTGATCTTTCGCAAGTCAAGGACGCATCGGTCGTTCCGAAGAGGGACCGGCAGATGGGCGATTCGATCGTGGGAGCTGCGAGGCGAGAGGTGCGGGCGCGCTGGCGCGGGCTAGCGGCGCTTCCCCGACGTGCCGTCCCGCCCATCGAGGCCCTCCCACGCCCGCCGCAACGTACTGCCGAGCCGCTCCAGCTCCTCGAGGTGCAGCGCCGAGAGGCGCTCGAGCGCGTTGCGGCCGTCGAGGCTCAGTGCCAGGCGCACCACCCTCCCGTCGTCACGATCGGGGGCCCGCGTCAAGAGGCCGGCTGCCACCGCGCGCTGGACAAGCTCGACCGCGCTGTGGTGCCGGAGCACGAGGGCGTCGGCCACGTCGCCGATCGTTGGTCCGGGGTCGCTCTCGAGGCCCCGCACGACCAAAAGGAGCTGGTGCTGCGCAGGCGTCAGGCCCGCCAGGCGAGCCTGACTCTCGCTCCAATGCAGGAACCTTCGCAGGCCCGTGCGCAGATCCAGCAGGCGCCGATAGTCCTCGTCGACCAGACGGTGGTCGGCCATAGGGAGTGGTCACCATATCGTCCACCGCGGAAGTCCGCTCGGGGGCGCTACCTCGGTTGCGCCACCCCTCGCAGCGACGGAGGCTCAGTGCTGGGGCGGATCGCTCGCCGGAAAGGACTCATAGCCCCACTCGTCCACCTCGTCAGCGGGGTTGGGTGTCTTCTCCCCCGGTGCCTGGCGGGTCGCTGCGGGTCGCTGCCCGAGGGGACCTCCGCCGTCCCGGTTCAACGGCGGCCTCCGGGCGACCACGTCCCAGAGCCGCCTCGCGAGGGTGGCCATGTGGGACCCCTACCCGGGGGCCCACCGGGCCAAAAATCGGCGTCCTGGAGGCTTCCGGTGGCCAGCGGCCCGGTGGGGCGTCATGCTGGGAGCGTGGCGGGCTCCTTCGAGTCCGGGTCGCCTCGGCACCGAGAGACGGGGTCCGATGCCAAGGCCTAGGCGCCTCGACATCGAGCGACTGGCGGCCGCCCAGCTTGCAGCCAAGCTCGCCGGCGCATCGGCCGGGCGCTGGTGGAAGGCACTCTCGCGCACGGCGAACTCGACGACGAGCGGTGAATCCCTCGACTCGCTGTTCAAGGAGGCGATCGAGTCGCTCAAGGTGGCGCTCGAGGTCGACGCCGTGGCGGTGCTCGTGGCGGACGATGCGGGCCGCGAGCTGGTGGCGCGCGTGGCGACCGGGCTCGGCGAGGAGACGACGCTTTCGCTCGGCATCCAAGCCGGCCAGGGCGTGGCGGGGTGGGTGCTCGGCAACCGGCGACCGCTCATCGTGGCCGACCTCTCGAAGGTCGAGGTCGCGAGCCCCGGGCTCGGCGGCAGTGGCCTGCGCTCCATTGCTGCCGTGCCGCTCATGTCCGACGACCAACCCTTGGGCGTGATCTACGCCGGCGCCTATGAACGCGATCGTTTCGGCGGGACCGACGTCAGCATCCTCGAGCTCGTGGCGGATCGTCTCGCATCGGCGATGGAGCGCGTGGAGCTCTTCGAGACCGAGCGCGCCGCCCGCCTCGAGGCCGAGCGCCTCGCCGACCGACTGATGCGGACCCAGGCGGTGACCGCCCGGCTGGCGGCGACCCACACGGTCGAGGAGGTGGCGATCGCTCTTGCCGAGTCGCTGGTGGAGGGACCCTCGGGACACGAGATCCGCTCGACCTCGGTCTGGCTGCTCGAGAACGGGGAGCTCGCCCCGATGAGCGTTGCAACCAGCGGAGGCGAGATGCCCCGCCTGAAGAGTCTCTCCCTGGGCGGCGACCATGCCATCGCGCAGGTCGCCCGACGAAACGTCGGGCTGTTCGTGGCCGACCCCGAGGAGGCGGCGCGTCGGTTCCCGGCGCTCGGCGCGGCATTCCCGGACTCGAGCCTCGCCGTCGTTCCCATGATGCTGCACGGCCACTGCCTGGGGGTGCTGGTCGCCGTCTACCGGCGGGCGGAGGAATTCGATGCCCAAGAGCGCGAATTCCTGAGCGCTGTCGTCGCGCAGGTGACGCTCGCCCTCGACCGCGCCAGGCTGTCGGCGGCCCAGGTGCAGGTGGCCGAGGTGAGCGCGTTCTTTGCACGAGCAGCAAAGGTCCTCGCCGAAGGCAGTGACCTGGCCGACACGCTCGACCGGCTCGCCACGGTCGCGGTGCCCGCACTCGGCGACATCTGCCTCATCGACGTCACCGACGACGACGGGCGCATCACCCGCATGGTCGCCCGGCACGGCGACCCGTCGCGTCAGGCGCTCGTCGAACGGCTCGGGAGCCGCTACACGCCCGAGGAGGGAGGAGAGCACCCGGCGGTGACCGTGATCAGGACCGGCGAGACCCGGTGGTCTCGCCGCGTGAGAGACGAGTTCCTCCGTTCGACGACCCAGGACGACGAGCACCTGCAGCTCACCAGGACCCTCGGGTTTCGCTCCTACATCTCGGTGCCATTGCGCAGCGACGGTGCCACCCTCGGCTGCATCACGCTGATCTCCACAACCCGTTCCTTCGGGCCCGACGACGTGCGCTTCGTCGAGCAGCTGGCCGAGCAGGTCGCAGCGGTGGTCCACAAGGCCCGCCGGTTCGACATCGCCAACCGCACGTCGCACATCCTCCAGTCGACCCTCTTGCCCAGGCGGCTGCCGAGCGTGCACGGCCTGAGGACGCACACCCGCTACGTGGCCGCGGCCGAAGAGCTGGAGGTCGGGGGTGACTTCTTCGACGTCGTGGAGCTCCCCGACCGACGGATCGCATTCATGATCGGCGACGTGTCGGGTCACGACCGCGACGCCGCTGCGCTGATGGGCCAACTCCGCAGCGCCGCACGCACGCTCGTGGGCCGGGTGTCATCGCCCGCAGCGATGATCACCGCGCTCCAAGACACCTGGGAGTGTCTCGACTTCGACCGCATGGCGACGGCCGTTTTCGGGCAGATCGACCCGGAGAATGGCGAGCTTGCGCTGGCATCGGCCGGCCACTACCCGCCGCTCCTCGTCGAGGCCGACCTGGCGGGCTTCGTGCCCGTGAGACCGAGCGCGCCACTTGGTGTCCCCTCGCGAGCTCCGGTCGAGTGGCGGGGATGGCTGAAGAGCGACCAAGCGCTCCTGCTCTACACCGACGGTGCGATCGACGAGCGGGGGAAGGGCAGCGAGCAGGGCATGCTCGACCTCGCGCAGGCGGCCGTTGGCTCTGGCGGCCGCCTTGTCGATCTCACGGCGATGTGTGACGCAGTCGTCGCCGCCCTTCCGCCACAGCGAGACGACGATGTCGCGCTCCTTGCGATCAAGCTCGAGGCCTAGTCGTCCCTTCCCGAACCTTACCGACACCCGGAGACCCGCCGGTGGCCCGTGACGACCATCGGGCGTGTCCACTCGCGATCTCCGCGAGCGCGGCCTCGCGCGGTGCGAAGCCCCCGGTCTCGGTCCAGCGCTTGTCCTCGAGGTCCTTGTAGACATCGAAGAAGTGCTCGATCTCGGCGAGCGTGCGTCGTGAAAGGTCATCGAGTTCGCGCAGCCCTTCGCGCTCTGCCTGGTCTGCGAGCACACACACCACCTTGGGGTCCGGACCGTGCTCGTCGCGAAGCAACAACATGCCGAGCGGGCGAACCCGCAGCATGCTCCCGGGGACTGCGGGCTCGTCGATCAGGACCATGACGTCGACCGGGTCGCCATCCTCTGCGAGCGTGTGGGGCACGAACCCATAGTCGGCGGGATAGACCATGTTCGTCGGGAGCTGACGATCGAGGCGCAGCAGGCCTCGTTCCTCGTCGTACTCGTATTTGTTGCGTGTGCCAGCGGGGATCTCGATGATCACGTCGAACACTTCGTCAGCGCCCAACAGGTCAGCACCCATCGGTGGCTCTCGCCGGCCCCACCGACGCGACAGGGCCCCCTCGACGAGGGGGTCCTGTGCCCATGTGTCGTCTCATACCCGGTCGTGCCCAGCGCTCAAACGCGCACTTTGACCGAGTTCAGGGCTCGACCGGGACAGAACCGGTCGGCGTCGCAGTGGCCTCTCGGGTGACGACGGTGCCGGCATTGCTCTGGTGACGCGAGGCCCACCCGATGAAGAACGCGCCGCACGAGGCAACGATCACGCCTGGGCCGAGCGCGTAGCCGCCGAGGTTGGCGAGCGTGCGCAGCGGCGAAGCGAAGACGAAGTACGAGCGGGTGTGCTCGATCACCGGCCACGCCCAGGGCCCGGCCACGAACCACGCGCCGCAGGCCACGATGAGCAGCCCCGCACCGGCCAGGCTCATGCGCCCGCGTCCGACTACGAGCCCCCGGGAACCCGCCAGCACCATGATCCCGATGAACACGCCGATCGCGCCGGGAACGAGCGCCACGACCGCGTGCGTCAGGCTCCAGTGCCAAGATCCGGTGCCGTCGGCGCTGTAGCCAAAGCTCGGGCCGACGAAGGGGATGATCCCGCCCCACGCCGAGATCCCGATGAGCAGGAGGCTCACCGTCCCGATCCCGAAGTGGCCCACGTTGGACATGAGGGCGGTCGATTGAACGCCGCGATGCCTGAGCGACCACCTTCGAGCGCGGCCTGGTGCAGCGGTTACCACCATCTGGAGTCACCTCCTCGAAACCTCGTTCTCGCACGTCGGGCGGCGCACCGCCCGACGTCAAGGTGGTGATACCCACCGAGACGTTCTCGGACACCACGCGGGTCCCTGGGGTGGCCGGGGTTTGGATCCCTGCAGCTCAGGGAACCCATGGAGCCGAGAAAGCAAGAGGGGAGGTCTCTGAACGTGCTCATCATCCTGGCATTGCTGCTCGTCTTCTTGTTTTTCGGTCTCGGGTTCGCCGTGCACCTGCTGTGGATCGCCGCTGTCCTGCTCCTCGTGTTCTGGATCGTGGGATTCGCGATCGGGCGCGGGGCGAACGCGGGTTCCCATCGCTTCTATCGCTGGTGACCGCAGCGGGTGCCGCCGTGCGCGAGTCGCAGCAGCGGCCCGGATCGCTCAGCGCAGCGGCCGGGGCCGCCCGCCGCCTCCGAGAATCCGGACTCCCGGTCCGAGGAGACGCAGGCGCGAGACCGGCGAGGAGGGGCGGCGGGCCCCAGCCCGGGCACGACGTGGCGCATCAACGGTGGCATCCGCGACGTCCGGCGTGCGCGCCAACTCGCCGGTCGCTGCGTCGGGGATCAGCCCGAAGCGATCCACGATGCGGCGGTCTTGCTCGTCGACGAGTGCGTGGCGAACGCAGTCCGCTACGGTGGTGGGCGCTTCGAGTTGACCATTCACCGGCGTGCCGGATGGTTGCGGGTCGAAGTGGTCGACCACAGCGCGATCGCTCCCGCATTGCTCGCGACGGCGCCCGAAAGTGCTAGCGGACGTGGGCTGGCAATCATCGAGATGCTCGCGAGCCAGTGGGGCTCGGACCCCATCGAGGACGGCAAGGTGGTGTGGTTCGAGCTCGCCCTGGCCTGACCGCGCGGGCCGTCGAAGCAAGGGGCTCCGCAGCGAGCGGCGCGTCGTGTGCCGGAGTCTTTGGCGTGTGCGAGAGTGGTCGTGAGCTGCACGGACGTGCAGGAGCGAGGAAGGTCATGACAGTGAACGACGAAGTCACGATCACAAGGGAGGAGGTGAACGGTACGTCGCTCGTCGTCGTCCGTGGTGAGATCGACGTTGCCTCGGCCCCCGAGCTGCGCCGCCATCTCCACGAGTTGTGCGCCGGGAATGTCGCCTCGTTGGCCGTCGACCTGCGTTCGGTCACGTTTCTCGACTCCTCGGCACTCGGGGTGCTCGTGGGCGCCCTTCGTCGCTGCCGCGAAAGCAATACCCAGTTCCGACTGGTGATCGACTCGCCGAGGTTGCTCAAGATCTTTGAGATCACCGGCCTGACCTCGGTGTTCGAGATCACTGAGCGCCTTTCTTGACGTTGACGACTCCCATGCCCACACCCCGAGGCGCGTCCGAGGATGCCGAGCTCGTCGAGCTGTCGATCCCCGCGTTGCCCGCGCTGCTCTCGCTCCCCAGGCTCACCGCCGCTGCGATCGCCGCCCGTGCCGGATTCGACGTCGAGGAGGTCGAGGACATTCGGCTCGCGATCGAAGAGCTGTGTCTCGCGGCATTTGAGGGCCGGGGCCCTGGCCGCCTGCACCTCGGATTTGCACTCCTGCCAAAAGCCATCCGCGTGGACTGCACGTTTGAACCCGACACCAAGAACACGAGGGTCGACGACACACGAAGCGAGCTCGCGTCGAGTCTCACCGAGCAACTGCTCGAGGCGCTCGTCGACGAGCACGGCGTCGAGGTCGAGGACGGCACGCGACGGACATGGTTCAAGAAGTCGCACTCGAACGCGCCGGTGGAATGAGCGAGGCGGCCCGCGAGACTCGCTTCGATCGCGAGAAGTTCGTCCAGTACGCCGCCTCTCGTGATCCGGTACTCCGTGACGAGCTGATCACCGCACACCTCGGCCTCGCCCAACACCTGGCGCGCCGGTTTGCGAACCGAGGTGAACCGCTCGACGACCTGGTGCAGGTCGCCTCAATCGGCATCGTCAAATCGGTCGATCGCTTCGATCCAGATCGGGGTGTCGAGTTCTCGACCTTTGCCGCTCGTACCATTCTCGGCGAGCTCAAGCGCCACTTTCGCGACAAGGGCTGGGCAGTTCGCGCGCCACGGCGGATCCAGGAGCTCTATCTCGAGATCGGACAGGCGACCGGCGAACTCGCGCAAAGGCTGGGTCGACCGCCGACGATGGACGAGCTCGCAGAGGCGACGGGGGCGACGCTGGAGGCGGTCATTGAGGCGACCGAAGCCGGGTCCGGCTATCGCACCGCCTCGCTCGATGCGCCCAGCCGCGACGAACGCTCCGGATCCGACACGCTCGGGGTTGAGGACCGCTCGTACGACGACGTCGACAACCGCGCCCTGCTCACGCCGGCCTTTGCGACCCTCCCCCAGCGCGAGCAGGTCATCTTGCAGCTCCGCTTCGTCAACGGCTTGACACAATCGGAGATCGCGGCGCGAATCGGCGTCAGCCAGATGCACGTCAGCCGCCTCTTGACGGCGAGCCTGCGCAAACTCCGGGAGGAGATCGAGGGCCAGGCATAACGCGTTTGGTGCCCCGCGGCCCCGGGTAGTGGCAATTCATGGCCCAACCGGACACCACCCCAGACCGAGCCACCCGTGGCGCGGAGGACCGCGCCGCCGCCAGGGAACACCAAGCCGACCGCCCCGCGACCCGTGAAGAGGAGGCGGCGGCCGAGGCCTCGCTGGAGCAGCAGACCGAAGCCGAACGGGCCTCGGTCGCCGAACACGAGCGGGAGATGGCCGAACGTGGTGCGCACCAGAAGGGCGAGGGACGAATCGATTAACGCTCTGGACGACGACCAAGGAGTGCAATAT